>DAHWHN010000049.1 GCA_027335685.1 Acidimicrobiaceae bacterium
TCACCGGCTGCTCGTACATCACTCGCTGGGACTCAACTGGCAACGGGATCCTGCGAGCAGCACTCGTGGCACGACGGAGACTAATCTTGCGACCAATGTGCGTGTAATTTGGACTGGATGGGTGAAATGACTGGACATGACCACGAGAACGTGGACATCCCGCACTGGGCATTCGACTTCCAAGGCCACAAGTGCATCTGCATGCCACTCGGGTTCCGGGCAGGCATGCACGCCATGGACTTGCTCGGCGTGACGCGAGAGAGGGACTACGGAACTTTCGCGTTCTCGGAGCTGTCAGACGACGACAGCAGCGGCTGCTTCGACGATGGCGTGCAGATCGCCACAGGCGCCACCTACGGCAAGGGGCTGTACAAGAGGCTTGCATACGGAAAATTGGCGATCACCCTGCACCGTCCCGACGTCGGGGCGGTACGAGTGCACGTGAGGAACGACTTCTTGGAACGGCTCACGGGTGGAGTCGGCGAGCCATTTCTCGTTCTGCGGTCCCAAGGCGTCAACCCGTCAGCAATGCCCGACGACGTCATTGGTCCGATCCTCGATGTCGTCACCTCCGAGCCCGCCGGAGATATGTTCGAGCACGAGTCGCGGAACGACCGTGTCTTCAGGCCGCGCGCCAGGGCCATGACGCGCAGAAGGTGCGCGCAGTGCGGTGAGTACACGTTCGAGGCTGAGGGCATCGTGATCGGCGACCGGTTCTCCTGCAAGGCGTGCTACCTCGGCATCGGCGCACCTGACCACCCGTAGAGCTCAGCTTGGACCGACGAGTTGGCTGACGGAACGCGTGTCGACGGACGCGACGAGGTGCCTCTCTCTCCCGGGAGGATGCGGTCGTGCAGCCGGTGCGCGAGGAGCAGACGAGCGATCCGGAGCCTTCGCGCAGCAAAGCCCGGCTCCGGTGCTCCGGTGCTCCGGTGCTGGCGACCGAGGATCGTCGCGCTCGTCGGACATCGCGACCTGTCCTTGACGTGCTCCGTCGTAGCTTCGAGCAGCGCAGCTCACCCCAACGATCTCCCGTCCGAGGCGGCGACGCGGGTCCGGACCCCTCCGGGGACGCCACCGGCAGCCGGCTCCGGCTATCCGACCGGCGCGGCGACAGCAGCTCGAGCTCGGCGCCCGAGGCGCCCGAGGCTGCTCCGGCACGGTCCCCGCTGCAGATGACCTAGGATGCTCACGCCTCTACCCGGGAGGTCGGCCGATCGACGAGCCGGCAGTCGGGAACGAGGACCTGTGGTGCAGCTCGGAGTGCACGCCGGCCTGTCAAGCCGGAGGTCGCGGGTTCAAATCCCGTCAGGTCCGCATCCAGCACGACGGCTGGCCCCGAGCCCCCGCCAGCGGTGGGTCAGCCCGTCCGGCCCTCCATGGCGGGCGCCTCGTGGCGGCTAGTCTGTGCTGCGAGGTCGGGTAGCTCAGTTGGCAGAGCGCGCGCCTGAAAAGCGCGAGGTCACCGGATCGACGCCGGTTCCGACCACGGGGATAGTCCGGCGGCCTGCGGGGCCGGCACGAACACACGACGACGGTCGAGGGCACGATGGCGCAGCCTGTTCTGCTCTTCGACGGCGACTGCGGGTTCTGCACGAGCGCGGTCCACGCGTTGCAGCGCCGCCTCCACCTCGGTGCGACCCTGTCGCCCTGGCAGTCGGCCGACCTCGAGACGGTGGCCCTCACCCCTCAGGACGCGAGCAGCGCCGTGTGGTTCGTCGACGGCGAGCGACGTTGCTCGGGCGCGCAAGCCGTCGCCGCCTGGCTCGGGACCGGCGCGCGACCCCTCCGGTGGGTCGGAGCGGTCATGGGCGCCCCGGGAGCACGTGTCCTCGCGCAGGCGGTCTACCGAGTCGTCGCGCGCAACCGGGGACGCATCCCAGGTCCATGGGATCGCACCTGCGCTCCCGGCGCGCGCTGACGGGGCGGACAGGCGGGCGGCGCGGCACGACGTACCCGTCGCGAGGTCCTGCCAGGTGGTGCTCGCCTCGCCGTCGAGGCCCTGGTCGAAGCGGGCCACGCGCCGTGCGAGACTGCCGGCGTGGACATCGCGCGAGGACACCGGCGCGCAGCGCGGCGCAACGCAGCGGGGGTGCGACGTGGGTGACGGCACCGTCTGGCACCCCACGGTGCGCCTCGTCGAGCCTGACGAGCTGGCGGACTGGGTCCGGTGCCTGCGGATCGGCTTCCACCAGGACGAGCCGGACGGTCTCGTCGAGCACCTGCGCGCCGAGGTCGACCTCGACCGGACGTGGGCCGCGTTCGAGGGCTCCGACCTCTGCGGCACCCTCCGCTCCGCCGCGACGAGCCTGACGGTCCCCGGCCCTGCGCCGGTGCCCGCGACGGCGATCAGCAGCGCAACCGTCGCACCGACGCACCGACGCCGAGGTGCCCTGTCGGCGATGGTCGACGCCGCGCTCGGCTTCGGCAAGGAGGCGGGCGAGGTGGTGAGCATCCTCGTCGCCGCCGAGTACCCGATCTACGGGCGCTTCGGGTTCGGCCCGGCGATCGAGGGTGCCGTCTACCACGTCGACGTGCGAGCGGTCCGCTTCCGCCGGCGCGCCGTCGGGCACGTCGCCCTCGTCGAGCCCGAGACCCTGCGCAGCGAGGCACCTGCCATCTACGACCGAGTCCGGGTGGCGCAACCCGGGGCAATCGACCGCTCACCGCGCTGGAGGGACGTCGCGCTCGGCATCGTCGAGGTGCCGGGCGCTCCCGCGGCAGCGACCAGGCTCGGTCTCTACCGGTCCCCGTCGGGAGTGCCCGAGGGCTACGTCCGCTACCAGGCAAAGCAGGACTGGGACCAGATGCGACCCAACAGCCAGCTGAGCATCGACGATCTCGTCGCCTCGACGCCCGAGGCCTACCACGCGCTCTGGCAGTTCTGCTGTGAGGTCGACCTCGTCCGCTCGCTCGAGGCCTGGCAGCGAGGAGTCGACGAGACCCTGCCCTGGCTGCTCGAGGACGGGCGTGCCGTCCGTCAGGCAAGCCGGTTCGACTTCATCTGGGCGCGTCTGCTCGACGTCCCGGGCGCTCTGGCCGGCCGCAGGTACGCGACATCGGACGCCCTGGTGCTCGAGGTCGTCGACCAGCGGGGCCTCGCCGGCGGTCGCTACCTGCTCGACGGTGGTCGGGACGGGGCCACCTGCACGGCGACCACCGCCGCTGCCGATCTCGTGGCGCCCGTCGACGCGCTCGGCTCCGTCTATCTCGGTGGCATGTCGTGGCACGTGCTCCACCGGGCCGGGCGCGTCGACGAGGAGAGCCCCAGCGCGGTCGCCCGAGCCGAGGCGATGTTCCGCTCGGCCCCGGTGCCATGGTGCTCGACCTGGTTCTGACCGCGACGGCAGGTCGGCCGCTCAGGACCTCGCCGCCGGGCGACGGTGGCAGTACGCCGGGAATCCCCGCAGGGCCGCAGCCCCGATAGGCCAGCCGTGGTAGCGGCCCACGAGCGCCTCGGCGTGCTCCTCGAGAAGGTCCGAACCGTCGTAGGCCGTCGTTGTGTCGGAGCACATCGTCCGGCGGACCACCGAGACCGGGACGCGCGCCGGCAGCGCCATGATGCCGAGCCCGGCGACCACGAGGTCGTCCCAGGCGACGACGTTGACAGCACCCGACGCGCACGTCGACGGGACGGGCACCGACAGGTCGACCTCGGAGACGGGCTGCGCACACTCCTCGACCACGGGCGGGCCGGCAGCGGGCAGGAGCGCCATCCGCCGCGGTGGATCGGCCGCCACCTGCGACATCGGACCGCCGGGCCGCCCCGTCCCGGCGAGGTCCGCGTACGGGATCGTGATCGTGGGCGTGCCGGCAACATAGGCTGCAACTTGATAGTCCTGGAACTCGAGGGACAGGCCGAACGGGGTCAGGGCCCAGGCTGCGAAGTTCGCAGCGATCGCTGACGTGCCCGGGTCGAGCATCTGCGGAGTGGTCGTCGGGCCGAGCTCACGCCGGAGGATCTGCCGGCTGCGCGCCGACAGCACGGCGAGCCACCGCGCGCCGGGCCGGAAGAGCGCTGCAAGCGCGATGGTCCGGCCGGTCGCAAGGGCGTCGTCCGTCGTCGAGACCGTCGCGATCCCGTGCGCGGCACCAGCCATGACCGTCTCCGTCGTGACGGTCAACGAGAGGTACCGCGACGAGACGAGATCGCTCGTCACGACACCGCGCAGCGTCGAGAGCCGGCGCCCTCCGACCAGGCTGGCCGGCGGCACGTCGGCTCGCACCTGGCGCTCGAACGCCGCCACGTCGGCACGCGCCGCAGCGGCGAGCGCCGTGTCGATCCTCGTCTCGGCAACGGTCAGTCGACCTGTGAGCTGGGCAAACGGCAGGTCGACGCGGTAGGGCGCGCGCCCGCTCCCGACCGCGTCGATGACCGCCAGCCGGACGCCCGGCACTCCTGTCGAGGACGTATCTTGTGAGACATGCCGTGCGGCGTCACGCAGGGGCCTCCCCGTCGCCAGGGCTGTACCGGCCGCGGCTGCGGGCAGGCAAGCAAGTCCGGTCGCGAGGACACCTGCCGCCACGCGGGACGGTGCTCGCCCTTCTCGCTGCCCGCGCGCTGACCTGCGCGTCCCTCGCCTCACGACACTGCTCCTTGTGAACCCATGCCTTCCCACCCGGCCCGCGTGAACCCGCAACAGGCTGGACCTGCAGAGCGCGACGCGGCACCTGGCAGTCCCCGGCGCCCTGGCGGGTGCGGCACACCCGCTCCGGCGACATCCTGCCGTACCCGGGCGCGCCCGGTTGCGAGCGCCGGGTGCGTCAAGCGAGCTGCAGCCCGGCGCACATGACCCGGGCGCACGGGTCGTGCGACGATGCGGTGATGGACGTCACGCGCGTCGACCGATGGCTCTGGGCCGTCCGCGTCTACCCGACACGGACCGCTGCGACCGAGGCGTGCCGCGCCGGGCATGTCCGGCTCAACCGCAAGCCCGCGAAGGCGTCGTCGACCGTCGTCGTCGGCGATCGCGTGGCCGTGCGCGTCGGTGGGCGCGACCGGGACCTCGAGGTCGTCAAGGTCGTCGACAAGCGGCTCGGCGCGCCGCTCGCGGCCGTGTGCCTCGTCGACCACAGCCCACCACCGCCACCACCCGAGCTCGCGCAGCCGGTCTTCGCCCGGGACCCCGCCTCGGGCAGGCCGACCAAGCGCGACCGGCGCGACCTCGACCGGCTCCGCGGCCGGGGCTCGTCACGCAGCGGCGCTGAGTAGCCTGACCCGATGGCTGCTCGGCGCCTCCACAGCCGACGCCTCCACAGCCGGCGTCGCCCCCTGCGCCAGCGCCGGCTGCTCCTCGCCCTGGGCATCGTCGTGATCGCCACCGGTGGGACGCTGATCGGCCTGTCGGCGACCGAGAGGGGTACGACCCACCGGCACGCCACGACCCGTTCGTCCACCACGACGACGGGCGTGCCGGCAACGACCGTCGCGCGCTGCCCGCTGACGGACCTGCCGGCTCCAGGCGGCGTCGTGCCCGATCGACCGGCTCTCGCGGTGAAGATCGGGAACGAGCCCGAGGGGGCACGGCCCCAGAGCGGGCTCGACGAGGCCGACGTCGTCTACGACACCCCGGCCGAAGGCTTCGTGATGCGCTACATCGCCGTCTACCAGTGCGCAAACGCCGCGAGCATCGGCCCGACGCGGTCGCTGCGCTGGGTCGACTGGCACATCATGGCCGCCTACGGCCACCCGATCCTGGCCTTTGCCGGCGGCATCAACCCCGACGTCGACACGGTCATGTCGCTCGGCTGGCTCCACCCCGCGGACCTGCTCGCAGGTGCCCAGGCCGCCGCACACCGGATCTCGAGCCGGGTGCCGCCGGACAACCTCTACACGAGCACCGCGGCCCTCTACAAGCTGTTCCCCGGCGCCACCGGGCCGCCGGCGCCGGTGTTCGACTTCACGCGGGCGCTCCCTGCCGGCGCGTCCCACGTCAGGTCGTTCGGCGTCGACTTCTCCTACGACACCGACGTCGTGTGGACGTGGGACGAGCCGGCCCACGCCTGGCTGCACACCTACAGCGGCGTGCCGGACGTCGACGCGCTGACCGGCCAGCCGGTCACGGCGACGAACGTCGTCGTCGAGATCGTCCACTACACGATCGGGCCGTACATCGAGAGCCCGGGGGGATCGGGCGACATCGAGAGCCAGACGGTCGGCAGCGGTCCCGGCTACGTGCTGCGCGGTGGCAAGGCGATCGCCGTGACCTGGCACCGTGCGGCGCTGTCGCGCCCGACACGCTTCACCGACGGCGCCGGCCAGGCCGTCGGCCTCGCCCCGGGACGGACCTGGGTCGAGATCGTCCCCGACACCGTCGCCGGGAGCATCGCCTTCACCCCGCCGCTTCGCACGGGGCGCAGCCCGCGCTAACTACACTCGTGTGATCCGAGCTCCGGGAGGGTCGCATGGCACGCGCTGAGAGCAACCCGCCGAGACGGCGCCAGACTGCGACCTCGAGCTTCGGCGTCGGCAAGCGCGAGGGCCACGACGCGTCGAAGTTCTACGCGCGCTTCGAGGCACCGGTCGTCTCGGCCGACGACGAGGTGCGGCCCTGCACCGTCGCCGACAGCATCGTCTGCGGCGACAGCCGCGACATGGCGGCCGTCGACGACAAGAGCATCGCCCTCGTGACGACCTCGCCGCCCTACTACTCCGCCAAGGCCTACGAGGAGGCCCTCGGCGAGGGCCACATTCCCGGGTCCTACCTCGAGTACCTCGAGATGCTCCACGACGTCTTCGCGGAGTGCCTGCGCGTGCTCGAGCCGGGAGGCCGGATCGCCGTGAACGTCGCGAACCTCGGTCGCAAGCCCTACCGATCGCTCGCGAAGGACGTCTGGACGATCCTCGAGGACCTCGGTTTCCTTCCCCGCGGCGAGATCGTCTGGATCAAGGCCGCGGGATCGGCGGGCAACTGCGCGTGGGGCTCGTGGATGTCGGCCTCGAACCCGTCGCTGCGCGACCTCACCGAGCGCGTCCTCGTCGCGAGCAAGGGGCGCTTCGAGCGCGCCGTTGCCTGGAAGAAGCGCCAGCAGATCGGCCTGCCCTTCGAGTCGACGATCGGCCGCGAGGACTTCATGGCTTGGACGCTCGACACCTGGGAGATCCGGCCCGAGTTCGCGAAGCGGGTCGGCCACCCCGCGCCGTTCCCCGTCGAGCTTCCGCGAAGGCTCATCCAGCTCTACACCTACCGCGGGGACGTCGTCCTCGACCCGTTCATGGGCGCCGGCTCGACCGCCGTCGCAGCGGTCGGTGCCGATCGCCACTACGTCGGCTACGACACGGAGCAGCAGTACGTCGAGCTGGCCCGCCGACGCGTCGCCGAGGCCCTCGAGTCGTCCGCGGAGCTCCGACCGCCGGAAGGCCGCGCCGCTCTCGCGTAGCGGTCCCGATCAGGCGGCGCGGCTCTCGGCTCGCCGGCTCTCGGCGATCGTGCTCGCGAGCTCGTCGAGGACCGACCAGGCGCCGTCGAAGTACCGCTCGGCGCTGACGAGCAGTCTCGGCACACGGCGGGCGGGCCGCAGCCCGATCTCGCCGTAGCGCGAGGTGTAGGGGTTCAGGTCGATCTCGACGCGCACCTTCGCGTTCACGAGCCCCGGGTAGCTGAGGACGCCCTCGAAGCTCCGGTACTGCTCGTCGTCGACGGGCACCGGTGCGCCGATGGTCAGCGACACGCCGTCCGGCGCGGTGACCGACGCGGGGAGCCGGAGCTGCGCGAGCTCACCGGCGGGGATCTCGACCCGGCGGGACACGTACCAGCTCGCCATGTCGCCGTTCACGTGCACTGCCTGCTCGGTTGCACTATCGCTCGGCATCTCGACCTCCTCGTGCACCTCTGCGGTCTCCCCGCAGCTCTCGATGCACCACTCGAAGTATCGGCCGTGCGGAGCAATCTGTCCAACAGCTCTTAGGGATACCAAGTATCGCGAACTTAGATATTCCAGCTTCCCCGTGTCAGGTGCGAACGCGCTCAGCGCCCGACGCGCCGCGCAGGGTCGCCGGGTCCGTCCGACCGCTCGTCAGGGGCCGGAGACCGCGAGCTCGCCGAGCCGGGCCAGGTGGGCGCTCGACAGTGGCGTCGGGTAGCTGCCGGTGATGCAGCCGGAGCAGAAGCCCTCGCCGGGCTCCCCGATCGACGCGACGAGGCCGGCGAGGGAGAGGTAGCCGACCGAGTCCGCCCCGAGATGGCCGGCCACCTCCTCGAGCGGGACGCAGGCTGCGAGCAGGTCCTCCCGGTCCGGCGTCGCGATCCCGTAGAAGCACGGCCAGGCGAACGGCGGCGAGGAGATGCGCAGGTGGACCTCGGCCGCGCCGGCCTCCCTCAGCATCCGCACGATCTGGCGCGTCGTCGTGCCCCGCACGATGGAGTCGTCGACGACGACGAGCCTGCGACCCTCGACGCTCTCGCGCAGCGGGTTGAGCTTGCGCCGAACGGCGTCGACGCGTGCCTCGTGCGTCGGCGCGATGAACGTCCGCCCGATGTAGCGGTTCTTCACGAGACCCTGGCCGAACGGGATGCCGCTGCGCGCGGCGAACCCCTCGGCAGCGGGCACGCCGGAGTCCGGGACGCCGATGACGAGGTCCGCGTCGGCAGGTTCCTGCGCCGCGAGGCGCTCGCCCATCCGGTGCCGCGAGGCGTGCACCTCGTGTCCGAGGAGCTTGCTGTCGGGCCGAGCGAAGTACACGAACTCGAAGATGCAGAGCTTCTGCGCGACACGCTCGGCCGGGAAGGGCCAGAACGAGCGGGGGCCGGAGCTGTCGACGACGACCATCTCGCCGGGTTCGATCTCCCGCACGAACCGTGCGCCGACGATGTCGAGAGCCGGGGTCTCCGACGCGATCACCCACCCCCCGCCGGGCGCCCCGGGCTGCGCGTCGAGGCGCCCGAGGCACAGCGGCCGGAAGCCGTTCGGGTCGCGCACGCCGACGAGGTGCGACGCGTCGACCAGCCCGAAGGCGAACGCGCCTTCGAGCAGGGGCAGCACCTCGAGCAGCGCCTGCTCGAGGTCCGGGTCGGCGCCCCCGCCGACGTGGTCGACGAGCGGGAACGCCCGCGCGACGAGCTCGCCGACGAGCTCGCTGTCGGAGGTGACGATCCCCGGGAGCATCCCCGCCGACTCGGCGAGCTCCGCCGTGTTCGTGAGGTTGCCGTTGTGCGCGAGCGCGAACCCCGCGTTGCCGACGGAGCGGAACACCGGCTGCGCGTTCTGCCACGTGCTCGGTCCGGTGGTCGCGTAGCGGACGTGGCCGAGGGCCAGGTCCCCGGCGAGCGAGAGCAGCGTGCGGGCGTCGAACACCGACGTGACGAGGCCCATGTCCTTCACGACGGTCACGGTCTCCCCGTCGCTCACCGCCATCCCGGCCGACTCCTGGCCGCGATGCTGGAGGGCGAAGAGCCCGTCGAAGACGAGGTGCGCGATGTCGAAACCCGGCGCGTAGACGCCAAACACGCCGCAAGCCTCTTTCACCTGGCCCAGTCTGCCACCGCCTTGCCCGCACCGTGTCGCCACCGATCCCGCAGCTGCCGTCACGGCCTCGGGTCCTGCCTCGCCCGTCGACCTCCACCGGGCCCCGACCCGCGACCTCACGGCCGACAACACCCGCTCGCCGGCGAGCCGTCGCCCTGACCGTGTGCCCGGTCCCGTCCCGGCCAGTACCGTCGCGCGCATGATCGACCTGCACAGCCACTCGACCGTCTCCGACGGCTCGGAGAGCCCCGAGCGCGTCGTCGAGCTGGCCGCAGCCGCCGGATGCACGGCGGTCGCCCTCACCGACCACGACAGCACCGACGGCGTCGCCCGTGCAGCGGCCCGGGCCGCGCAGCTCGGGATCGATCTGGTCGCAGGTTGTGAGGTGTCCTGCTCCGCCACGGGCACGATGCACGTGCTCTGCTACTTCGTCGGCGACGGACCGAGCCCGCTGCAGGACGAGCTCGCGCGCCTGCGCGACGACCGTGCGGCCCGCAACGTCGAGATGGCGCGGCGCCTCGCCGGGCTCGGGCTGCCGGTCACCCTCGCGGAGGTGTCGGCCGAGGCCGGTGGGGTCGGCGTCGGGCGGCCCCACTTCGCGGCTGTCCTCGTGCGCCACGGCGCGGCGAGCTCGGTCCAGGACGCGTTCGACCGGTACCTCGCGAAGGGCAAGCCGGGTTATGTCCCGAAAGCGCGCGTCGAGGCGGCTGCGATCCTCGACCTCGCGACCCGCTCCGGCGGCGTGACGGCTCTCGCCCACCCGCTCTCGCTCGACCTCCCGCCTGCGGCGCTCGCCGCCGAGCTCCAGCACCTCGCCGAGCTGGGCCTCGCCGGGCTCGAGTGCTACTACGGTCGCTACGACCAGGCGACGCGGAGCGAGCTGGTCGCCCTCGCGGACCGGCTCGGCCTGGTCGCAACGGGAGGGTCCGACTTCCACGGAACCTACAAGCCGGACCTGTCCATGGGGACGGGCACCGGCGACCTCGACGTCCCCGACCGCGTCGTCGCGGAGCTCGAGTCGCGCAGGCCCTAGCTGCGAGTCCACACGCGAGCACCCGTCGATGCGGAGTCGCTGCTTGGAGGTATTAGGCATCGGGCCGCTGCTGGGGTACCCTCACGGGGCGTGGTGACACCGGCGCCAACGCCGGATCCGCACGGCGAGGGATCGGTGCATGCGCGACTCGAGACGTTCGATCTTGCGAGGTGCGAAGGGCCTCGGCCGGGGCGCCGACCCCGAGGCCGCTCCCGTCGCGCTGGGCGCTGGCGTGACGGGCGACGCTGCGACAGGCGGCGGCATCCCGGGCGGCGGCGAGGCCGACCCGACAGGAAGGTCGGATAGCGACCTATCGCAGCACGACCTGACGCCACCCGTTCGGTCGCAGCACGACACGGCGGAGGACCCCACCGAGCCGGTCGGATCGGACGGACCCACCGGTCCCGGCGGAGCTCTTGCTGTCCCCGACGACCTCGTGCACCTCGGTTTCCTCGACCACTACCGGCTCCTCGAGGACGCCCGGCGACGCGCCGTCGGGCGAGCAGAGGAGCAGCTCAAAAGCCTACCCGCCCTTCTCGAGACACAAGAAATCGCCATGACGGTCGGTGGCGGCGCGCGCCCGGAGGACGGGGACGGCGGCGAACGCGATCCCGGTCGCAGCAGTGACGGACCCGGCGGCGTCGCGGCCGAGCCCGGCCGGCGGCCGCCTGCACAGCCGCAGAGGGCTTCTCGCGCCGGACCGCCCCGGTCTGGGGCGCCGCGCCGCGAGCCGTCGACGCCCGCCGGGCCCGCTCGGCCACGACGCCGGACCGGTCCGGCGCGCTCGGCAGCCCAGGTGGACAGCCAGCCCGCTCC
>DAHWHN010000064.1 GCA_027335685.1 Acidimicrobiaceae bacterium
TCGGGCCGTCACCGGCGTCGGCGAGCAGCCCGTGCGCACGCCTCGGGGCGGGAGGCGTGCGCGTCGCCGGCGGCGATCGACCGGGCTGCGGTGCAGGCGGTCACGGCGTCGCAAGCAGGTGCTGGTCTCCGACCAGCGCTCCGGCGTGGGTCCGGGGGGCGCGGCCGCGACGCACCCCGGTGATGGCGACCGACGCCACCGCCAGGTGGATGGCGCAGAGGCCGAGTGCCGCGGCAGCCGTCGTGGCGAACACCGCAGGAAGGGCGAGCGAGGCCACGGCGACACCGACGGCCAGCAGCGTCCAGCTGCGCAGCGCCCGGCCGCCTCGACGCTGGAGCCGGTCGAGCAGTGCCCAGCCGAGGAGGGTCGCGCCGACACTCGCCCCGACGACCGGTCCGAGGCCGACGACGCTCGGCGCCGCGTGGGGCAGGTCCACGCCGAGGTGCACGCCGATCCCCCGGGTCACCACGACCCAGGAGGAAGCGGCGGTGGCTGCTGTGGCGGAGACGGCGATGTGGCGATTGCGCCGGAGAGTGTCCATGGGGTGCTCCTCGAAGCTCGGGTGGCAGGGCGGTCCTGCCACGACGATCGTCCGCCGGAGCCTGCTCGTCGTGCATCCCCCACGCGGAGTCTTCCCGCCTACTCCCCGGGTCGTACCGGCACTACCGCGCAGGCAGTAGGGGCGCAACCTCCCCGGAGGGGACGCCGGAGACGGCGAGCCGTCCTACCATTGCGTGGTGCACCCAGCTCTCGCCCGCCTGGCGGATCGTCGCCTGGCCGAGCCGGCCGGGGTTGCTCTCGTCGGCGCGCTCGCCCTTGCCGGTTCGATCGCGGAGGCCTACCCCGCGCACCACTACGCGGGCCTCCACCTCGAGGGCCACCCGGCGCCGTGGGCCTTCGCCCTCGTCGTCGTGCCGGCGCTCGCCCTGTGGTGGCGGCGCACCCACCCGCTCACGGTCTTCGCGATCGCCGTCGCCGCGGTGGCCGGCTGGGCCGGCACCGGCCAGGTCTACGGCGCAGCCCTCGTGGTCGTGCTCGTCGCCCTCTACGCGCTCGCCGTCTCCGACGTCGCGAGGATCCGCCTCGCGGCCCTGGCCGTCGGCGGGACCCTGCTCATCTGGCTCGTCGGCGGCGTGTTCGGACCGTGGGGCTGGTTGGGCGGCCCGCAGCTCGACATGTGGGCCGAGATGCTCGCGGCAGGGGCCTTCGGGGCCGCCGTCGCCGCCCGGAGGCAGTGGCGCCAGAGCGAGCAGCGCAACCGGCTGCAGGCGGCGCGGGCGCACGAGGAGGAGACCCGGCGGCAGGTCGACTCGGAGCGCCTGCGCATCGCCCGGGAACTGCACGACGTCGTCGCCCACTCGATGGCCGTGATCAACGTCCAGGCGAGCGCCGCCGCCGTCCTCGTCGACGACGACCCGGCCCGGGCCCGCGATGCCATCCAGGCCATCCGCCGGGCGAGCAAGGACGGCCTGCGTGAGCTGCGCTCGATCCTCGAGGTGCTCCGCCAGGTCGACGGCGACGAGCCCGCGGTCCCGCTCCCGGGCGCCGACGCCGTGCGTGCGCTGGTCGAGGCCACCTGCGCCGCCGGCTCGCCTGCTCGCCTCTCGCTCACCGCCGACCTCGCCGAGCTGTCACCGGCTGCCGCGCTCGCCGCCTACCGGATCGTGCAGGAGTCCCTCACCAACGTCGTCCGCCACTCCCCGGGCTCTGCCACGCAGGTCAGCCTCGAGCGCCGGGGCGACACGCTGCTCGTGGTGGTGCGCGACGACGGCACGGGCGGGGTCGGGGGAGGCTTCGCCGACGGTGCCGGCTCGGGCCTCACCGGCATGCGCGAGCGCGCGAGCGCCCTCGGCGGTTCGCTGTCTGCTGCCCGGCGCGACGGCGGCGGCTTCGAGGTCCGCGCCGAGCTGCCGGTCACCGGCGGGGCCGCGCGCGGCGCGTCGCCGGACGCGGCTGCGCGCACCGGTAGCGCCGCAGGCGCATCGCGGTGACGATCCGCGTCATCCTCGCCGACGACCAGGCCCTCGTTCGGGCCGGCTTTCGAGTCCTGGTCGGCTCCGCATCCGACATCGAGGTCGTCGGCGAGGCGGCCGACGGCCAGGCAGCCATCGACCTCGCCCTCGCCGTCGGTGCCGACGTGCTGCTCATGGACATCCGGATGCCCGTGCTCGACGGCATCGAGGCGACCCGCCGCATCGCCGCCCACCCCGACCTGGGCAACCTGCGCGTCGTCATCGTCACCACCTTCGACGCCGACGAGTACGTGTTCGAGGCGCTGCGGGCCGGAGCGAGCGGCTTCCTCGTCAAGGACACCGAGCCCGAGGACCTGGTCGACGCCGTCCGGGTGGTCGCCCGCGGCGACGCCCTGCTCTCCCCCGGCGTCACCCGTCGGCTGATCGCCAACATCGCGGGGCGCGGGTCCAGCCGTCCGGTCGACTCCGGCCGGCTGTCGGTGCTCACCGAGCGCGAGCGGGAGGTCGTGTCGCTCGTCGCTGGCGGCATGACCAACGACGAGATCGCCGCCGCGCTCTACCTGAGCCCGCTCACCGCCAAGACCCACGTGAGCCGGGCGATGGGCAAGCTCGGCGTGCGGGACCGGGCGCAGCTCGTCGTCGTCGCCTACGAGACGGGACTGGTCACGCCGGGTTCGACCTCGGGCTGAACTTGCCGCCGGCCTGCGGGGCGGGCCAGCCGGGCCCGCGGGGCGGTTCAGGCTCCCTTCGCGTCAGCCCAGGTCGCGATCACGCCGATCTCCGCGACGAAGCGCACGGCCGTCCCGGGCGCCCACCGCCTCACCGCCTCGTCGAGGCAGCTCGACACGAGCCGTGCGGCCGCGTCGCCGTGCTCTGACGGGACGTGGACGAGGAGCTCGTCGTGGAGGCAGAGCACGATCCGGGCGCCGAGGTGCGCGCTGCGCTCACGGACCGTGACCGCCCAGATCTTGAACAGCTCCGCAGCGGCCCCCTGCACGACCGCGTTGCGCCCGTAGCGCCCACGCGCCGCGACCGCCCTGCGGTCCTCGACCGCCGCCTCGGCGCCCGGCGCGGGGGCGAAGCGGACACACCGCCCGCCGTAGGTGCGCAGGTCCCGACCCTGCTCGGCGAAACGGGCCGCACGGTCGAGGTAGGCCATGGCGACGGGATAGGCACCGGTCAGGCGCCGTAGCGCGATCGCGCCGTTCCCGCTCGTCTGGCCGTACATGGCTCCGAGGACCGCGACCTTGGCCGCCTGCCGGTCGATCCCGAGCCGCTCGGCGACCGGCGCGTAGAGGTCGCCACCGAGCGTCGCCCGGGCGAGCGCCTCGTCGCCCGAGACGGCGGCGAGCACGCGCGGCTCGATCTGGCCGAGGTCGGCCCGCACGAAGACGTGCCCCGGCTCGGCCACGACGGCCGGGCGGAGCTCCGCCGGCATGTTGTGCAGCCCTCCCGACGCGGTCATGCGCCCCGCGGCACCGTCGCAGCTGGTCCAGGTGCCGCGCAGGCGGCCGTCGGGACCGAGGTGCTCGTCCAGCCACTCGTAGCCGAACGTCGTCGCGATGCGCTCCGCCCTGCGCCAGGCGAGCAGCGCCGCAACAACGGGGTGCCGGTGCTCGAGGGTACGCAGGCGGCCGGTCCGTGTGTCGGCGACGTCGAGGCCGAGCACGTGCAGCATCTCCTTGACCTGGGCAGGGCTGCGCAGGTCCACGTCGCGTCCCGGCGGCGCGAAGCGCAGCACCGCTGCGTCGCGCTCGGCCCGGGCGGCCGCCGCGGCAGCGTCGTCGGACGGTCGGGGCCCGATGAAGCCGGCCACGACCCGCTCGGCGACCGCTCGCGCCATCGGCAGGCCGTCGACCGTCATCTCCGCGCAGAGCAGCTCCGCCGCCGACTCGGACCGGGCCGTCATCGCAGCGGCCGGCCTCGACGTCATCGCTGCGAGCGCCAGCTGCTGGAGACCGGCCACCTCGATGGCCAGCGCCGACCACCGCCGCAGCCGCTCGGTGCTCGCGCGCCAACCGCCTGCGGCCCACTCGGGCCGCAGGTAGCCGTCGGGGCCGAGGGGGCCGTCGGGGTCGGGGCCGTCCACACGGTCCGCCTCGTCGTCCTGCCAAGAGCTGAACAGGTCTCGTGGCCCCGCCCTCGGGAGCCCGTCGAGCGCGAGCCCGTGCGCCTGCGCCCACACCCGGTCCGGGCCCGCGTCGGCTCCCCCCGCGAGCAGGCAGTGCACGGTCGCGAGGTTCCAGCCCCGCGCGACGCGCAGGCCCGCGCGGACCATGGTGAGGGCCGTCGCGCTCGTCCAGGTCACCCAGCGCGGCCGGACCGCCTGCTCGATCGACGCGACGAGCCTGCACGAGTCCTCCGCCCCGGTGGCGAACGACCCGTGCGCCGTCGCGACGGCCACGCCGACGGACGGTTCGAGCGCGAGACCGACGAGGCCACCCGGGACGGCACGGCAGCGCTCGAGCGCGGCGGCGAGCTCGGGGTGGTCGTCGAGCTCGCTGTGGGCGCCGGGCACTAGCGGTGCTCGGCCGCCTGGACGTCGTCGGAGGACTCGAGCTCGGCGAGCAGCTCCCGCGTCTCGACGAGCGACGAGGTGAGGACCTTGCGCGCCGCGTCGAGCAGGTCGAACAGCATCGGGTTGCTCACCGAGTACAGGACGCTCGCCCCCTCCTTGCGGGCCTGGACGAGGTTCGCGCGGCGCATGATCCCGAGCTGTTGGGAGAGGTGCGACGACTCGATCCCGACCGCAGCCACGAGCTCGCCGACCGACCGCTCGCCGTCGCGCAGGACCTCGAGGATCCGTATGCGTGCGGGATGCCCGAGGATCTTGAAGAGCTCGGCCTTGACCTGGTGGATCGGTGTCGTCACCACGATGCGTCACCTCCGTGCGCGCCCGAGCCGCGACCTGGCGCGCCCGCCTTGCCGACGTCGGCCGGCGATGCTAACGGACCGGCCGCCGGGCTTGCGCTGCAGGTTCGCCAGGCGTACGCCCTCGATCCCGTGCTCACAGGTCGTTTCCCGCGTAGGAGAGGTTGAAGCTCTTGTTCGCGAGGGGGAAGTCGGGAACGATCGTGTCGCGCAGCGCGACCGCGAGCGCGGGCCAGGTGAGAAAGGACGGGTCGACGATCTTGACCCGTGCGAGGCGCCCGGCGTCGTCGAGCTCCGCCCGGTGCACGACGCTGCCCCGCCACCCCTCGACGATGCCCGATCCGCTGCCGGCGTGCGGGCGCGCGGGCGCCGCGCCGAGGGCGCGTGGCGCGCCAGGCCGTGCGAGGAGGCCCACGAGCAGCGACAGCGACGCGACCACCTCGTCGCCGCGCAGCTCGAAGCGCGCGAGCACGTCGCCGCTCTGGCGCCGTGCCGGCACGAAGCCGCCGGGGAGCTCGACGAAGGGGTGCGCGACGCGCGCGTCGTGCCCGAGCCCGGACGCCCGCGCGACGACGCCGAGGGCGCCGATCTCCTCGGCCTCGTGTGCGGCGAGCACCGCTGTCCCGGCGAAGCGGTCCATCACGACCGCGCTCGACCTCGCGAGGTCGAGGACCTCCGCGATGCGCTCGCCGATCTCCGCGAGCTCGGCCACCGTCGGCAGTCGCCGGAGCTCCGCCCCGCCGAGGACGACGCCTCCGCGGAGCAGCCGGTGGCCGGTGAGCTCGGCGTTGAGCCGGAACAGCCGCTCGCGCACGGCGAGAGCCTTCGCGTTGGCGATCCCGAAGCCGACGTCGTTGCACAACGCGCCGATGTCGGTGACGTGGTTGGCGAGCCGCTCCAGCTCGAGCAGCATCGCCCGGAGCTCACGGGCCCGCTCCGGGACGTCGATCCCGCAGGCCGCCTCGACCGCGAGGCAGTAGGCCAGGCCGTGACCGACGGCACTGTCCCCCGAGACGCGCTCGGCGATCTCGGTCGCCGAGCGCGGGTCGCGGCCTGCGAAGAGACGCTCGACGCCTTTGTGCGTGAACCACAGGCGGGCCCCCATCTGGACGATCGTCTCGCCGACGACGGAGAACCGGAAGTGCCCGGGCTCGATGACCCCGGCGTGGACCGGGCCGACCGGGATCTCGTAGACGCCCCGCCCGTCCACCTCGACGAAGGGGTACGGGCTCGCGTCGTCGAGCATCTCCGGCACGTCGCCTGCGTCGTGGCGCATCGGGTGCCACCCGGACGGCCAGTGCTGGTGGAGCACGAGCCGCCGGGCGAGCGGGTGTCCGACCGGCTCGATCCCGAACAGGTCGCGCATCTCGCGCTCGAACCGGCTCGCCGGGAACGAGAGCGACGCGAGGGACGGGATCGCGCGATCGCGTCCGTCGAGCACGACGTGGAGCTCGACGCGGCGGTCCGGGGGGCCGCTCGTGAACAGATAGACGACGCGCAGCGGGCCGGGCCCGTCGTGGGCTCCGACGAGCGCGAGCCGAAAGCCGCGACCAAAGAGCGCAGCAGCCGACGCGACGAGCTCGTCCGGGCGCAGCGTCACCTCCTCGAGGCCGGCCCCACCGCCTCCGGCGAGCCCGAGACCGTCCCCGCTCACCGCGCCACCGTCTTTGCCGCGGACTCGAGCAGCGGGGCGAGCGGCCACGCGACCACGCCGAGCAGCGCGCAGGCGACGAGTGCCGTCGCGAGGGGGACGACGACGATCCGCGGCGTCCTGGTCGGGCGCTCGCCCGCGGCCAGCGGGCCGAGGAGCATCTGGCGCCCGTGCGACGTGAGCGCGGCGAAGACGACCGCCATGAGCGCGAGCGCGATGCCCGCCGCCCATCCGAGACCCACGTCCACCTCCGCCCGGATCATGCCGAGCTCGCTCACGAACAGGCTGAAAGGAGGAAGCCCGAGGAGCGCGAAGAGGCCGACGCCCATGAGCCCGCCGACGCCCGGCCGCCGCGCGAGCAGCGCCCGGACCTGCCCGATCTCCGACGTCTTCTCGGTCGCGAGGATCTCGCCCGATCCGAGGAACAAGACGGCCTTTGTCAGGCCGTGCCCGACGATGTGGAGAAGGACCGCAGCGATCGCGAGCGGCGTGCCCGCGGCCGCCCCGAGGGCGACGAGACCCATGTGCTCGATGCTCGAGTACGCGAGCATCCGCTTGTAGTCGCGCTGCGCGACGAGCAGCGACGCCGCGACCGCGAGCGAGAGGAGCCCGACGGCCACGAGCAGCGCACGCGAGAAGCCCGGGCCGAGCGCACCGTCGGCGACGGCCTTGAACCGCAGCACGGCGTAGAAAGCGACGGCGAGCAGGACACCCGACATGAGCGCCGACACCGGGGCCGGCGCCTGGCTGTGCGCGTCGGGCAGCCAGCTGTGCATCGGCGCGAGACCGACCTTGGTCTCGTAGCCGAGTACGACGAGAGCGAAGGCGAGGCGCATCACACCGGGGTCGAGACGGGGTGACTCGGCCACGAGGGCCGTCCAGTCGAGGTTCGCCGACGCGTGCGGACCGTGGCCGGCGTGGAGCGCGGCGAGGTCGACGAGCACCGTGCCGAGGAACGCGGTCGCGATCCCCACCGAGCAGATGGCGACGTACTTCCACGAGGCCTCGACGGCGCGGCGGGTTCCCCGGTGGCCGACGAGGAACGTCGTCGCGATCGTCGTCGCCTCGATCGCCACCCACGTCATCGCGAGGTTGGCGGCCGAGACGGCGAGCAGCATCGCCGCGAGGAACACCTGGACGAGGGCACCGTAGAGCGCAGCGTGCCGCCGGCTGCAGTGACCCGCCCCCACCTCGCCGTCGAGGTAGCGGACGCTCGCGATGCACGCGAGCGTGCCGACGAGGGCGACGACGACGATCATCACCGCGCCGAGCGCGTCGACACGCAGGGCGCCGCCGAGCGCGGTGACCGCCGGCCCGTGCACCACCCTCGCCGCGAGCACGACGCCGCCCGCGAGGACGACGACGGTCGCCGCGACGCCGAGCCACCCGACGGCGCGGCGCCACGGGCACAGCACCGCGCAGGCGCTCGCGGCGAGAGGGGCTCCGAGGACGGCGAGGAGGACGGCGCCGGCCATCAGTCGTGGAGCTCCCGGAGCTCGTCGAGGTCGAGCACCCCGAAGCGCTCGTGCAGCCGCGTGCCGAGGACGCGCGCCACGACGACGAGGAGCAGGACATCGAGGGAGGCACCGAGCTCGACGACGAGGGGGAACCCCCCGGTCGCGAGGAACGCGACGAGCGCGATCCCATTGTCGAGCAGCAGCAGCCCGACGATCTGCGACACCGCTCGCCGCCGCACGGCCATCGCGAAGATCCCGATCAGGGCCGTGGCGAGCCCGAGGGGAACGAGGCGCCCGGCGACCGTCGGGACGAGCGCGACGACGGGGCCGGCGACTGCGAAGGCGAGGAGCGTCAGAGCTCCGGTCGCGACGAGCGACGCGGGGACGTTGACGAGCGGTGCCGTCTCCCGGCTCGACGTGTCGCGCGCAACGACCCGCAGGAGGACCGCAGGAAGGGCGACGCCCTTCTCCACGACCACGACGGCCCCCACGCCGACGAGGACGCCGTCACGGGCGTGCAGCCCGAGCACGAGCGCCACGGCGGCGAGCGCCACGCCCTGGAGAGCGAGGAGCCGGACGATCGCCGCCAGGGAGCGTCGCCACATGGTGAGGACCGCGCAGACGAGCACCGCTCCGGCACCGAGCTCGAGCGCCGTCGCGAAGCTCGGGCCGCTCACCGGGTCACCAGCGTGCTGGCGACGCCGAGCAGGGCCAGGACGAATGCCCCGGCGAGGACCTCGGGCAGCCGGAAGAGCCGAAGCTTTGCCGTAAAGACCTCGAACGTCGCGATCGCGATCCCCGCGATGGCCACCTTTGCCACGAGGACCGCGCTCCCGACGGCGAGCTCGGCCGCGCCCCGCCCCGGTGCGACGCCCCAGGGCACGGCGAGGTTCACGAAGATCCCGAGCAGCAGGGCGAGCCGGGCCGACTCGCCGACGGTGACGAGGGCGAGGTCGGGTCCGGAGTACTCGAGGACCATGGCCTCGTGGATCATCGTGAGCTCGAGGTGGGTCTGGGGATTGTCGACCGGTAGCCGTCCGGTCTCGGCGACGATCACGACGAGGAAGGCGCAGAGCGCGAGGATCCGGCCCGGGCTCGCGACGACGCGGGGGTCCACGATCCCCTCGCGTACGAGCGCAGGGAGGTTCGACGTGCGCGCCGGGACCGAGAGGGCGAGGACGACGGCGAGCAGGGCCGGCTCCGTGAGCGCGCCGATCGTCGTGGCCCGGCTCGCCCCCATGCCGCCGAAGGGCGTCGCCGTGTCGAGGGCAGCGAGGGCAAGCGACACCGAGCCGAGGAGCAGGACGAGGACGACGGCGAAGAAGTCCGTGCTGCGCGCGAGCGGGGGGTCGGACGTGACAAGTGGCGCCACGGCCGTCACGAGCACGGCCGTCGCAGCCACGACGACCGGCCCGGCGACAAAGACGGGGCTCGCGGCGGCCGGCCGGATCCGCTGCTTCGAGACGAGCTTGACGACGTCGAGCAGCGGCTGGCGCACCGGCGGCCCGACGCGCCCTTCGCAACGGCTCCGCGTCTTGCGCATCACGCCGAGGAGCAGAAGGCCGCCACCGGCGACGAGGAGGACCTGGACGACGGCGACGCATGCCGCTGCGCCGAGGCGGACGAGGGCGCTCACGCGAGGACCACGAAAAGAGCGAGGAGCGCGACAAGAGCGTAGGCGAGGTAGCGGTGGACGCTGCCGTTCTGCAGCCTCCTCGCCTGGCGCCCCCACCACCGCACGGCGTCGACGGCAGGTCGGTAGAGGGCCGTCTCGACGACGTCGCCGACGGTGCTGCGGTAGGCGACCTTCTCGACGAAGTACCGGGACTCCTCGCTGTGGCTGACCGTCACGTCCCGGTCGGGACGGAGCACGTCGTCGAAGACCCGCTCGAGCGGCTCGGCGAACGACGTCGCCGTGTACTGCATCCGTGCGGTCTGCAGCTCGCGACCGCAGGACCAGGCGGCGGCGACGCGACGCGGGGGCCGGCGGCTCCCGATGCGATCACGCGCGGCCACCACGACCGCTGCGGCGAGCGCCAGGCCCACCGCGATCCACGCGGGTGCGAGCACCCCGTCCAGCCCTGCGAGGGCGACGTCGATACCGCCGTGCAGCACGGCTGGCCGCGCGCCGCCGAGGACCGACGCGGCCGCGCGCTCGAGCGACGGCAGCACGAGCATGGGCGCGATCCCGAGCACGACGCACGCGGCCGCAAGCAGGCCGGCTCCGACCACCATGGCGCGCGGCACCTCGCGCGCGGCCGCGGCACCGGCCGAGCGCGGGCGACCGAGGGCGCCGATCCCGACGGCTTTGACGAAGGCCATGACGCTCACCCCGCCGGTCAGCGCGAGCGCGGCGACGGCGACGACGGCGACGACGGCGACGACCACGCCCGACGACTCGATCGCGCGCAGGAGGCTCTCGAACAGCAGCCACTCGCCCACGAAGCCGTTGAACGGAGGCACTGCCGCGACCGCGAGCGCCGCGACGACGAACACCGCGGTCGTCGCCGGCATCCGCCGGACGAGCCCGCCGAGGCGGTCGAGCTCGCGTGTGCCCGTCGCCACCTGGATCGACCCCGCGGCGAGGAAGAGGCATCCTTTGAACGCGGCGTGGTTGACGACGAGCAGCAGCGCCGTGACGAGCGCGAGGACCGCCAAATCTGTCTCGTGACCCGTGGCCAGCAGGCCCGAGAGGCCGAGGGCGAGAAGGACCAGGCCCATGTTGTCCGTCGTCGAGTAGGCGAGGAGCCGCTTGAGGTCGCTCGTCACCGAGGCCTGCACCGCGCCGAACAGCGCGGACGCCGCGCCGAGGGCCATGACGGCCGCCCACCACCAGCTCGGCGCGCCACCGAGCAGGCGGTCGGCGACGAGCACGATCCCGTAGATGCCGAGATTGACCATCGCACCGGACATGAGAGCCGAGACCGGGCTCGGCGCCTCGGGGTGGGCCTTCGGGAGCCAGACGTGGAGAGGGACCATGCCGGCCTTCGAGCCGAAGCCGACGAGCGCGAGGACGAGCACGACGTCGCGCGTCCCCCCGGGAAGGCGGTCGGCCCCGCCGGCACGCGCGGCGACGGTGGCGAAGGACAGCGCACCCGCGTGCGCGCAGACAAGCACCACCGCAAGGACGACGGCAGCTGCGCCTGCGCTCGTCATCACCGCGTACCACTGCGCGGCGCTGCGCGTCTCCTCGCGACCGGCTTGGTCGGCGAGGACGAGGACGAGCGACGACACCGCCATCAGCTCCCAGGCGACGAGGAAGGTCACGGCGTCGCCCGCTTCGGCGACGACCAGCATGCTCGTGACAAAGATCGGCAGGACGCCGGACGCCGTGCGCGACGACAGGCCGTGGTGCGCGTAGCCGGGCCAGTAGATGCACGCGGCGATCGCGACGACGGCCGTCGTCGCGACGAACACTGCGGAGACCGGCACGAGGTCGAGCCGCGCCCCGGTCAGTGGCAGGATCCCGCTCGCACGCACGACGAGACCGTGCCCGCTGCGCAGGACGGCTCCCGCCGCGACCGCGGCGACTGCGCACGTCACGACGGTCAACCCCGCGGCGAGGTGCACCCGGTGGCGCCCGGGGAACAGCGCACCTGCCGCGGCGGCGGCGGCGCCCGGCACGAGCTCGAGGCCGAGCACGGAGCCGTTCACCGACCGGTCAGGCGACGCAGCGCGTCGACGATCGCGTCGGGGTGGGGCGGGCAGCCCGCGACGGCGACGTCGACGGGCAGGACGTCGCCGACGGCGCCGTGGACCCCGTAGGCGCCGCGGAACACCCCGCAGTCGCGCGCGCAGTCGCCGAGCGCCACGACAAGGCGCGGCTCGGGCATCGCGTCGAACGTCGTCACGAGCGGCCGCGCCATGTTCCTCGTGACGGGCCCGGTGACGACCAGGGCGTCGGCGTGGCGCGGCGAGGCGACCAGGCGGGCACCGAAGCGCTCCGCGTCGTAGACCGGACCGAAGGCCGAGACGACCTCGAGCTCGCAGCCGTTGCACGAGCCTGCGTCGACGTGCCGGATCTGGAGAGA
>DAHWHN010000081.1 GCA_027335685.1 Acidimicrobiaceae bacterium
CGCCTCCTCGCTCACCGCGACGACGGGGCGGCCACCCTCGTGACCGCGACGCGGTGCCGTGTCCCGGGCGACGAGGAGCGCGGAGAGGTTCCCCGCCGTGCCGCCGGCGACGAAGCAGCCTCCGGCGCCTGCGGGAAAGCCTGCGAGGTCGGCGAGGAGCCGCAAGGCCTGGTTCTCCGCGGCGACGGCGCCCGCCGCCTCGAGCCACGACGTCGCCTGGAGCGACGAGCACGAGACCACCATGTCGAACAGCAGCGCCGCCTTGGTCGGGGCCGCCGGGATGAAAGAGAGAAAGCGCGGGCTGTCGCAGGAGACGACGGCGGTCGCGAGGTGCTGCGCGAAGAGCTGCAGCACCTCGGCCGGATCGTGGCCCGCCGGGCCGAGGAGCCCGTGGAGAAAGGCTTCGAACCCCTCGTCGCTCCCGCCGAAGTCGAGCGGGACCGGGTCGAGGGCGAGCCGCTCGCGGCAGTAGGCGAACACCAGGTCCGCGAGCTTGTCGTCGAACGAGAACATGGGATGGGCCACGCTCCATCATCGCCCAACCCCGACCCGGCACGGCGACCCGCTCCGCGCCCAGCCGTCAGCGGGGCGGCGACCGGAGCCAGTCGTCGCCGACCGTGCCGCCGTCCGGCGACCGGTGGGGCGGGCGGGCAGGCAGCACGACGTCGGCCGGCAGGTGCTTGCGCGTCCCCGACCACGGCACGTGCGGCGTGACGAGGTAGTCCGCGAGCCGGTACGCGATCGCCTCGTAGTTGACCCGCCAGCCCCGGAAGTGGCGCCACGCCTCGTCGCCGTCCCGCTCGATCGGAAACCCGCTCGCGCGCAGCCGTTCGACGACGAGGTCGAACTCCGCCCGCTCGAGCGCACCGGCCGCGAGCGGCGACGGGTCGGGGTCGTAGCTCCACCCGAGCGTCGACGCCACCCGGCGCAAGGCGGTGAACCCCATGCGCAGGCACATCCGGGCCTCGGACGGAGCGGTCGAGGGCACGAGGGCGAGGTGCAACGCGGCCGCGTCGAGGATGGCGAGCAGGGACAGCAGCCAGGAGTCGCCGACCTCGGGCGAGCGGAACAGCACGAGCACGGGATGCGTGCCGTGGCTCTCGGCGAGGTCGGCAGCCCAGAGCTCCCAGTCGCGGTAGAGGCTCGGGAGGGCGTCGAGGGTGTCGACGAGCTGGTGGCGCATCAGGACCTCGGGGCCCCAGGCCGGCACGCCCGCTCGGCTCTCCATCAAGGCCACGAGCGCCTCGCGTCGGGCGAAGGACTGGTAGATGACGGGCAAGTAGCCGATCTGCAGCGCGATGGTCACGGCCCCCGTCGCCGCGGCGAGGACGCGGATGACGTCGTTCGTCGGCCCGCCGGCACCGACCAGGCCGACGACGAACACCGACCCCGATGCCTGCCGGAACGCGAGCGCTGCCGACTGGGACCACGGGATGAGCTGCAGCCCGGCGCCGAGCACGAACGCCCCCAGAAACACCGCGAGCTGGACGACGAGCGCGACCGGTCCGACCGTCGCGAGCAGCGAGTCCTTCGCGGCATAGGTCTCGGTGAGCCGGGCGAGGGAGACGGCGAGGAGCCGGACGCCGCGCAGCACGAGCGACGACGAGTAGCGCTGGAAGATCGAGCGACCTCTCGGCATCACGAAGGTCGCGACGAGGCTGCACCAGGTCACGACGACGACCACGACCCCGAGGGCGAACAACGGCCAGCGCATCGCTGCATCATGACGGACACCGCCCCACGGCCGCGCGAGCGGGCTCGCCACCTGCCCGGCTCGGCACGTCGCGGACGCGGGCAGGTTGCACCCAGCCGCTACAGTCGGACGTGGTGGACCTCGCAGGCGTGCTCCACGCCGAGCTCGCGACGTGCGTCGCCAGCTTCACCGGCAGCGACGCCGGACCTGTCGCGCAGCGCTCCGCCGACGAGGTCCACGACGCCCGCGTCGCGTTGCGCCGGATCCGCTCGCAGCTGCGGACGTTCCGCTCCGTGTTCGATCCCCGGTGGCGTGCCCAGATCCGGACGGAGATCTCCTGGTACGAGAGCCTGCTCGGCGGGGTGCGGGACTGCGACGTCGTCACGGCACGCCTGCTCGCGGACGCGGAGCGCGCCGAGGACTCTCGCGTCGCGGCGGCGATCACCTCCCTGCTCGCGCTCGAGCGAGCGGCACGGCTCCGGCCGCTCGGCGACGCCTATGGCGCGCCGCGCCACCGCGCGCTGATCGACGCCCTCGAGGAGATGGCGTCGTGCCCGCCCCTGCGCGCCGGTGCGCGGCGGGCGGCGGGACCGGCCCTGCTCGCCCACCTCGAGCGACCCTGGTGCGACCTGCGCGCCGGAGCACGCGCCGCGCGCGCGGCACCCGGCCCCGACGCCCTGCACCGCGTACGGATCCGCACGAAGCAACTGCGCGACGGCGCAACGGTCGCCGCGCCGATCCTCGGGCCTGCGCTCACGGACCTCGCGCAAGCCTGCACGGCGCTGCAGGGCCACCTCGGTCGCTGCCGGGACGCCGACGCTGCGGCCCGGTGGCTGGACGCTCAGGTCGCCGACGCGGCAGGTCTGTCCGCCGAGCTCGCGGACATGGCAGCTCGTGAGCGCGCTACCTCGGCGTCGCTGCAGGCCTCCTGGTGGCCCCGCTACGAGCTCGTCGCGCGCGCACGCAAGCGCAGCCACATCGCCTGTCCCTGACCCCCGTCGCCCCGGCACGACGCTCCGTCGCCTCGCCATGCGTGTCACCCCGGCCCGGGGAGACGGACGCCGAGCGCCGTCAGCTCAGCCGAAGCGGCTCGGCGCGAGACCCGAGGTGCCGGGATCGACGACGAACAGGTCCCCGGCGTGCGGCTCTGCAGCACGCCGGGACGGGTCGAGGTCGGTCCGGGCCGAGGTGATGAACAACGTGTCGAGCTGAGGACCTCCGAACGCGATGCTCGTCACGCAGCTCGCCGGCACCCGGACGATCGTGTCGAGCACGCCGGCGGGCGTGAAGCGGCAGACCCGGCTCCCGCCGTAGAAGGCGACCCAGAGACAGCCCTCGCCGTCGAGCGCGATGCCGTCGGGTCGTCCGTGCTCGGACTCGTCGATGTCGACGTGGCGTCGCCTGCCCGACAAGGTCCCGTCGGACGGGTCGACGTCGAACACGTCGACGCGCAAGGTCGGCGTGTCCACGTAGTAGAGCAACCGGCGGTCCGGCGACCACGCGAGCCCGTTCGAGATCGTCGCCCCCGTGACGAGAGTCGTCACGGTCCCGTCCGGCGCGAGCTGGTAGAGCTCGCCAAGCGGTGCCGACTTCGCCCAGTCCATCGTCCCCGCGACGAAGCGGCCCCACGGGTCGACTTCCCCGTCGTTGAACCGGACCCGGCCCGCGTCGGCCGCAAAGCCCGGCACGGCCGTGATCGCCTCCCCTGAGCCGCTGGAGAGCGCGAAGTGGTCGAGGAGGGCGAGCACGAGCCCCCCGTCGGCGCGCAGGCCGACCGAGCCGACAGCTGCCCCGGTCGCGAAGCTCGACTGCCGCCCCGACGACGGGTCGAAGCGGTGGACCCGCTCGCCCTCGATGTCGACGAAGAGCAGGGAGCCCTCCCTGTCGTCCCAGACGGGCCCCTCCCCGAGCAGGGCCTGGACGCCGAGCGCGAGGTCCGCCTGGAGCTCCCGCACGCTCACGGCGCCGTCACCTCGTCGCCGAGCTCCCGGTGACCGGCCATCACCTGGCGGCGGTACTCCGAGACCATCAGCTCGGTGAGCTCCTCGAGCGAGGTGTCCTCGACGCGGCGGTCGAAGGTCACCCGGCCCTGCTGGAACACGTTGACGCGGTCGCACAGCTCGAACAGGTGCGTGTAGTTGTGGTCGATGACGAGGATCGAGACCCCTCGGTTCGCCGCGAGGTCCTTCACGAGGTCGATGATCAGGGCCGACTCCTTGGCCCCCATCGCGGCGAGCGGCTCGTCGAGCAGGAGGATCTTTGCGTTCTGGCGGGTCGCGCGCGCCACTGCGATCGCCTGACGTTGACCACCAGAGAGGGTCTCGGCCTCGGCCTCGATGTTCGGGATGCTGACCTTGATGTCGTCGAGGTACGCCTGGGCCTGGGCGCGCATCTTGCGGGTCGAGAGCCAGCCGAGCCGACCGAGCGTCGTGACTTCACGGTTCAAGAACAGGTTCTGGTAGACGCTGAGCTGCGGCACGAGGGCGAGATCGTGGTAGACCGCCTCGATGCCGTGCGCACGCGCGTCCTTCACGCTGTGCAGGTGCACCTCTCTGCCGTCTATCAAGATCCGTCCCGAGTCCGGTCGTTGGAAGCCGCAGACGATCTTCACGAACGTCGACTTGCCCGCACCGTTGTCGCCGACCAGACCGAGCACCTCGCCGCTGCGGAGCTGGATGTCGACGCCGCGCAGCGCGACGACGGCCCCGAAGCGCTTCGTGATGCCCTCGGTCTGGAGCACCGGGGTGGTGCCCGCCGCTTCGTCGATCGCCGTCATGTTCGCATCCTCGCTCCGACTCGGGACAGCTGCACGTTGATCGCCATCGCCACGAGGATCACGAGGCCGGTGACGAGCGTGAACTCGTTCGCGCTGACGCCGATCAGGTTGAAGCCGTCCTCGAGCACGCCGAGGACGATCGCGCCGATCGTCGCCCCGATGATCGTCCCACGCCCGCCGAGCAGCGACGTCCCGCCGATCACGGCAGCGGAAACTGCGCTGAACATCACCGTCGTCCCCGGGGAGGCCGGGTCGAGGCTCTGGATCCGGATCGAGTCGAGCAGACCGATGAAGCCCGCTCCGAAGGCGAGGATCATGAACGACCAGACCTTGACGCGACGGACCGGGATGCCCGCCTCCGCGGCTCCGAGGTAGTTGCCGCCTGTCGCCGTGACGTGCATCCCGAACCGGGTCCGCTTCAACACGATGTGGAGGGCGACGACGATCAGCAGCGCCCAGCCGATCTCCGACCAGCTCGAGATGCCGAAGATCTGCCCGAAGGTGCCCGTCGTGCCGGGCATGTCCGCCTGGGCGTCGTTGGAGACGATGAGGACGAGGCCGAGCAGCGAGAAGTACGTCCCGAGCGTCGTCACGAACGACGGCACGTTCAACAGCACGGTGATCAGGCCGTTGATCGCACCGATCGCGAGGCAGCACAGCAGCGAGACCGTGATCGCCCAGCCGATCGGCAGACCTGCCTGCTGGAGCCAGACCACGATCCACGGCGAGACGAGGAAGATCTGACCTGCCGACAGGTCGATCTCGCCGAGGGTGAGGAGGAAGACCTCGCCCACCCCGATGACGGCGATCGGCGCCATGTACTGCACGATCGTCACGATGTTCGCGTAGCTGTAGAACTCCGAGGTCCGCGCCGCGAAGTAGACGATGATCGCCACCGCGACGACGAAGATCGTCGCCTCCCGCCGGCTGACGAAGAGCCGGAGGAGCGAGCCTGCCGGCCCCCGCCGCGCCGTGGACGGCGCGGCGGGGGGCGCGGCGGGCGACGTCTCGCCGGGCGTGAGCGTCGCTTGGCTCGCCACTGTCAGACGGCGATGTGCGCCGGCGCGGGGTAGGCCGTCTCGGCCGAGCCGCTGCCCTCGAAGCGCGTCGGGTGCGCGAGGTAGGGGGCGACGTTCGCCTTCGTCACGAAGCCGAGGCCGGTGTTGGTGTCGCACGGCTGCATGAGGCCGCCGGAGATGTTGTAGAGGAACAGCTGGATCGTCGGGACGAAGCCCTGGAGGTAGGCCTGCTGGTCGATCGAGAACGACAGCCCGCCCGAGGCCACCTCCTGGAGCGTCTGGGTGCTGACGTCCCAGCCGGAGCCGCCGACCTTGCCCTTCAGGTTGTACTTCTTGATCACAGACGCCACGGCGATGCCGTCGCCGTCGTCGACGGCGTAGAGGAACTTCACGTCCTTGTGGCCGAGGTACCAGGACTCGACGTTGGTGAGCTCCTGGTTGAGCAGGGCGCCGCCGGCGATCACGGCCGTCTGCAGCCCCGCCTTGCGGAACACCGGCAGCGCGCCGTTGATCCGCGGCTGGATGTTGCCCGAGCCCGGCGTCGCGATGACCATGCCGACGAGGCCACCTTTCGGGACGACCTTGACGATGCGCTCGGCGGCGGCGGCTCCCGCGAGGGTGTTGCTCTGCCCGACGTAGGCCATTGCGTTGTTGCTCGGCTCGGACGCGTTGTACGCGATGACCGGGATGCCCTGGGACAGGGCGTTGTCCGTCGGCGTGTTGAACGCGACCGGGTCGATGACCGCGACGGCGATGCCCTTGCGCTTCGCGGCGATCGCCTGGTCCATAGCCGTCACCATCTCCGAGACGATGGAGTTCTGCGAGCCGGTCCACTGCGGGGTCGGGATCCCGAGAAGGGCCGCGGCGTCCGCCATGCCGTACTGCGTGGCGGTGAAGAACGGGTTCGTCGTCACGTGGTTGACGAAGGTGAACTGGTACGCCGGGTGCTTCGCGAACAGCGGGTGCGACTCGTCACGGAACGTCTGCGCGCTCGCGCCACGCTCGCCCAGGATCTCCGCCATGCTCCCGAGGAAGGGCACCGACGCCGCCGCCACGCCTGCGTTGCGCAGGAACCGGCGACGCGAGGCGTCGTACTTCTTCGGGTCGACCTCGTGGGACTCGTTCGTGCTCATGCTGGTCCTACCCCCATGTCTCGTCGGTTGGAACACGTCTGGCCGGCCACGGCCGACTTGGCCATGCACGGACCTACCTGCGAGCCCTCGACCGCTGCCGTGTGGCAGCCCGAGATCGGCGTCGGACGGCGAGTGCGCGCCAAGTCGCACTCCTGCGCCGCTTCGCTGCACCCCTTCCCCCGGACGCCGACGATCGTGGACAGTCAGGCTGTTGCGGTCGGTAGCGGTAACACGCCCGGCACCTTTTTGCCGAGCGTCACCGTACCGTCACACAACCCGGCAGAGAACCTAGTGACGCGATCATCGGGACGCAAGCACCCCGGGGAGCACCGCTGTCGGCCTGCTGGCCGGGCCTAGGCTTCGCCCATGACCTACCTCCCGGCCGCCGACCGCTACGAGCACGCGAGCTTCCGCCGGTGCGGGGCGAGCGGTCTCGTGCTCCCGCCGATCTCGCTCGGTCTCTGGCAGAACTTCGGGGACACCCGACCGCTCGCCGACGCGCGGGCCATCGTGCGCCGCGCCGTCGACCGCGGGGTCACGCACATCGACCTCGCGAACAACTACGGCCCACCCTACGGCGCCGCCGAGGTCAACTTCGGACGGATCTTCCGAGAGGACCTCGCACCCCACAGGGCCGAGCTCGTGGTGTCGACCAAGGCGGGCTACGACATGTGGCCCGGACCCTACGGAGACGGCGGATCCCGCAAGTACCTCCTCACGAGCCTCGAGCAGAGCCTGCGCAGGACGGGTCTCGACTACGTCGACATCTTCTACTCCCACCGCTTCGACCCGGACACCCCGCTCGAGGAGACGATGGGTGCGCTCGCCTCGGCGGTGCACCAGGGCAAGGCGCTCTACGCGGGCATCTCCTCGTACTCGGCCCAGCGCACCGCCGAGGCGGCCGCGCTGCTGCGGGACCTCGGGGTACCACTGCTGATCCACCAACCCTCGTACTCCCTGCTCAACCGCTGGGTCGAGGACGGCCTGCTCGACGTGCTCGCCACCCACGGCGTCGGCTGCATCGCCTTCTCCCCGCTCGCGCAGGGCCTGCTCACGACGAAGTACCTCGCCGGCATCCCCGATCAGTCGCGCGCGAGCGAGGACCACTTCTTGAAGAAGGGGACGCTGACCGAGCAACGGCTCTCCCAAGTCCGCGCCCTCGACGCGATCGCCCGCTCCCGTGGGCAGTCCCTCGCACAGATGGCGATCGCCTGGGTCCTGCGTGACCCTCGGGTCACCTCCGCCCTCGTCGGCGTGCGCAGCGTCGAGCAGCTGGACGAGAACCTCGACGCCCTCGACAAGCTGGACTTCTCGGCCGACGAGATGGCCGAGATCGATCGGCACGCGAGCGACGCCGGCATCAACTTGTGGAGTCGGTCGAGCGCAGGCTGACCTGGCCCGCCGGCATGACCGGACATGCCGTCCGACGCTGGCGAGCCGCACGTCGCGAGGCGCGAGCCCGCCGCTCAACCGCGCGGGCCGAGGTGCCGTCAGCCTGCCATGCGTCTGGTCCACCACGAGCCGGCCGCGGCCCGGACCACCCCGCTCGCGACCCCGTTCGGACCGAGGAGCACCAGGTACCTCGCCCGCTGGCTCGGCGCGCTCCTCCTGGTCGCCGGCCTGACCGGCGGCGTCTCCCTGCTCTTCCCGGCAGCGCCGTTCGCGACCACGCCACTCGCGCTCGCCGTGGCGGCCGTGGCGGCGCTCGGCGGCGCGGTGCTGCTCGCCGGCGCCTTCGACGACGCGGGCCCAAAGACGGCTCAGCTCGTCGTCGCGGGCGCGATCGTGCTCACGGCGGTGGGCGTCTACGCCGGCGGCAGCCCGTCGAGCGGAGCGGTCGCCTTCTTCTTCTGGGTGGCACCGTACGCGTTCGCCTTCTTCACGACGCGCCAGGCGGCCGCCCAGTACCTCCTCGTCGCGACGAGCTACGCAGCCGTGCTCGCCGTCCAGGTCCACGAGCACCCGGCGATGGGATCTGCCGGCCTGCTGGCCGGGGCATGGGTCATCGTCGTGCTGAGCGTCGGGGCCATCGGCGTGCTCGTGCGCCACCTCGGGCGGACGGTCCGCGACGCCGACCGCAGGTTCCGGCGCGGCTTCGAGGACTCGCCGTTCCCGGCAGCCTTCCTCAGCCTCGATCTCGAGCTGCTCGAGGTGAACAGCGCGCTGTGCACCCTGCTCGGGCGGAGCCGGGACGACCTGCTCGGCCGGCGGCTGGCCGACCTGCTCGACCCGGCGGACGACACCCCGCCCGCGTGGCTGCGCAGCGGCCCGGACGGCGAGACCGCCGAGAGCGACGTCCGCTTCCTGCGGCCGGACGGCTCGCCGGTCTGGACCCAGATCGCGGCCTCGCTCGTCTCCCCGGAGATCGGTCCCGCCTACCGCTTCTGCCAGCTACGCGACGTGACCGAGCACCGCGTCGACCGGGACAAGCTCGCGCACCAGGCGATCCACGACCCGCTCACCGGCCTGCACAACCGGACCCTGCTGCTCGACCGCGCCGGCCAAGCCCTCGCGCGGCGCGGCGGCCGACCGGGCGCTGTCGGGATGATCCTGCTCGACCTCGACCAGTTCAAGATGGTCAACGACTCCCTCGGCCACGCCGCGGGCGACGCCGTGCTCACCGCCCTCGTCCCCCGGCTCGTCAGCGTGATCTCCGCCTCGGACACCCTCGCTCGCCTCGGAGGCGACGAGTTCGTCGTCCTGTGCGACAACTTGACAGGTCCGCTCGACGCGATCGACCGGGCGACCCGACTCGCGGACGCCGTGCGCCACGCGGAGCTGCTGCCCGGGACGAGCTACGTCGCGACCGCGAGCATCGGCGTCGCCCTGTCGAGCGAGAGCACCTGCGACGCCATCTCGCTGCTACGCGACGCCGACGCGGCGATGTACCGGGCCAAGGCCGGTGGGCGGGATCGCATCGAGATGTTCGACCGGTCGATCCGCTACGAGACGATGCGGCGCCTCCAGCTCGAGCACGACCTGCGGTCCGCGATCGCCGCGGGGGAGCTGCTCCTTGAGTACCAGCCGATCGTCGACGCGCGCAGTGGCCAGCCGGTCGCGCTCGAGGCGCTGACCCGCTGGGACCACCCGAGCCGCGGCCGCATCGCGCCGGACGAGTTCATACCCCTGGCCGAGGAGACCGGGCTCGCGGTGGACCTCGGGGACTGGGTGCTCCGGACGGCGATCGACCAGCTCGGCCGGTGGCAGCTCGTCCACCTCCTCGCGCCGCCGCTCAAGGTCACCGTCAACGTCTCGGGCCATCAGCTTGCCGTCCCGGGCTTCGCCGACCGCGTCGCCGAGCTGCTCCGCGCTGCGCCCATCGCCCCCGGATCGCTCGGCATCGAGATCACCGAGTCGGTCATCATCGACGTCGCCGCCGCGCACGACACGCTCGAGGCGCTGCGCGGCCTCGGCGTCGTCGTCCTCCTCGACGACTTCGGCACCGGGTACTCCTCGCTCGCCTACCTCGAGCAGTTCCCGATCGACGTGCTGAAGATCGACCGCTCCTTCGTCGTCCGCCTCGACGAGGTGTCGCCGCGCGCCGTCGTGCTCGAGGCCATCGTCTCGATGGCGCGTGCCCTGCGCATCACGGTCATCGGCGAAGGCGTCGAGACCCCGAGCCAACTCGCGAAGCTACGGGATCTCGGCTGCACCTGGGTCCAGGGCTTCGCAGTCGCGCGGCCCATGCCGGCGGGCGAGGTCGACGCGTTCCTCGACGAGCAACGAACCCTCGCCCGCGCCGTCGAACGTCCCACGTCCTGACAGGACCGGCCCGGCACGTCGCCGGCGCGCGCCTAGCCGAGAAGGCCGACGGGGCAGGCGACGCCCGTCCCGCCCAGCCCGCAGTAGCCGTCCGGGTGCTTCGCGAGGTACTGCTGGTGGTAGTCCTCGGCGTAGTAGAACTCGCCGGCCTCGACCACTTCGGTCGCGATGCGTGCAAAGCCCGCGGCGACGAGGCGCTTGTCGTACTCGTCGCGGATCTCGAGCGCGAGGGCGCGCTGGGCCGGCGAGCCGGCGAGCACGATCGAGCGGTACTGGGTGCCGACGTCGTTCCCCTGGCGCATCACCTGGGTCGGGTCGTGGCCTTCGAAGAACGCAGCGAGCAGCGCTGCGAGGCTCGTCGACGCCGGATCGAAGACCACGCGCACGACCTCGGCATGACCCGTCCGCCCGGAGCAGACTTCCTCGTAGGTCGGGTTGGGGGTGTAGCCGCCTGCGTAGCCCACCGCGGTCGTCACGACACCAGGCAGCTGCCAGAAGATGCGCTCGGCGCCCCAGAAGCAGCCAAGGCCGACGAGGAGCTGCTCGGTTGCGTCAGGGAACGGCGGCACGATCGACGTGCCGAGCACGGCGTGCACGCCAAACGGGCCGAGTGGTGCCGATCGACCGGGCAGGGCCCGCTCTGGCGTCACCATCGCCACCGTCCGAGTCGAGAACAGTCCCATCGTCCCTCCTTGTCGCCGTGCCGCTCCATCGGCCGCACGGTCCGCCGCCACCGATGCAGCCGCGCGCCGTCCGGATCGCGACGCATGCGCCCGTCAGTTCCTCGCGACCTTGCCCCAGTCGGGATCGAGCTGGTAGCAGAGAAGCTCGCAGCGTTGCTCCTCGTCGACCTCGCCGAGAGCCCCTGCCTCGCGGCGCAACGCGTCGAGGCTGGCGAGAAAGCCGCGGTTGGTGGCCTCACGCCAGCGCACGAAGCCCGTCCCCCGCCACCCTGCGGCCCGCAGCGCGTCGAGACCCCGGTGGTAACCGACGCGCGCGTAGGCGTAGGCGGCGACGTGCTCGCCGCCGGCTCCGGCGAGGTCTGCGAGGTCTGCCCATGCGGCGAGCAGGCGCGGGAAGCGTGACACCACGACCGCCGTCGCGGCGAGCCGCTCCGCGGGCGTGTTCGCAGCGCGTGCCGCGTCGAGGGCAGCAGTCCACGCGGCCGGTGGAGCCGGGAGAACGGTCTCGGGCAGGCCCCGGCTAAGCGTCACGTTCGCCTCGTCGTCCACCTCCCCATCGTCGCGCAGGTCGTCGCACCCCGTCCCGCGCACGCATGCGCCCGCTCTCGAGCTGGAAGGAGCAGCTGGCACGCAGCACTCCCGGCTACGATGCGCTCCGAGGTAGCGCAGAGCCGCAGAGCCGCAGAGCCGCAGAGCCACAGCGCGGATCGGACCAAGGGGGCACGATGGCAGCGTGGACACAAGGTGCCGGCGTGCTCGCCGTGGTCAACAAGCACCACGTCGTCGGCATCGTCGCGATCGTCGTCGGTGCGCTCGCCGTGGTGGGCGGCGCGGTCCGCTTCGTCGGCCGCACGGCCCGCTCGATGCTCGTCCCTGTCGTCGGTCTCGTCGTCGTCGTCCTCGGCGTCCTGCTCTACTTCCGCAAGTTGTGACCTGACGGCGCGGACGCCGACCGGCGCCGGACGGCGAGGTTGCGCCATGCCGGAGCCGTCGGAGGCGGACCGGGGCAGGGCGCGCGCCTCTGCCCGCCGAGCCTTCCGTTCCTGGTGGCCGTATCCTGGCGGCGTGGAGGACCCGGCGACCCTGCCGCTACCGCCGCCCTCCGAGGTGCCGCGGGTGGCTGTCGGTCGCCGCGTCGTGCTCGCGATGGCGGCCCTCGGGGCTCTCGGCGTCGCCGTCGGCGCCACGGTCCAGCGAGTTGTCGGCGACGTCCTCGGGTCCGGCCTCGGAGGCTTTCTCCCCGGCGGGAACCGCTTTCGGATCTACACGATCACCGGCTCGTTCCCGGTCGTCGAGCCTGCCGACTACCGGCTGCGCGTCACCGGCCTCGTCCAGCATCCGATCGTTCTCACGCTCGACGACCTCCTCGCGATGCCGCGAACCCGGCTCGTGAAGGACTTCCAGTGCGTCACGGGATGGCGCGTGCCGGCGGTGCACTGGGAGGGAGTCCGCCTCGGCGACATCCTCGACCTGGTCGGCGTCACACCACCAGCCGTTGCGCTGTCGTTCTACTCCTACGACGGCGCGGACAGCGAGAGCCTCACCTTGGACCAGGCAAGGCTGTCCGACGTCATCGTCGCCTACTCGATGCTCGGCGCGCCGATCACGACCGAGCACGGTGGTCCGGTCCGGCTGTACGTCGCTCCGATGTACGGCTACAAGTCGCTCAAGTGGCTGTCCGAGATCCGCGTCGTCGACAGGGTCGACCCGGGATTCTGGGAGCGCAACGGCTACGCCGTCAACGCCTGGGTCGGGGCCTCGAACGGCCGCGACGACGCGCCGATCGAGTGAGCCGTCGACACGGCGCGACGGAGGTCGGCGGGGACGCCGACGGCGCGGCCGCGAGCCGCGAGCCTGCTGCCCTGCTCCGCTTCGACGTCGTCGAGCGCTGCGCGCACTGGGCGAACGCGCTGCTGTTCGCGGTTCTCGTCGCGACGGCCCTCCCGCTCTACTTCCCCGCCGTCGAAGGTGCCGTCGGTCGGCGTGCCCTCGTCGCGGAGATCCACCTCTGGGCCGGCCTCGCGTGGCCGGTCCCCCTCTGCGTGAGCCTTGCCGGACCCTGGGGCGCACAGCTGCGGCAGGACCTGCGCCGGCTCAACCGCTGGAGCGGCGAAGAGCTGCGCTGGCTGCGCAGCGCAGGCCGGCTTCACGTCGCGGGCGAGCGGGCCGACAAGTTCAATCCCGGACAGAAGCTCAACGCCGCGTTCACCGCTGGCGTCGTCGTCGTCATGCTCGTGTCGGGCTCGATACTCAAGTGGTTCGCCGCGTTCCCCCTGAGCTGGCGAACCGGCGCGACCTTCGTCCACGACCTCCTCGCCTGGCTCGTCGTCGTGGTTGTCGCCGGGCATGTCCTGTTCGCGGTCACCCACCCGCAGTCGCTCCGCTCGATGGTCACCGGGCGGATCGACGCGACCTGGGCGCGGCGCCACGCGGGGCGGTGGGCAGCCGAGCGCCTCGGCCCTGCGCGCGAGGCGAGCGCCGAGCGGGCGGCAGCCGAGCGGACGGCAGCCGCCGGCCCCACGGCCCCGCCTACGACCGAGCCTGCACGATAGCGGCGCCGAGGCAGCATCCTCAGCCGGTCGCCCGGCGGGCCAGCGCTGCGACCTCGTCGGCCAGCGACGACCAGAGCGCCCTCGGCAGGTCGTGGCCCATCCCGGGGTAGACGACGAGCCGCGCGCGCCGGATCGCCTCGGCCGTCGCGAGCGCAGCAGCCGGCCGGAAGACCGGGTCGTTCGCGCCGTGGACCACGAGGGCAGGCTGGTCGACGCTCGCAAGACCTCGTCGCCTGTCGCCACCCGCGAGCAGCGCGGCGAGCTGCCGCCTGGTCCCGGCAGCATCGTCGGACCGCCACCACGACAGGTGCGCGACCTCCCGGAGCCACGGCTCGTCGAGCGGGTACCCGGGCGAGCCGATCACGCGGTAGAGCGCGACCATCCGCCGCTCCGCCTCCTCGCCCGAGCACGGCGGCGACCGGAGCAGCTGGGCACGCGCGCGCACGGTGCCACGGCCGATGCGCAGCGATGGCGTGGACATCACCGACACGAGGCTCGCGACCCGCCGGCCGTGGGCGATGGCGAGCAGCTGCGCGACGGCTCCGCCGAGCGAGCACCCGAGGACGTGCGCGACGTCCCACCCCAGCGCGTCGAGCACGGCGAGCGCGTCGGCCGACATGTCGCCGAGCCCGTACGCGGCGCAGGCGTCCGGCCGGGCGAGCAGGCTCCGCAGGGTGGCGGCACCTCGGCTGTCGAGATGCGTCGACAGGCCCACGTCGCGGTTGTCGAACCGGGCGACCCTGAAGCCGCGCGCGCAGAGCTCGCCGCAGAGCCCGTCGTGCCACAACAGCATCTGGCAGCCGAGCCCGGCGACGAGGAGCAGCGGCATGCCGTCGACCGGTCCGGTCACCTGGTAGGCGAGCTCGACCTCGCCGTGGCGCGCGACCTCGACCGCGCTCCACCGGCTGCCGCCGGAGGGGGGCGCAACCGCGCGCGGTGCCCGACCTGCCGGGCTACTGCTCGCCACGGCCCGCCGACGTTGCCCGAGCGCTGGCGGATCCGATGAGCTCGCCGCGGCGTCTCGCCTCGGGCCCAGCCGCGACCGGGACCGGACCGGCGGCGCTGGGCTGCGGCCATGACGGCGCGCCGAGGAGCTCCGCGAGCGCGCCAGGTGCGAGCGGGCGTGCGAGCAGGTAGCCCTGGCCGGTATCGCAACCCTCGGAACGCAACAGCTCTAGCTGGGCGTCGTCCTCGATGCCTTCGGCGATGACCTCGAGCCCGAGATCGGCACCGAGGCGGACGAGCGTGCGGACGAGTGCACGGGCCTCCTCGGAGCCGCCGAGCGCGGACACGAAGGACCGGTCGATCTTCAGGGCGTCGACGGGGAACTGCCGGAGGTAGGACAGCGACGAGTAGCCCGTGCCGAAGTCGTCGACCGCGATGCGCACCCCGAGGTCCCGCAGCGCAGCAAGGCGCGTGCTCGTCGACACGGGGTCGCGCGCGAGGACGGTCTCGGTGAGCTCGAGCGTCAAGGCGGCGGGGTCGAGCCCGCTCGACTCGAGCGCCCGCGCGACGTCCTCGCCGAGGCCGGGGTGCTCGAGCTGGCGGGCCGACACGTTGACGGCGACCGCGAGGTGATGGCCCCTCGACCGCCAGAGCTGAGCCTCACGACAGGCCTCGTCGAGCACCCAACGTCCCACGGCAGCGATAAGACCGGTCTCCTCGAGCACCGGGACGAACGCGTCGGGTGCGACGACGCCGCGCGTCGGGTGCTGCCAGCGGACGAGGGCCTCCGCACCGCTCGGCCGACCGGAACGGAGATCGAAAGTCGGCTGGTAGACGAGGAAGAACTGTCGCTCCGCCAGCGCTGCGCGAAGGTCGATCTCGAGCTCCAGGCGGCTCTGGACAGCGAGGTGCATCGCCGGCGCGAAGGTGACCGCCCGGTCACGACCAGCAGCCTTGGCCTCGTACAGCGCGACGTCGGCGTTGCGCAGCAGCTCGCCGGCCGACCTCGACGGCCCGGTCGCGATCCCGATGCTCGCCGTGACGGCGAGCTCCGTCGGTGCGCCGACGAGGAGGGAGAACGGTGTCCGCACCGCGTCGAGCAGCCGGGAGGCAGTCGCGTCGATCGTCGCCGCCGAGCCGTCGACGACGACGACGACGAACTCGTCGCCGCCGAGGCGCGCGACCGTCGTCGACGCGTCGACGATGCCCTCGAGGCGGCTCGCGACCGCGCGCAGCAGCTCGTCGCCGGTGGTATGACCGAAGGTCTCGTTGATGTCCTTGAAGCCGTCGAGGTCGAGGAGAAGGACGGCGACACCATGGCTGGGCCCCCGGCCGGCTGAACGGGCGAGCGCCTGGTCGACGCGATCCAAGACAAGGGTCCGGTTGGGTAGGCCCGTCAACGGGTCGTGGAGGGACTGGTGGCGGATCTCGTCGAGGAGCCGGGCATTGTGGAGGGCGGTGGCGAGGAGCCCGACCACGCCGGCAAGGCGCTCGCCAAGCTGAGATCGGCGCACACCCTCGGGCCGGCCGGCGCCCGGTCCGGGCCTATCGAGCGTGCCGGAGAAGCCGAGGGCGAGCGCGCCGAAGCACTCGCCGCGGGCGGCGACCGGGACGAGGAGCCCGTCACCGGTGCCCGCGACGCGCAGGACCTCCGCGAGCGACGGGTCGCTCGTCGCCGCGTCGAGCTCGATCGGCGCCGGCGAGCTTCCGAAGCGGACGACGAGTGCCTCCGATCCGGCAGCGCAACCGGCGAGGCGCCGATAGGTCGGTGGCGCGCCGACTGTCCGCGACGAACGACCGAGGCATGCGAGCCGGCCCGACTCGGGCTCGACGACCAGCACCGCTGCGAGGTCACAGCCGACGACCGTGTGCATCGCGACGGCTGCACGACGCGCGACGTCGTGTGGCGAGGCGACGTCGGCCAGCTCGGTCGCGAGGCTGAACAAGGCGGTCATCGTCTCGGCCCGCTCGCGGGCGTCCTCGAGCGCCGCCGTCGACTCGAGCACGGCGGCCGCGTGGCCGGCGTAGGCGTCGAGCAGCCGGCGCTCCTCGGGAAGGAACCGACCGGCGACTGGGTCGAACGCTGCGAGATGCCCGAACGCGTGGTTCGACGACGCAACACCGACGACGAGGCACTCGCCCCCGGCTGGGTCGAGCCCGCCATCCAGCAGGCGGCGCTCCTGCTCGAGCGCCTCGGACCGGGCGAACCCCACCGAGTGGACGCGTGTCGCCGGCGCGTGGGGAAGACGGACCGCGAGCAGGAAGCGGCCCGCTCGCACCGCGAGACCTGCGCGCTCCACCACGGCCTGGAGCACCGCGTCGCTGTCGCCCACCGAGACCAGCTCCGTCGCCATGGCCTCGAGCTCCTCGAAGCTCTTCGTCAGCGCGTCGAGCCGCTCGCGGAGCAGCCCGAGCTCGGCCTCGGCCGCGTCCGCCGAGGCAGGCTCCCAGGCGACGAGGTAGAGGCACCGGCTTGCGCCGAGCGCCTGGCACTCCAACTCGGTGACGCCGGCGAGCCCCATGTCGAACATGGTCGGAACCGCCGCGAGCATCCCGGAGATGTAGTCGCAGAAGACGACGTGACGTTCGAAGGGCGGGAGGGTGCGCGCCGAGACCAACGCGTGCCGGCTCCCGGACGCGATGCAGCTCATCTCGGTGATCGCGGACTGGCGATCCGCGGTCTGCGCGACGTAGCGCACGACGTCTGCCGGCTGGCCGAGCGCGCGGAGCCGCTCGATCACCGCGCGCGGCCGCTCTCGCAGGTAGATCTCGGCGCCCACCGCTCGGCCGATCCGCGGTTCGTCGAGCAGCGCTGCCGCCGTCTCGAACAGCTGCAGCGTCTCGGCGTGCGAGCTCCAGCCGCTCGTGTCCTCGAGCTCTGCGAGCGGACGCTGCTCTCCTGCCTCCTCGAGGAGGCGGGCGACGGCCTCCGCGCCACGTGCGCGCCGCACGTAGGCGACGAGCGCCGCCGTCATCGAGTTGCGGAGCTCGCCTCCGTTCGCTCGAGCCAGGACCACCGGTTCCTCACGTCAGGATCCGGCGGCGCCTTGAGCACCCGCGGTCACCGGCAGATCGACGGCACGGCCCGTTGCGTCAGCCGTCGTGACGGCGAGCCGGAAGGATCGTCACCGACGTCGCGTCGAGCGTGCCGGCGCCAGCGACTGTCCCGCGGACGAGCACTGTGTCCCCGACCGCGACACTCGCGAGCGAGACGGTGCCGGACGGCGCGGGGGCCGTCGTGCCGGGGGGCACGGAGCCGGTCGGGACGGAGCCGGTCGGGACGGAGCCGGGAAGCCGACCCCGCTCGAGGTACGTCGTCGCAGCGCTCACGTCCACGGTCAGCTCGAACAGCCCGCGCCGCCCCCGGGACAGCAGGAAGGCGGGCGTCTCGGTACCAGTCGAGGAGGCGCCAGTCGAGGAGGTGGTGATCAGCCCCACTACGACGCCGACCACGACCACCGGGCGAACCGGGAGGATCGTCACCGACGTCGCGTCGAGGACATTCGGGCCGCCGACGGTCCCGAGGACACGCACGCGGTCGCCGACCGCGACGCTCGCGAGCGAGATGCTGCCGGACGGCGCCGCCGTGGTGGTCGAGGACACCGGCACCGAGTCGACGGGCACCGGCTCCGCCCCACGCTCGGCATAGGTCGTCGTCGCACTCACGTCGACGGTCACGGACAGCTTCGCGTCGCTCCCTCGCGTCAGCACGAAGCCAGACGTCCCGTCGAGCGCCGACACGGTGCCCGTCACCTCGTCGACCCCGTCGAACACGATCCGCACGACGCTTGCCGCGATGGTGTCGGTCGCACTCAGCGATCCCGCGACCTCGACGCGGTCGCCGACCGCGACGCTCGCGAGAGAGACCGGCGCCGCGGTCCCGCGCTCGTGGAACGTCGTCGTCGTGGTCACGTCGACGACGAGACGGAGCAGTCCGCCGCGCCCGGTGGAGATCGTGAAGCTCCCGACTCCGGCCGTGTCCGTGCCGAGCTCCGTGACCGTTCCGGAGAAGCCGGTGGCGCCGTGCTCGCGACCCGTGCCGCGACGTCCGTGGTGGCCTGCAGCGACCGGGTGTCGCTCCCCGACCGGCCGAGCCGCGGATGCGCTCGCGATCCCCTGGGTGCCGACAACGATCGCCGTGGCGGCGGCGGCAAAAGAAGCCACCTTGCGGCCCATCGGAGCCATCCCGTGACGCGGGCGGTGCACGATCTTCGCTACGACCATCCGACACTCCTCTCGCTTGCGACGCCGCAGCTCCTCCGCGGGCCGTCGGGGCCACCTGCCCGGCGCAAGTCTGCCCCATCGTTGTTAACGATCGGCCACGGCTCCGTTAGAGCTCGTCGCACGATCCGTCGGCGGCCACCGGCACGAGGGCACGAGGGCACGAGGGCACGAGATAGTGGAGACTGGCTCCATGGCACGACTCCACGATCCGTCCGCGCGCAGCTTCGCATCGGACAACTACGCAGGTGCGCACCCCGAGCTCGTCGACGCGATCGCTGACGCGAACGGCGGGCACCAGCCAGCCTACGGCGCCGACGCCTACACCGCGCGCCTACGTGAGGTCGTCGCCGGGCACTTCGGCGCGCAGGCGGAGGTCTTTCCCGTCTTCAACGGGACCGGCGCCAACGTCGTGTCCCTCCAGGCGATGGTCCCACGCTGGGGTGCCGTGATCTGCGCCGAGACGGCCCACGTCAACACCGACGAGAACGGTGCGTGCGAGCGGGTCGCCGGCATCAAGCTGCTCCCCGTGGCGACGCCGGACGGCAAGCTCACGCCCGAGCTGCTCGACCGGCAGGCCTGGGGGCACGGCGACGTCCATCGCGCCCAGCCGCTCGCCGCGACGATCACCCAGTCGAGCGAGCTCGGCACGGTCTACACCGTCGACGAGCTCATGACGCTGACCCGCCACGCCCACGACCTCGAGATGCTCGTCCACCTCGACGGCGCGCGCCTGGCGAACGCGGCATCCTCGCTCGACGTCTCGCTCCGGGCCATCACGACCGACGCCGGCGTCGACGTCGTCTCCTTCGGCGGGACGAAAAACGGCATGCTCTTTGGCGAGGCGATCGTCGTCCTCGACCCGGCGGCGGTGTCGGGCATCGAGTTTCTGAGAAAAGGTGGCATGCAGCTCGCGTCGAAGATGCGCTTCGTCTCGGCCCAGCTCGTGGCCCTGCTCGAGGGCGACCTCTGGCTGCGCTCCGCCCGGCACGCGAACGCGATGGCCCGCCGCCTGCGCGACGGGGTTGCCACGCTCCCTGGCGTGGTCGTCACGCGCCCCGTCGAGGCCAACGCCGTGTTCGCGACGCTCCCCGCCGGGGTCGCCGACCGGGTGCGTGAGCACGTCCCGTTCTACGACTGGGACCTAAACACCGGCGAGGTCCGTTGGATGTGCGCCTTCGACACGACCGACGGCGACGTCGACGCGTTCGTCGACACGATCCGAGCGGCCCTGGACGGCTCGTAGGACGCCCTCCGGCCGTCCCTCGAGCACGCCGGACTGTGGCCGCCGGATGTGGCCTCCGTCACGGCTTGCTCGCCTCCATGCGCTCCGCGAGCTCGAGCCAGCGTCGCTCCGCCTCGTCGAGGCTCTCCTGCGCCACGGCGAGCTCTGCGCCGACGCGCGCGATGGCGACGTGGTCGACAAGCCCGTCGAGGCTCGCCACCAGCTCGTCGCGGCGGCGCACGAGACGCGGGAGCTCTTTTTCGACCTGGCGGATCCGGTAGGCGAGGGTGCTCGGCGAGTCGCGTCCGGTTGGTGCGTCGCGTCCGGCGCCCACGGGCTTCGGAGACCCGCCGGCACGCGTCGGTCCGGGTCGCGCCGACGGGGGGACCCGGCGCGCGCCGGGCCGCGCGGATGCCGGCTGCGCCCTCGAGACCGCCCCCGAAGCCGGGGCCGCGTCGACGCCCGTGGCGCGCGCGACCCAGCTCGCGACGCCCCC
>DAHWHN010000101.1 GCA_027335685.1 Acidimicrobiaceae bacterium
GCGATCGACACGTGCTCCCGCTTCTGCGCGCTCTTCGGCACGGCCGAGCGTCGGCGCGTCGCCCACGTGGCCAGCTTCACCACTCTCGGGTCGGCGCGTCCCGCTTCGCAGCCGACGTCCTGCTCGATCTCGCGGGTGACCCGAGCGCACGGACCGAGCTCGAGATCGTCCGGACGACACCGCTGCCGCTCCCGCCCGAGCCGCTCCGCTCGCCCGTCGTCGCGCGGACCAGGCGGTCGCTCGCGCACGCGGACGACCACGGCAGGCGGCGCGGCGCCTGGCTCCGGCTTCTCGAATACGTCGGGGCGGGCTTCGACTCCCGAGCGCGCGCCGCGACATCGCGACGGAGACACGCGCCCCGTGCGGACTCCCCGGGCATGGCAGCATCGTGGTAGGGAAACCGTCGTCAGGGATCGTCCTGACGACGGAAAGGGCGCGACGCAGATCGAGGTGCCGAGGATGAAGATCGGGATCCCCCGGGAGCTGAAGGACAACGAGTTCCGCGTCTCGATGACGCCGGCGGGCGTGCGCGAGCTCGTCTCGGCGGGTCACGGCGTCGACGTCGAGCACGACGCGGGTGCCGGGTCGTCGATCACCGACGAGCAGTACGTCCGTGCGGGCGCGAGGATCGTCCCGGACGCCGACGAGGTGTGGGGCGCTGCGGAGCTCGTGTGCAAGGTCAAAGAGCCCGTCGCGGACGAGTTCCACCGGCTCCGCAGGGACCTCGTGCTCTTCACCTACCTGCACCTCGCCGCGTCTCGCGCGTGCACCGACGCGCTCCTCGAAGCGGGCACGGTCGGCATCGCCTACGAGACCGTGCAGCTGCCCGACGGCTCGCTGCCCCTGCTCGCCCCGATGAGCGAGGTCGCGGGGCGCATGGCGCCGCTCGTCGGCGCGGCGCACCTCCTGAGGCCCGGGGCCGGCCGCGGCGTCCTTATGAGCGGTGTCCCGGGCGTCGCGCCGGCTCGTGTCGCGGTCATCGGCGCCGGCGTCTCCGGTGCCAACGCGGCGGCCATGGCGGTCGGCATGCACGCGGACGTCGTCGTCCTCGACCGCGACCTCGCGAAGCTCCGCGCCGTGGACGCGCTCTACCAGGGCCGGCTCACGACGCTCGCGTCGAGCGAGCACACGATCGAGGAGGCCTGCCTCGAGGCGGACCTCGTGATCGGGGCTGTCCTCGTGCCGGGGGCCAAGGCGCCGAGGCTCGTGAGCGACGACCTCGTCGAGCGGATGAAGCCGGGGTCCGTCCTCGTCGACATCGCGGTCGACCAGGGTGGTTGCTTCGCCTCGACCCGGCCGACGACGCACTCGGACCCGACGTTCCTCGTCCACGAGTCGGTCTTCTACTGCGTGGCGAACATGCCCGGCGCGGTGCCGCACACCTCGACGCACGCGCTCACGAACGCGACGCTCGCGTACACGGAGGCGATCGCGGCGAAGGGCTGGCGGGGCGCTGCGGCGTCGGATCCTGCGCTCGCGCTCGGCGTCAACACGGTCGAGGGGATGGTGACCTACGCGCCCGTTGCCGAGGCGCACGGCCTCGAGGCGGTCGGGCTCGCCGAGGCGATCGCCTGAGGGCCGCTACGCTGCGCTGCGATGAGCGCACGCGCCGAGCACCTGAGCGCACGGCTGCAGGGCTACACGACGACCATCTTCGCCGAGATGTCGGCCCTCGCCCTCGAGACCGGGTCGATCAACCTCGGCCAGGGCTTTCCCGACACCGACGGGCCCGAGCAGATCAAGCGGTGGGCGATCGAGGCGATCGAGGCGGGCCACAACCAGTACCCCCCGGGCAAGGGGATACCCGAGTTGCGCCGGGCGGTCGCCGACCACGCCCGCCGCTGCTACGGACTGCAGTACGACCCGGAGGACGAGGTGCTCGTGACGGCGGGGGCGACCGAGGCGATCGCCGCCAGCCTCCTCGCGCTCTGCGAGGTCGGCGACGAGGTCGTCATGCTCGAGCCCTACTACGACGCCTACGCGGCGTGCACGGCGATGGCCGGCGCGACGCGCCGCGTCGTGCCGCTACGCGGCCCCGACTGGCGGATGGACCCCGACGACCTCGAGGCGGTGGTCACCGCGCGAACGCGGATCGTGCTCGTGAACAGCCCCCACAACCCGACCGGGCGCGTGCTCGACGACGGCGAGCTGTCCGCGATCGCTCAGCTCTGCGTCGAGCGTGACCTCGTCGCGGTGACCGACGAGGTCTACGAGCACCTCGTCTACGGGCCCGCGCATGTCCCGCTCGCCAGCTACCCGGGCATGCGCGAGCGGACCGTGTCGATCTCGTCTGCGGGCAAGACCTTCGCCTACACGGGCTGGAAGATCGGCTGGGCATGCGCCCCGGCGCCCCTGCTCGCAGCGGTCCGCACCGCCAAGCAGTTCCTCACCTACGTGAGCGGTGCCCCTTTCCAGCACGCGATCGCCGCCGCGCTCGAGGCGGGGGACGCGCTCGTCGAGACGACGGTCGAGAGCCTGCGTGCGCGCCGCGAGCAGCTCTGCGCGGGCCTCGAGTCGCTCGGCCTCGAGGCCCCGCGCCCCGAGGGCGCGTACTTCGTGACGACCGACGTCCGGGCGCTCGGCTTCGAGGACGGCGTGGAGTTCTGCCGGATGCTGCCCGAGCGGTGCGGGGTCGTCGCCATCCCGAGCGTCGTGTTCTACGACGACGTGCCCGCCGGCCGCCCGCTCGTGCGCTGGACCTTCTGCAAGCAGCAGGCCGTGCTCGACGACGCGCTCGAGCGCCTCGCCAAGCTGCTGCGATGAGCAGCATGTCGGCCGGTCCCGCGCTCGGCGTGGTCGGTGTCCAGTGCGACATCGCCTGGGAGGACCGCGCGGCGAACCTCCGCCGGCTCGCGCCGCGTGTCGCGGCTGCAGCCGAGGGCGGCGCCGGGCTCGTGCTCTTGCCGGAGATGTTCGCGACCGGCTTCTCCATGGACACCGCCACCGTCGCCGAGCCCGCGGACGGCCCGACGGCTGCGTTCGTCCACGAGCGCTCCGACGCGCTCGGCGTCGCAGTCGGCGGGTCGTTCGCGTGCCGGCTCGCAGACGGTGGAAAGCCCGTGAACCGTTTCCTGATCGCTCGTCCCGGCGAGGCGGACGTCGTCTACGACAAGGTCCACCCCTTCGGATACGGCGGCGAGGCGGAGCACTACCGAGCCGGATCGCAGCTCGTGACGGCGACGATCGGCGGCGTGCGCGTGACGCCGATGGTCTGCTACGACCTGCGCTTCGCCGACGCCTTCTGGGGGCGCGCCGAGGCGACGGACTGCTACGTCGTCGTCGCGAGCTGGCCGGCATCCCGGCAGGCGCACTGGCGTGCCCTGCTCGTCGCGCGGGCGATCGAGAACCTTGCCGCCGTCGTCGGGGTGAACCGGGTCGGCGCAGGGGGCGGCGTCGAGTACGCGGGTGGCAGCATCGCCGTCGGGCCCTTCGGCGCCGTCGTCGACGAGGCCGGTGACACCGAGGCGGTCGTGTCGGCGCGCGTCGATCCCGCCGAGGTCCGCGCGGTCCGCGAGCGCTACCCGTTCCTCGCCGACCGCAGACACCTGGCCGGCGACCCCTGACCGCAGACCCCCGACCGGCGATGCCTTCTCGGGGGCGCGTCCGGTCACCGGCGCTGGCCGACGAGGGACTCGAACAGCGCCCGGGTCTCGGGCGACGGCTCGTTGCCGTCGAGGCGGTCGAGCGCGCCTTCGAGGTCCTGCCAGGTTCGACGGACCGCATCCCGGTCGCCCTCGGCGTCGGCGAGGACCATCGTGTCACGAGCGAGGGTCTCGGACCACGGCTCGACGCTGCGTCCCTTCGCGATTGCCCAGCGCGCGCGGGCGGTGTCGCCCGCTGCGAGCCCGAGGGTCGCGAGGTGGTGCGCGGCGTCGACGATCGACGCCGCGATCGTCGCGAGGAGCCCCTCGGCGAGCATCCAGTCCCAGCCGCATGCGGTGTCGGCGAGCGGTGGGCTCTCGAGCATCTCGAGCGCGTCGCCGAGCAGCGTCACCGCCTCGTCGGGCTCCGCCTCGAGCGCACGCAGCCGCCTCGCCTCGAAGCGTGCCCAGTCGGTCGTCACGGACGGGTCGAGCCGGTAGCGTCCCCTCGTCGCGGCCGGTAGGTAGCTGCTGCCGTCCGGTGCCGCACCGAGGGCGCGCCGGGCCGTCGAGCACACGTTGTGGACGCGGCCGAGCGTCGCCGAGCGCCCGCCCCGGCTGAACACCGCCGAGCGGATGCGGTCGCCGCTTGCGGCGTAGCCGTGGAGGGCGAGGAACGCGAGGAGCTCGACGACGCGTGCACGATCCTTGCTCGGCGGCTCCGCAACCCATCCGACCACGTCGGGTGTGCGGCGGAGCAGGCGGATCTCGATCGGGCCGGGGGGGCTCGCGACGGGCCCGGCGCCGCCCGGGGCAGGCACGACCGGGAGCGGGTCGGCTGCTGACTCCTCGAGCAGCTCCGTGAGGAGCGCGAGCTGCGCCGGCGTCGGGCAGGCGCGCTGGAGCTCGATCCCGCCGGGCTCGAGCACGAGGCGGTCGGCCTCGACGACGACGCGGTCCGGGGCGGCACCGCCGAGGCTGACGATCCCGGCGCGGCCGCCGACCGCGTCGAGCAGGGTGTCGTCCACCGCGGCTCCGCAACCGGAGGACGGGCTCGGTCCGACGACGACGAGGAGCTCGGCAGACCAGGCGGACCCGAGCCGGTCGAGCGGGGAGGTCGCCTCGTCTCGGGCGAGCTCGGCGAGCTCGGCTGCACTCGAGGTGTTGAGGCCGAGCAGGCGCGCGGTGCCTGGCGCGAGCGGCGTCCCGACGAGCTCGACCTCGAGCTCGTCGGACCAGGGCGTGGCCGCGAGCGCGACGAGGATCCCGGCGAGCGCCCGCTTCGCCGAGGTCTCTGCCGGCGGGCAGCCCTCCGCCGGGGCCGCGTCACCCACCGGCAGGTACGCCTGCCCCGGAGCCACGACCCCGTCGACCGAGAGCCGGCGGCCCGGCCCGAGCGCGACGAGGTAGCTCGCGTCCGCTGCGTCGCCGACGGGGACGAGAAGGGGTGCATAGCGGCCGCACCCCGTGGCGAGGGACGAGAGCACGGCGAGGCCGCCGTCTGTGTCCAGCGACCAGGTCCACCCGTGCTCGCGGGCGGTGAAGCCCTCGACGGCGTCCGGGATCGGCTCCCACAGCTCGAGCTCGACGCCGTCGGGCCCGACGCGCACGCGCCGGACCTCCGGCAACGGCGCGGACGGCGCCTCGTGCGCTCGCCGTCGGCAGCCCCGCCAGAGCAGCCGGTTGGCCACGTCGACCCAGTCGAGCAGCTCGGCGTCGGCGAGGGGCTCGAGCAGTGACGCGGCGTGGCCGGCCTCTGTAGCAGGGGTCGCGACGCGCTCGCCGGGCCGCCGGAGGCACGACCGGGCGCGGCGCTGCGACCGGAGGCGGCGGGCGAGCCCCACGGCACCGAGCACGCCGACCCCGAGGATCGCCAGCTCGTCGAGGTGCCGCCGGGGCACCGCGGGGCCCGGGACGGCTACATGGCGCGTCCGCGCTGCGCCGGCGGCAAGCTCGTCATCCGGGTGGTCGAGCGACACGTGCGGCTGCTCCGAGTCCCCACGAGCACTCGCCGCCTTCGGGCCGGGCTCGCCGGTGCCGCCGGGACGCGTGCGGGCCCGTGGCGCCGCGACGACCCGAGCCGAATCCGGTCGATCCTGTGCAGGACCGCCGGCACGACCGCTCGGCGGCCGGACCGGCTGCGCAACCGGCAGCACACCGGGCAGCACAGCCTGCGCTTGCCGGGGCGGAAGGACGAGCAGCCAGCCGGGGTAGATGAGGCTCGGATCTGTCATGCGCCGTCCGTCGGGCTGCGGACGTCCGATGTTGAGCCGGGCGAGGGCAGGCCAGTCGCCCGCGTCGCCGAGCTCGCGTGCGGCGATGCTCGCAAGGCAGTCGCCGGGCTCGACCCGGTAGAGGTCCAGGTGGGCAGCCGTGCTCGTTTCCCCGGTCGGGACACGCGCAGCCGCTGTGCCCCCGGTCCGGGAAGGCGGTGCCAGGGATGGCGCGGTCAGGGAATGCGCTGGCAGGGAATGCGCTGTCAGGGGCGAGGCGGTCAGGGGCGACGCGGTCAGCGATGTCGTCCCGCGGGGAGCCGCCGTCACGGTTGTCGTTGCGGAGGCGGCGGCGAGACCCGCCGAGACGGCGGAACCCGCCGAGACGAGGAGGAGGAGCCCGGCGACGCGAGACGCCCAGCGCGTCGACCAGGACCCCGTCACCGGACCGAGGCGACCGGTCAGGGCGCGCGCGAGATCGCGGGCCAGCCGTCCCGACGCGAGCAGCCAGGTTGCCGCGACCACGAGGAGGACGCCGTGACCCCCTGCGCGGCTTCCGTGCCAGGCAGCTGAGGCGAGCGGCGTCCGCGGGCCGGGGAGGAGCATCCAGAGGCGTCCGACGGCGAGCGGGACGCCTGCGACGAGGACGAGGCTCTTCGCGAGCGCGCCAAGCCCGCGGACGACCACGCCGGACTGGCCTGCGCCGGACTGGCCTGCGTCGGACTGGCCTGCGCCGGACTGGCCTGCACCCGACGCGCCTGTATGCGACGTGCCCGTCACGATTCCTGCCTTTCGAGTCTCGGGTAGTGGGCGACGAGGGAGTAGGAGACCACCGCCTCGGCACCAGGAGGCTCGCCGATCGTGATCGCGCAGGTTCCCGGAGTGGCTACCGCCGCGACGTAGAGCCCGGAGTCTCCGGACGCGGTGCGCGTGCTCCCCGGGCAGGCGACGCCGATCGTGAGCACCGGGGTGCCCGACCATGCGGCCGTCGCGGCGACCACTCCGCCGGACGTCCGGACGGTGTAGGTGGCCGTGACGTCGTCGGGGTAGTCGAAGTTGCCGGGCCAGCGGATGGACACCACCGCCGGCACGAGGACCGCCACGCGCGGGACGCGAGTGGTCGGGACCGTCGGACGTGGCCGGACCGATGCCGTCGTCGGCGGGACCGGGTGTGCCGTGGTTGTCGCAGGTGCCCCCGCGGACGTCGTTGCGGGTGCCGTCGTCGGCAGTCTCGCCGCCGGGGCAGTGCTGGTCGGGGCAGTCGTCACCGGGGCAGTGGCGGTCGGGGCGGTGCTGACCGAGAGCGTCGTCACCGGGGCAGTGGCGGTCGGGGCGGTGCTGACCGGGAGCGTGGTCACCGGGAAGATGGTCACCGGGGCCGTGGTGGTCGGGGCAGCGGTCGACGCGGTCGCCTTCCGGAGCGCTGGTGCCGTGCCGCCGTCGTGTCGTGACGGCGCCCGCGTGGCTGACCTGCCAGCAACGCCCGGCGCGCCGGCCTCACCGGTCGAGCTCCGCGACGCAGTGGATCGCCCGGACAGCGCGGCGATGGCCCGCGCGGGGATCGTCGGGCGACGCGCCCGGGGAGCGTCGGTCCCGACACCCCGGGTGGTGAGCACGACGACGCCGGCGACCACGAGCAACAGCGCCAGCCAGCCCGCAAGGTCCCGGGTCGGCTCCCGGGTGTCGCGGCGAGCCGGCTCGGGGATGCGCTCCACCGCGCCGGGCCGGTCGTCAGGACGCGTGAGCTTCACGCCCGACCTCACGCCAGCTCCTCGGACGTGCCTCACCGCAGCAGCGCGCCCTCGGCTCGCCGTCTCTGGTAGCTGAGCTGGGTGACGGTGCGACCCGTCGCAGCCGCGAGCTCGGCCAACCGGTAGCCGAGAACGCGATTGGCCAGGATGAGCTGAGCGTCCTCGACGGTGACGAGCGTGCCGCGTACGAGGCTGAGGCCGAGCGCGAGCTCCGTGAGCGCGTCCATGCCGGGGCCCGGCACCTCGCATCGCTGCTCGTCCCACGGGCGTGCGCGCAGAACATCGCGGCGGTGGCGCTCGTGCTGGGTGCGCAGCGAGCGGCGGACCTGGTCGACGACGGTCTGGGCCGGACGCACAAGAGTCTCGCCAGCGTGCTCGCGGACGTGCGTCCAGGCCGAGACGACGAGGTCGGCGGCGAACTCCTCGCGATCGTTCCACGGACCTCCGGCACCCCAGCGCATCCGGCGCCCGACGCCGACGAGACCGGGCAGGATGGCGCGGACGACGGTGACACCGATCAGCTCGTCGAGGTCGAAGCGGCGGACGAGAGCCGCGAGGACGGCGTGCACGTCGGCCGCCTCGAGCGAGCCGATCCGGCCGCTCATGGTGTCGACCAGGTCTTCGAGGTCTGCGACGTGGAGCTCGGAGACGACCGGCTCGACGGATGCGAGCTCAGCGAGGAGCCGGCGTGCACGTCCCGTTCGGGCGACAGTCGCCCAACGCGTCCGGACCAGATGAAGTGCGAGCGGCTCCACAACAAGAATACTTACACGACAAATTCACGCTATGACTCATCATGGAGCGCTCTTTGCAAGACATGACACGACGATACGGGTCAATGTCTCACGCTGTGCCTCACGCTCTCTCTGTACGGCGCGGCGCGAGGTGCCATGCACGTTGTGGGCATTTCGTGTTCGAAACAATACCTATGTTACAGGGATAACATCCATCGT
>DAHWHN010000089.1 GCA_027335685.1 Acidimicrobiaceae bacterium
CGGGAGGACAAGCTCCTAATAGGGCACGAAGCCGGCCGCGTCGTCGACCAGAACAGGTGCCGGCTGACCCTTTCTGTCAGCATGGCCTGAGACAACCGCCGTCGCTTCCATCCCTCAAGGGCGAGACGGATCAGGTAGACAGTGATGACCATGCCAACCACGCTGATGCAGCGCGCACATGATGAAGCGGTGCGCGACGACACGCCGAAACTTCCCGACAAGCCGACGCGGCGGAGCTTCACCGCCGAGTACAAGCTGAGAATGGTCGCCGAGTACGACGCCTGCGTTGGCGACGGTGACAAGGGCGCCCTGCTGCGCCGGGAAGGCCTCTATTCGAGCCACATCACCGAGTGGCGCCGCGCACGCGACAACGCAGCTCAGGGCGCACTGTCGGCGAGCCAGCGCAAGTCCAAGGTGAACCCGGAGACCGCGGCGCTCGAGAAGGCGAACAAGCGGATCGAGCGACTCGAGGAGGACCTCAAAAAGCACAAGCTGGCACTCGACATCGCGGGAAAAGCGCACGCGCTCTTGGAGATGCTTGCCGAGAGCGCGACCGACGACAGCGCGGGGACGACTCGGCCGGGACGCAAGCCGAAGCCGTGATCGAGGCGTGCTTTTGCGAGCTGCAGCCCCTGCTCGGAACCGCAGCGGCCTGCCGAGCCTCGGGGAGGTCCCGTGCCACCCACTACCGCCGCCTCGCCCCGCCGGTGCTCGGGCCGCCGCTCCCGCGCTCGTCGCCAGCGAACACACTCTCAGAGGCTGTGGAGTAAGTTCACCTCGTTAGAGAGCGCTCGGAAACTACTCCGACGATCGGGGTGTCAAGGTGTAGTTCCACTCCCCGTGCCATTCGTGACGGACGAGGGGGAGCGCCGCGAGCTCCTTGTCGCTGATCTTCATGCCTTTCGGGTAGTGACCCTGGTCGTGCTCTTCCTGGACCTTCAGTCCCTTCGTCGTCGTGGTGTTCGCGGTCAGCTCGACGATCACCCGGTAGCTTGTGAGCGGACGGCCGCGCCAGTTCTTCGTGATGAAGCTGAACAGGCGATGCTCGATCTTGTTCCACTTCGAGGTCCCCGGTGGGTAGTGCACGACGGTGATCTCGAGTCCGGTGTCGGCGGCAAGCTTCGCGAGCTCGGCCTTCCACGCGCGTACTCGATAGCCGTTCGAGCCGCCGGCGTCCGCGCAGATGAGGAGCTTCGTGGCCTCGGGGTAGCGGGCCCGTCCCATCTCGGCCCACCAGCGGCCGATGGAGGACACGGCGACGCCCGCGGTGTCGGCGTCGTCGCCGACCGAGACCCAGCCTTCGTCGCCGTCGAGGTCGTAGACGCCGTAGGGGATGGCCTTGCCAACGTCGGGGTCGGGGAAGTCGTGCACGTCGGTCCGGGTCGGCTTGCCCGTCGGGTGCCACTCCCGACCGGCGTTCGAGTACTCGCCGACGAGCACCTTCTTCTTCGCGTCGACGGAGATGACCGGCTGGTCGTCGGCGAGATACGCGACCGCGGTGTCGTTGATGTACTAAAAGGCAAGTTGACTACTGGACGCGGCGCGGGAGTCTTGCCTGTTTTTGAGGCACATCCGTCGAGATCTGTCCGTAACTCAACTGGCTTGTTAGTAGCGGAACTGCGCATCGCGGTCCGCGTGCTGGGTGCCTTCGTTCTGCTTTGCCGTGGACTGGAGGCTGTAGCCCATGTCGTGCAGCAGCTGGCCGACGAGGGTCGGGCTCGCCGAGAAGCCCTTCTCCGCGAGCGCCCGGCTGAGGCTGTAGGTCGACTTGCACGTCCAGCGAAGCGGGGACATCGGGTCACCGCGGGTCTCGGGCGCGACGAGCTCGTCGAGCAGGTTGGGATCCTTGTCGACGTTGGACCTGCGGCCGCCACCCTCGCGCCGAACCCGGCCGGTGGGGACGGCGGCTCCCAGGCCGACCTCCTTCGTGCCCGTGATGACGGTGCTGCGCGACATCGCCGCGGTCCTTGCCACGATGGTCGGCCCGCCTCGGCCGAGGAGTCGCGCGGTCGCGCCAACGACAAGGCGGCGCTGGCGCTCGTCGAGAAGGGGCAGGACGACTGAGAAGTACTCGGTCAGGCCCTCCTCGGACACCTCCACGAAGTCAAGCTACACCGCGCGGGTTAATCATTCGTGGACCCTCGTAGCGCAACCACCTGGAGCCTCACCGCCACGCACGACGACGCGTTGCCCTCGACGTCGGAGATCGCGAGGTCCCCAGCGACGCTTCCTGGCGTTCGCTCAGACCGTCGCCGAGCGCCCGAGGGACCACCCGACGCCGGTCAGCTCCTCGGAGAGCTCCCACAATCGGCGGGCTGCGGTGGCGTCGAGGGCTTGCGGCGCCGGACGGTTGATCGCGGGGTGGCCGCGGAGGTTGCGAAACCCGTCCGGGCCGACGTAGCTGCCCCCGGGAAGGTCCGCCGTCGCGGCGAACAGCGTGGGCAACGCGCCCATCGTGTCGCTCTGCGCGAAGAGCCGGGCAGCAGCGCCGCCGACCAGGTCCGAGAGCCAGTTTCCGGTATGGCCTTGCAAGTTCGTGGCGGCGTAGCCGGGGTGGGCTGCGACTGTCCGGACCGCCGACCCCGCCGCCGTGAGCCGCCGCTCGAGCTCGAGCACGAACAGGAGGTTTGCCAGCTTGGACTGCGCGTAGGCCGCCCACTTCTTGTAGGGGCGGTGCTCCCAGTTGAGGTCGGCGAGGTCGACGCGGCCGTTGCGGTGCAGCTCGGACGAGACGACCACCACACGACCAGTGAGCTGCGACAGCAGGAGGTTCGTCAGCGCGAAGTGGCCGAGATGGTTGGTGCCGATCTGCAGCTCGAAACCGTCGACCGTCCGCCGCAGTGGGGTCGCCATGACGCCCGCGTTGTCGAGGAGAAGGTCGACCGTCCCGGTCGTGGCGTCGGCGAAGGACCGCACGGAGGCGAGGTCGGCGAGATCGAGCCTGCGGACCGTGACGTCGCCGGCCATCGTGCGGGCCGCAGCATCGCCCTTGGCGGTGTCGCGCACAGCGAGGGTGACCGCGGCACCGGCGCGGGCCAGCTCACTCGCTGCCACCCGGCCGATCCCGCTGTTGGCACCGGTGACGATCGCGGTGCGGCCTCGAAGGTCGGGGATCTCGGCGGCAGTCCAGGGGGAGGCGGTCATGGACCGAATGTAGGCCGGACGGGACTCGGTCGACTGTCCTCGAAGTCGAGGACCGGGAAGTCGACCCGAAGCGGACGGCGATGGCCCAGGTGGTCGCCGGCACCCTGGTGGCGCGCCCGGGCGGGACATCGGAGATCCCGTGTTCCTTCGCTCCGCAGCCCGAGCTCGACTGGACTTGCTACTTGACAGGAGCGCTATTGATACGTAGCGTTCGTGCCAGCGGTGGAAAGGACGTGACGGCGACGTCGACCGTTTCGACGGGACCCCGAAGGCATCGATGCCGTCGATGCCGAAGGAGTGACGCTGCAGACGGTCGGTGCAGACGCCCGATCCCCTACGACGATCGGAGTGAGATGAAGACGACTTCCAGGCTGACTGTCGCAGTGGCATCAGTCGCCGCGATGGTCGGCGCGAGCCTGTGGACCGCCGCGCCGGCGTTCGCGGCGTCGTCCGGCCAGCAGACAGCGAGCGGGACGGTTCCGTCCGTCCTGAGCGTCACGGTCGCGGACAGCACCGTCACGTTCGGCTCCCTCACGCCGCTGAGCTCTCCCGTGGCCGAGTCCGCCGGCACCGTCACGGTGCAGGCTAACGAGCCCTACTCGGTCGTCGTCTCCGACACGGGGGGCATGGAGTCGACGACCGCCACGGGGAAGTTCCTGGCCGACAACCTCGAGGTGTCCGACTCGGTCGCGGCCTCCCCGGCCTCCTCGGCCGGTGCGACGGCGAGCCTCGCCTCGCCGACGGCCATCGACGCGACGGAAGGCACGGCGGGGACGGGCGAGACACTCGCGACCGACTCGGCACCGACGACGAGCGACACCTACGACGTCACGCTCACCCAACGGGTGACGGACGCAGATGCCCCTGGCACCTACTCCGACACGCTGACCTACACGGTGAGTGCGGCGGCCTGAGCCGGGGGGCAGTGACCGCCCGGCGCGCGGCGGCAGTCGAGCGGGGCCGCGCGCTGCCCGCGGCACGGCAAAGTGGTCTCGTCTCGTCGTCGCCGCTCTCACCGCGGCGGCTGCACTCTCCGTCGCGTGGGCCAGGGGTTGCGCCGCCTTTGCGGCGGCGAGCACGACGTCCGGAGCGACCGTCACGGTCAGCCCGGCGAAGCTCGTCGCCCGCGTCCGTGCGGGTCGGTACTCCTTCGACGAGGTCCTGACGAACTCGGGAAGCGCAGCGGTACGCATCGTGCTGACCGCCGCCTCCTTGTCCCAGGAAGGTGACGGTACCGCCGAGTTTCGCGCACCAGGTCCGCGCCGGCTGCGCCTTGGCGAGACGAGCCTCCTGCTCGCACCTGGGGCGACGCGCCGCGTGCGCGTCACCGCCGTGGTCGCGCCAGAGACGGCGGGGCTCTACGCCGCGGTGCTCGCGACGGTCCTCCCGCCGAGGCCCGAGCGATCCGGCGTCACGGCCGCCGTCCGCCTCGCGTCTCTCGTCGAGCTCGTCGGGCCGGGGCACGAGATCCGCTCGGCGAAAGTCGCCGGCGTGCGCGCCGTCGGCGGTCGGCAGCGGGACCAGGTCGACGTCGAGGCGTCCGTCACCGATACGGGCAACGTCTTGATCTCGCCGGCGGCGACGGCGGTGATCCGGACGGGGTCGCACCTCCTCGCGACCGTCCCGCTCGGGGCCGTCCGGGTCGTTCCCGGATCGAGCGTCGACGTGAGCGGGGCATGGGACGCGCCTCGCCGCCTCGACAGCCCGGTCGACGTCGTGGTCCACCTCGTGGATCCGCCGGCCAGCGCGGCGGCGCGCGTCGTCTTTCGTCACGGTGCGGCACCCTTTGCCGCGGCGCGCATCGTCGGGCTGCGCGCCGTGCCCGAGCCAGGGGGCGTCGAAGTCGCGCTCCGGCTCGACAACACCGGCAACGTGCGGCTGCGAGCCGACGTCGAGGTCGAGGTATGGAACGGCCGGAGGGCGGTGCCCCGGGCGAGCGTGCCGACGGTGTCTCTCGCGCCCGGCGGATCCCAGGGCGTCCGCGCCAGTGTCCGCCTCGAGCCGGGAACCTGGGAGATCGTGGTCCGCGCTGCGACCGGCGACCGCACGCTCGATGAGCGTCAGCTCGCCGTCACGGTGCCCGGGCCGGGCGTCGCCTGGTGCGTGCTGCTCGCCGTCGGAGCGCTCGCCGTCCTGCTCGGAGCGGCGATCTGGTGGCGATGGAGCCGTCCGCCGCGGCGTCGTGCCCGCCGCACGCATGCCGCTCGGCACGCTCGCACCTCTGCGCGCACCGGGGCGGAGGGATCCCGGCGACGCGCAAGCGGGGGCAGGTAGCATCCGTGCGGTGGCGACGCCTCGTCAGACAGCCGACCCCGACGCCTCCGACGAGGTCGGCGCGCTGCTCGCGCAGGTGGGCGACTGGCGGGGTGCGGCGCTCTCGAGGTTCCGTTCGCTGATCCGGCAAGCCTGTCCAGAGGTCGTCGAGGAGCTGAAATGGCGGAAGCCGAGCAACCCCTCCGGCGTGCCTGTGTGGTCGTTCGACGGCATGATCTGCACCGGTGAGGTCTACAAGGACCACGTGAAGCTGACCTTCGCGCACGGTGCTGCGCTCGAGGACCCGAGTGGGCTGTTCAACGCGAGCCTCGACGGCCACGTCCGTCGTGCGATCGACGTCGCCGAGGATGCCGAGGTCGACGAAGCGGCGTTCGTCGCGCTGGTCCGGGCGGCAGCAGCGCGCAACGCGAGCGCACGGCGCCGCCGTTGAGCCCTCCGTGCCGGCGGTCCGGGGACGCACGCCAGCCGCGCGCGGCCGCGAGCTGTAGGGTCGGGAGCTGATGAGCACGCCACGCCCGCGCTTCCACCTGGCCGTGCCGGTCGACGATCTCGTCACCGCGCGACGCTTCTACGGCGAGGTGCTCGGCTGCCCGCAGGGCCGCCAGTCGGACACCTGGGTCGACTGGGACCTCTGCGGCCACCAGGTCGTCACTCATCTCGTCCACGGCGCGGGCGCGCGTGTCGCCGGGAGCAACCCCGTCGACGGCGACGACGTCCCGGTCCCGCACTTCGGCGTCCTGCTCGACGTCGAGCACTTCCACGAGCTCGCGGCGCGGCTCGGGCGTGCAGGCGTCGCTTTCGCGATCGAGCCGCACCTGCGCTTTGCCGGCGAGCCGGGGGAGCAGTGGACGATGTTCTGCTACGACCCGGCCGGCAACGCGCTCGAGTTCAAGGCCTTCGCCGACGACGCCGCCGTCTTCCGCCGCTGACGATCCGCGAGGCGGGCCGCGCCCGGTCGAGAGCCGAGCACCCGGCCAGGTCCCCGGAGCGAGTTGGCCGGCGTGCGGCTAGCTCGTAGCGTTGGGGGGCGTGGGGGCAGGCACGGATGGCGTGGACGCGGGGGCCTGTGACGTCGCGGTCGTCGGGAGTGGCTTCGGCGGCAGCGTCGCCGCGTTGCGCCTGACGGAGAAGGGCTACCGGGTCGTCGTCCTCGAGGCCGGTCGAAGGTTCGACAAGCAGAGCCTGCCGGCGACGTCGTGGCATCTCCGGTCGTTCCTGTGGGCACCCCGGCTCGGCCTGTTTGGCATCCAGCGCGTCGCGCTCCTCCGGCACCTGATGGTGCTCTCCGGTGCAGGCGTCGGCGGCGGGTCGCTCGTGTACGGCAACACGCTCTACGAGCCGCCACCCACGTTCTACGACGATGCGCGCTGGAGCGCCTTCACGGACTGGCGGGCCGAGCTCGCGCCCTACTACGACCAGGCGAAGCGGATGCTCGGCGTCGTCGAGAACCCGACGACGACCGCGGCAGACGAGGTCGTGCGGGAGGTCGCCGCCGAGATGGGCGTCGAGGGCACCGTCGTTCCGACGCCGGTCGGGGTGTACTTCGGCGAGCCCGGCGTGACCGTCAGGGATCCCTACTTCGGCGGCGCCGGACCGGACCGCACCGGGTGCATCGAGTGCGGCGAGTGCATGACCGGCTGCCGGCATGGTGCGAAGAACACGCTCCTCGAGAACTACCTCTACCTCGCCGAGCGCGGCGGCGCCGAGGTCCGTCCGCTCCAGACCGTCGTCGCCGTCCGCCCCCGGACCGACGGCCGCTACGACGTCGTCATGGAGCGGACCGGGGCGTGGCGCGACCGGACGAGGCGGGTGCTCGTCGCCCGCGAGGTCGTCCTCGCGGCCGGCACGCTCGGCACGCAGAGGCTGCTCCACGCGATGCGCGCCTCGGGCGAGCTCTCCCGGTTGTCGCCGCGCCTCGGCGAGCTGACCCGGTCGAACTCCGAGGCGATCATCGGTGCCCGGACCTTCCGCCGTGGCGTGGACTTCACCCGCGGCGTCGCCATCACGTCGTCGTTCCATCCCGACGCCGAGACCCACATCGAGCCTGTCCGCTACGGACGCAAGAGCAACGCGATGGGCCTGCTCACGACCGCTCTCGCCGACGGCGGCGGGCGCTCGCGGCTCGGCGCGTGGGCAGCCGAGGTGGCACGCCACCCGGTCGCGATGGTCCGCAACCTCTCGATGCGCCACTGGTCCGAGCAGACGATCGCCCTCCTCGTCATGCAGACTCGCGACAACTCCCTGACCTGTTCCTGGAAAGCGGGTCGGGTGTGGCAGCGCCTCACCTCGCGCCCTGGGCACGGCGAACCCAACCCGACCTGGATCGCGATCGGGCACGAGGCGGCTCGCCGCACCGCCCGGCGAATCGGCGGCTTTGCCGCCGGCGGCTGGAACGACGTCTTCAACGTCCCGATGACGGCTCACGTGCTCGGTGGAGCTGTCATCGGCGAGTCGGCGGCGACCGGCGTCGTCGATCCGTACCACCGCGTCTTCGGCTACCCCGGCCTGCACGTCGTCGACGGGGCGGCGGTGTCGGCGAACCTCGGGGTCAACCCGTCGCTCACGATCACCGCCCAAGCCGAGCGCGCCGTCGCGCTCTGGCCGAACAACGGCGATCCCGACCCCCGACCCCCGCTCGGTCGCGGCTATGCGCGCGTCGACCCCGTGGAGCCCCGCCATCCTGTCGTGCCGGCAGGTGCGCCCGGAGCCCTGCGCTTCGTGCCGCTCCGACGCCCGCAGCCACCGGGCTGACGGCCCGCGCCCGCTCGCCGACGTAGGACCCGCGCCGACGCAGGACCTGCGTCGCCCGCAGCGGCGCGTCGGTCCTCGCTCATCCCGGTGCGACAGGCCTCGCCGTCTCCTCGGACCGCGGGTCTCGCCGTGCGGCGATGTGTGGGGGTTCTCGTAGCCAGATGGCGACGACGGCGGCGGTGGCGAGGCCGATCACCCCGACGACGGGTCCGGCGAGCACGATCGCGCCGGCGCCGACGACGGCGGAGTCGACGAGTGGTCCCGCTGTCGTGCCGAAATCGGAGACGAGGCGCCAGACGGCGAGGAACGAGGCGCGGCCGACCTCGGGGGTCAGGTCCGCGCCGAGGGTCATGACGATCCCCGAGCCGAGGCCGTTGCCGAAGCCGAGCAGGAACGCGACCGCGAACAGCGTGGAGAAGGCGTGCGTGAGCGGTATGAGGATGTGGCCGACGGAGAGCAGTACGGCGCAGGGGAGCGCGACGGAACGCCGGCCCCAGCGATCCGAGGCGATGCCCGCGGGGTAGAACAGGGCGAGGTCGACGAGCGACGAAAGCGCGAACAGCAACGCCGCCTTCGACGAGCCGAGCCCGATGTGGGCCGCCCACAGCGGCACGATCGCGTTGCGGCTGCCACGCAGGAGGCTGATGCCGAACGCGCCGACTCCCGCGGTCGCGAAGCCGCGCCGGTGGTCCGCGAGGACCTGGAGGGGGCGGATGCGCTGGGCACGCTCGGCCGCGCCGTCACGGTCGCTCCGGTCGCGCGCGGCCACGAGCCAGGCGAACCCGACGACGACGCAGACGAGGTAGACGAGGAACGCGACGCGGACGTCGCTCCGGCTCGCGACGGCGACGAAGACGAACGGGCCGACCACGTTGCCGGCCCGTGTCACCCCCCCGAATATCGACAGGGCGCGCCCGCGTGCATGGGGCGGTGCGACGCGGCTCAGGTGCGTGAGGCGCACGAGGCTCCAGACCGACCAGCCGGCAGCCTGGACGAAGACGGCTGAGGCGAGGACGAGTGGCGACCCTGCGACGAGGCACCCGCAGAGCCCTGCGCAGAGCAGGACGGTCGCGATCCATCCGGACCGCCACTCTCCGAGGCGCGCGACGATGCGGCCCGACGGGAGGTCGAACAGCAGCGTGCCGAGGCCGTTCACTGCCACGACGACGACCGCGACGGCGGCCGAGGCGTGGACGTTCCTCGCGGCGTAGACGAGCACGGGGATCATCGCGCCCTGGCCCGTGGCCATGACGAGGTTGGGGAGGTAGACCTGCATCCACAGGGGGCGGATCGTCTCCGCAGTCGACCGCGTCCCGGCGGGACCCGCAGGAGGTGCCGGCGGTCGCCTGCCAGGTGCAGGGCCGCTCGAGTGCCGTGCACCCCGGCGCGATGCCCCTCCTCCCACGCTGCTCCCTTCCGGCCCGCTCGGCCCGCTCGGCCTGGTCGAGCAGCATCGCATCGTGCCCGCAGGAGGGTCAACTCCGGGCGCAGGTCGCGGCGCAGGTCGTGGCGCAGGTCGCGGCGCAGGTCGCGGCGCGGGATCGGTGGCTCGCGGCGCGGGCGTGCGGGTTTGACGGCGCCGTCCACGGTTGCACTACTATAAGTAGCAACGGCGTCGGGCCCACGTGGCTCCGACTCCGACCCCGGTTCCGACGGCAGCGGTTGGTCCTGATGTGTGGCGGCATCCGCTCGCGGCGGCCCGGTGCACAGCGAGGGCGGTCGATGTCCGGCGGGATCACGACGAGACGGAAAGGACGGCACTGTGCGCGCGAGAGACGGGGACGAGGAGACGAGGCCGTCGATCGGGCGAGGCCGGGCGCGACGAGGGTGGCTGTGCACGTCGACTGTCGTGCTGGCCGCCGGTATGGCCGGCATGGCCGGCATGGTTGCTGGTCCGGCTGCCGCGGCGGGCGTCGGCTACGGGGGGATGCCGCCGGTGCCGACTGCCGTGCCCGGAGGGTTTCGCGACGTGGTGACGGCGGTCGGCGTGACGCGCGCCGGCGGGACCGTCGCCGTGCGCCTCGCCGGCGCGCGGGTTCGCCTCACGATCCCGTCGGGAGCGGCCCCGCGCGGGGAGCAGATCGTCGTGACCCGGGCCCGGGACGCGGCAATCGGCCCGCGGGACCTCGCGCGGGTTCCCGCTCGCGACCGGAGCGCTCGGACGATCTTCGCGTGCGGCGTCGTGCTCGATCGCGGCGGCGCTCCGGTGGTCGACCGCCGGTTCCTCGTCCTCCGGATCTTGAGCCGGCGCTTCCGGCGTGCGGCGGACTACGTCGTCGTGTACTCGGAGCGGGCGCACGCCTTCGTCCCCGCCCCGCGCGGCCACGCGCGGGTCGTGGACGGCAACGCCGTCATCCGGCTGCGCGCAGGGACTCAGGTCGCTGTCATCGCACGCAGCTAGCCGGGTCCTGTCGGCGGGCGCCCGGCGCCGTGCTGCTGACAACTGTGCTGCTGACAACTGTGCTGCTGACAACTGTGCTGCGAACAGCCGCGCCGGCCACGACGCGGTGGGGGTCGGCGGCAGCTCCGCCCGACCGCCGACGGCGTTGCACCGCATCGTCACCTTCGTCAGCGCCGTATCGCTCCTCGGCCTCGCGTTCAACGCCTGGGGTGCGATCGTTCCCCTCCCTGCCGTCGGGGCCGTCGCGATGGTGTCCTTCCTCGCCGTGCTCGTCATGCTGGCCGTCACCGTCACGACGAGCTCGCGGCAGGTTCTCGTCCGCGTCGACATGGCGGTGCTCGTGGTCGGGCTCGCGCTGCTCGCCGCCACGAGCATCGCGAACCTCTACGGCAATCCCGGCTACGGCACGGACGAGGCCGCCTTCGAGCAGTACGCCGCGACGCTCCTCGTCCACGGGCGCAATCCCTACGGCAGCGACCTGCTGGCTGCGCTGACGCTCTACCGCGTCCCGATCCAGTACGCGACGTCGACGCTCGGCGGGGGCACGGTCTCGACCTTCGGCTACCCGGACGTCTCGATCCTCGTCGCCGCCGCCTTCTCGTGGCTGACCGGCGGGGTCCAGTCGGTGATCGTCGCGGACCTCGTGGCACTGGGGCTCTCCGTCGTCCTCGCCTTCGCCCTGCTGCCCCGCGAGCTCCGCTCGCTCGCGGTCCTCGCCGGCGTCGGTGTGCCGATCCTGCAGGGCTACGCGGAGTCCGGCGTCAACGCGATCCTGCTCGTCCCGTCGCTGATGCTCGCCGTCGCCGGGTGGTCTTCGATCGGCCGGTCGGGCCGGCTGGCGCGGCGCGGCGTCCTCCAGGCCGTCGCGCTCGGCATCGCGGTGTCGACCCAGCAGCTCGCGTGGTTCCTCCTGCCTTTCCTCGCCGTCAGCTTGTGGCGCAACTGCCGTGAGGTCCTCGACACACGGCGCGCGACGAGGGTCACGGCCGCCTTCGCCGGGGTCGTGCTCGCGGTGTTCGTCGCGCTCGACCTCCCCTTCATCGTGGTCGACGCGCGGCTCTGGGTCGACGGGGTGATCGCACCGCTCGTCCAACATGCGATCCCCTACGGGCAGGGTCTGGTCGACCTCTCGGTCTTCTTCCGGCTCGGCGGCGGGGACCTCGGCGCCTACAGCGACGGGACCGCGCTCGTCTACCTCGCGGCGCTCGGCGCCTTCGCGGCCTGGTACCCGCGCCTGCGCCACGCGATGCTCATCCTCCCGGTCGCGGCGCTGTTCTTCCCGACCCGCTCGCTCGCCGAGTACCTGATGACGCTGTCGAGCGTCTGGCTCGTCTTCCTCGCGACGTCGGAGGGGCTCGTCGCGCGCAGCACCGTCGACCGGGCCGCCGGCGCCGTCTCGCGGCGCGCGCGCCGCGCCGTCCTCGCGGCGACCGCCTTGTGCTGTGCCGGCGCGCTGGTGCTGTTCGTCCGGGCGCTGGCGACGCCCGGGCCCCTCGAGATCCGGATCCGGTCCGTCACGACGAACGGGCAGCTCCGCTCCGTCTGGTCGCTCGAGGTGCGCGTCACGAACACCTCGGCGGCCCGCTTGCGACCGAGCTTCGCGCCGAACGCGATCGGCCAGGCCACCACGTTCTGGAACGAGATCGGCGGGCCGCCGTCGCTCGCCCCGCACGCCACGGCTGTCTACCGGCTCGCTGCGGCGAACATCGGCTCGATGCCGAGCCTCACGACCCCGTTCGAGCTCGAGGCCTTCACCGAAGGCCCCGACACCGTGAGCTCCTCGACGCTGTTCACGCCTTCGGCCTATTCGGCCTACGTCACCCCGCCCTACGTCGACAAGGTCCTGCCGCTCGGCGGCTCGGTCGAGCTGCACGTCGAGCTCCGCTCGCCCTTCGGGGCCGTCGTCCACCGCGGCGGCGTCGACATCGCGCTCGGCCAGATCATCTACGCCGAGGGCGCGGAGATCGCGTCGGAGGCCGTGATCGACGGCCACGATGCCGGCATGTCTCCGGTCACCGCGCGGACGTCGTCTGCTGGCGTGGCGACCTTCCACGTCACCGACGACAGCTACCAGGCGAACCCGGTCTACTTCCAAGCCTGGATCCAGCCGGCCGGTGGCTACCCCTTCGGCTACTCCGAGATCGTGTCTGTCGTCTGGGCACCGGGAGGTCGCCGCCACCTCCGCCAGGCCGACGTCCACACCGACACCCGTGTCGACGGCGCGCCGCAGCGTGGTCGGGGGTGACGCCGGCGCTCTGCCTCCCCGGTGTTCAGGGCTGACGCCGTCCTGCCTGCACCGTGGTCAGGGGCGTCATGGTCCTGCCGACGGCGTGGCCGGCCGGCCGGCGGTGACGCCGCCGAGCCCTGCAGCGCCGGCGACGAGCTCGACCGAGCGGAGGCGCTGGGCAGCCGTCGGAGCGTGGTGGACGGTGATGATCTCGTCGGCCCGGGCGTGCGCGGCGAAGGCCTCGAGGTACTCGGCGACGGCCTCGGGGGTGCCGACGGCGCTGTAGGTGAGCATCTGCTGGACGTGCAAGCCGGCCGGCGAGGCGAGCAGGGCGTCGGCCGCGTCGTCGTCGAGCGGCGCCCCGCGCGCGAGCATCGAGGCGACCCGGCGCCGGCGGGCCACGGCGAACTGCTCTTGCGCGTCCTGCTCGGTGTCGGCGGCGACGACGTTGCAGCCGGCGATGACGTAGGGCTGCGCGAGTTGGCGCGACGGCCGGAAGGCGCTCCGGTAGAGCGCGACCGCCTGCTCGAGCAGGTCCGGGGCGAAGTGCGACGCGAACGCGTAGGGCAGGCCGAGGCTGGCGGCCAGGCGCGCGCCGAAGGTCGACGAGCCGAGGATGTACAGCGGCACGTGCGTCCCGGCGCCAGGCGTCGCGTCGACGCCGGGGATCCGGCTCTCGCCTGCGAGGTAGCCCTGGAGCTCGAGGACGTCGTCGGGGAAGGCGTCGGCCGACGACGGGCTTCTGCGCAGGGCTCTCATCGTGGCTCGGTCTGATCCCGGGGCCCGGCCGACGGCGAGGTCGATGCGTCCCGGGTGCAGGCACTCGAGGGTGCCGAACTGCTCCGCGATGGTGAGCGGCGCGTGGTTTGGCAGCATGACGCCACCTGCGCCGAGGCGGATCGTCGCGGTGTGTGCGGCGACGTGCGCGACGAGCACGCTCGGTGCCGACGAGGCGATCGTCGCCATGTTGTGGTGCTCGGCGTACCAGACGCGCACGTAGCCGCACTGCTCGGCTTGCCGGGCGAGGTCGACGCTTGCCGCGAAGCTGTCGGCCGGGGACTCGCCGGGGCGGATGGGCGCGAGGTCGAGGATCGAGAGGCGCATGTCGCCGATCATTGTGCCGCGTCGAGCACCGCCGTCAGCGGGAGGTCGGCCGAGGAGGTGCCGACGCGCAGGACGTAGTGGCCCCGGGGCACCACCCAGCGTCCCCCGAGGTAGCTCTCGAAGTCGCTACGCGCCAGCACGATCGTCGCCGTCGCCGACCGCCCGGCCGGGAGCCAGACGCGCGCGAAACCCTTGAGCTCGAGGGGAGGCTCGTCCGCCGAGCGCGGGTAGCTGAGGTAGGCCTCGACGACCTCGGCACCGGCGCGCGACCCGGTGTTGCGGACCGCGACGTGGACGACGACGGTGCGGCGCGTCCGGGTGGCCGACAGCCCGCTCAGCGAGAACGTCGTGTAGTCGAGCCCGTAGCCGAAGGGGAACAACGGGGTGAGGTGGTGCGCCGCGTAGTAGCGGTAGCCGACGTCGAGCCCTTCGGCGAGGTGGACCTTGCCGGCGACGCCGGGCCACTCCGCGAGCGTGTGGACGGGCGTCTCGGCCTCGCTCACCGGGAAGGTGACCGGGAGCCGTCCTGCCGGGTCGACACGGCCCGTGAGGATCGCGGCGGTCGCACGCCCGTCCTGCTCGCCGGGGTACCACGCTTCGACGACGGCAGCCACCTGGCGCAGCCAGGGCATGAGGACCGGTCCCGCCGTGTTGAGCACGACGACTGTCCGGGGGTTGGCGTGGGCGACGGCGGCGATCAGGGCGTTCTCGTCCCCGGGCAGCGACAGGGTCGGCCGGTCCCACGCCTCGCCGCTGCGGTCGCTCGCGAACACGACGGCTGTCGTCGACGCCCGGGCGAGCGCCACGGCTCGATCGATCGCGGGCGTGTCGTACTCGAGCCCGATCGAGGGCGCAGCGCGCCCCGGCTGGGGGAACCAGAGGACGCGTAGCGGGTAGTGGATGCCGCGCCGCAGGCCGAGCGCGACGGTCCAGTACGTCGCCTCGCTCTCGCCCCGCTGCACCAGCAGGTACCGCCCGCCGACCTCGAGCCAGGTGTCGCCGCTGTCGGCGACCGACATCGTGTAGATGCCCGAGTGCGGCACGGTGAGCGTCGCGCTCCAGCTCGCGAGCTGACCGAGGGAGGCGTCCGGGATCGACCCGGTCGCGGCGGCGCCGGACCGCTCGAGGCGCGTGAGGAGATCGGCACGCGCCGTGCGCCCGCGCCGTGCCGGAGAGACGGCGACCGCCGGGTTGACCGGCTCGCCGGTCGCTGCCCCGCTCAGCTCCTTGGTCGGGATGGGTGGGAGCTCGACGACGCCGCTCGCTCCCGGCGCGAAGTGGACCGCGCGCACCCCCCCGAGGCTGGCGCGCAGCGCTGCGAGCGGGGTCGAGACGAACGGCGGCGCGACCCGTGCGCTGCCGAAACCCGCTGTCATCGCCCCGCCGGCGGCGTCGGCGCCGATCACCGCGACCGACCCGCGCCGCTCGAGCGGGAGCACGCCCCCGGCGTCTTTCAACAACACGATCGACTCCTCTGCGGCGAGCAGGGCGAACGCGGCGTGGGCGGGCGTGTCGACGGGCAGGCCGGGCCGGCCGGGGAGCGCGTGGAGCACGATGTGGTAGGCGAACATCTCGGCGAGCACGCGTCGGGCCGCCCGGTCGAGGTCCGCGAGGGACAGACGGTGGTCGTCGATGCCGGCGCGCAGCTGCGCACCCGCGGCAGGCTTGACGGCGTCGAGGCCGGCGACGAAGGACCGCACCGGCGTCGTGGTGGCTCCGAGGTCCGAGCGGACGAAGCCGGCGAAGTGCCAGGTGTCGAACAGCACGTGGAACAGCCCGCGGTCCGAGCAGGCCGGGACCCCGTCGACCAGCCCGTACGCGCACATGATCGAGGCGACGTGCGCCCTCTCGACAGCGGCCTGGAACGGAGCGAGGTAGACCTCCGCGAGCGCGCGCTGCCCGACGATCTGGTCGATCGTGTGCCGGTCCGTCTCCTGGGTGTAGACCGCGTAGTGCTTCGCGTCCGCCATGACGCCGGTCGACTGGATCCCCTCGATGTCGGCGACGCCCATCGACGACACGAGGAACGGGTCCTCGCCGTAGCCCTCGAACGCGCGTCCGGCCTCGGGCACGCGGTCGATGCCGAGGTTGGGTCCCTGCACGACGTCGATGCCCTGCGCATGGGCTTCGGCGCCTTCGACCGCGCCGTAGGCGTGGGCGAGCCCGGTGTCGAAGCTCGCGGCGACACCGAGCGGTGCCGGCAGCTGGGTGACGCCCCGATCACCGGCCGAGAGCCCTGCGGGACCGTCCTCGAGCGTCAGGCGGGGGATGCACAGGCTCGGAACGCCGGCTGTGCGGTTCTCGTAGCCGCCCCCGGCGGCGAGGTCGACGACAGCGAGCTCCTGGTCGACGGTCATCCGCGACACGACGAGGTCGGCGAGCTGGGTCGGGCTCTCGTGGCGGGCGACGGCCCGGTCGAGCCAGGCGCAGCGTCCGGCCGCCCGGGCGGCGCGCCCTGTCGCCGTCGGCCGGGACGCGCCACGCGACGGCGGCGCGGCCGCCGACGGCACGGACGCGGCGGCGACGAGGAAAGCGCTGGCCATGACCAGCGGCATCAAGCGACGGACCCTCGTCACGCTCACGCCCATATCATGCCATTCCTGTTACGTAGGTTGCTTTCACATTACAGATCTGCGACGGCTTGCCGGTCGCACCGCTAACGGCACCTGCCGGTGCGCGCAACAGGTCCTGCGCTGCCGCCACAGCTCGTGCCGTCGCTGCCACGCTGCGCGCCGCCGGCCGGACTCGACGGCCCCCGCGCCGTCGGACTGCATCGAGCCCGATGGTCGAGCCCGACCCCTGGGCGGCGTTAGGGCATCGGGAGACGGCGGGCGTTCGCGTCGCGCGCCCGGGCGCGACCCCCGCGCGCGCCGCGCGTGGCGTAGGGTCGAGGAGGGCGAGCATCGTGTTTCGTGCCGACTGCAGAGGGCGCCGGGGGCGCCCCGGCGGGTGGCGCGCTCCCGGGCATCCGCAGCGGGCGACGGTCGTGGCAGTCGGACGAAGGAAGCAGGAAGCCGCGTGATCGCCAGGTCGAGCGACGTGCAAGTCGGTGCCGGCCCCGTGCAGCTCGCGGCGCCGTTCTCGATCCGCTGCAGCGAGTCGACGGTCCACATGCCCGAGCCGCGCGCCGCCCTTTTCCACGCTGTGCCCGTCGTCATCGAGGGCGCTCTCGCCCCGATGGCGCTGTTCTACCTCTCGCTGCTCCTCGGAGGCTTCCGGGTCGCTCTCGTCTCCGCGTTGTGCTGGTCCTACCTCGCGACGGCCCGCCGTGCCCTGCGGGGCGAGAGGATCTCGACGCTGCTGATCCTCGGCACTGTCTTGATCACGCTCCGGACGGCCGTCGCCTTCGTCACGGGAAGCGCGTTCGTCTACTTCGCCCAGCCGCTTGCCGGGTCGGTGGTGATCGCGGTCGTGCTCCTCGCATCAGCGGCCTGCCGTCGGCCGTTCACGCAGCGCTTCGCGCACGACTTCTGCCCGCTCGACCCCGATCTGCTCGCCGAGCCGCGTGTCCAGCAGTTCTTCGTCCGCATCTCGCTCGTGTGGGCTGCCGTGCTGCTCGTCAACACCGGTGTCGTCGTCTGGCTCCTGCTCACCTCGTCGGTGCGGGCGTTCGTCCTCGAGCGCACGGCCGTGACCTGGTCGCTCACGGCTGCTGCCATCTTCTTCTCGGTCTACGGCTTCGTCGTCACGATGCGTCGGGACGGCCGCCGCGTCCAGTGGGGAAGGTGCGCGGCCGCTGGCGAGTACGTGCCCGGCTGACGGACCCGCCACCGTGTCGCCCGGCTGCGCTCCCGTGAGATGCTGCAACGCGAGAGCTCGACGTCCGTAACCTAGATGTCGTGGCACCAGTCGGTGGGAGGCTCGTGAAGGCACACGAACCAGGCGTCGGTCGGTCGTCGGCCGACGTGCGCACCGACCCGCTCACGGGAGCGACGAGCCTCGTCGTGCCGCGCTGGGACGTCGCGAAGGCGGCGAACCCCGCAGCCGTCCCGCTCGAGATGCCGCCCGGCTCGACGCCGTGCCCGTTCTGCCCGGAGCAGATGGCCGATCCGTCGACACGGGCCGGCGAGGAGACGGCGCGTGCCGGCGGCGACGGCGGGACCCGGGCCTGGTCGGCGATGTCGTTGCGCAACCGCTGGCCCAACACCACCGACCCCGATGCGGCAGAGGTCGTGCTCCTCACCGACGCCCACGATCGCCACCTGCTCGACCTGCCGCTCGACGACGCCGAGGTCGCCGTCGCGCTGCTCGGCGAGCGCGCCGAGGCGCAGCGGTGGCGAGGTCTGCACCCGCTCGTGTTCGTCAACCACGGCCTCAACGCCGGCTCCTCGCAGCCGCACCCTCACGGTCAGGTTCTCGGCCTGCAGGTCCGGGACCCGCTGGCGGTGCGCGAGGTCCCTGCGCTCGCACCGGGCCGGTGCGTGCTCTGCGCACCGGTGCGCGACGGGGCGCTCGTCGCGCAGCTCGACGGCGTAGCGATCGCGATGCCGGTCGCGCCGACCGTCGACTACGAGCAGGTCGTCGTGCTCGACGAGCACGAGACCTGGGATCCTCGGGCGGTCGCGCGAGGCATCGGCGTCGCCCTGCGCGCGCTCTGGTCGGTGACCGGACCAGTCGCCTACAACCTGCTGTTCCACCTCGACGGCCACGTCCACGTCCACGTCGCGCCACGCGCCGCCCGGCACTCCGGCTACGAGCTGGCCGGCATCGGCACCTGCTACGTCGATCCGGACGAGGCGACCGAGCGCCTCGCACGGGCGGCGCGGGCCGAGACGGACGCGACGCGTTCGGACGCCGCCTGACGCGAGGTCGCGACGAGGGTCGTTCGGCCCTTCCCCGCGGCGTGCCGCCCGGCAACGATCTCGTCATGGGAACCAATCACGACCTGATCGCAGAGCTCCGTGGACCGACGCGCGCGCTGCGCCGGGCTGCGCCCGACGCGTGGACGGGCTTCGACGCCCTCCACGACGCCGCCATGGCCGACGGCGTCGTCTCCGCGCGCGTCAAAGAGCTCGTCGCGCTCGCCATCTCCGTCGTCGAGCAGTGCGACGGGTGCATCGCGTACCACGCGAAGGCGGCGGCCCGGCGCGGGGCGACGACAGAGGAGGTGGCCGAGGTGCTGTCCGTCGCGATGATGATGGCCGGCGGACCTGCCACGACCTACGGCCCGCGTGCCTTCGCGGCGTTCGAGGAGTTCGCCGAGGCGGCCGAGCCGCCGCCGGCCGCGCCGTAGCCGCCGACGGGCCCCCGGCCCGTGGCTGGCCGAGCACGAGCTGGCCGAGCACGGACGCGCCCGGACGGTTTGACCGCCATTCCCGATAGCTTGTGTCGGGAATGAGCCCGCGTGCCGCGCGCACCGGGCCTGGCGGCGTCGAAAGGGCGGCAGCGTGCGAATCGCGGACGACATCACCCAGCTGATCGGCAACACTCCTCTCGTCCGGCTCCGCCGCGTGACCGAGGGAGCCGGTGCGCAGGTCGCGGCGAAGCTCGAGTTCTTCAATCCGGCGGGGAGCGTGAAGGACCGCATCGCCGTCTCGATGATCGACGCCGCCGAGAAGGCGGGGCTCGTCGGACCCGGGACCGTCGTCGTCGAGCCGACGAGCGGCAACACGGGCATCGCCCTCGCGATGGTTTGCGCCGCCCGGGGCTACCGCTGCATCTTCACGATGCCCGAGACCATGAGCCGGGAGCGCCGGATGCTCCTGCGCGGCTATGGCGCCGAGCTCGTGCTCACGCCGGGCCCGCTCGGCATGGCCGGCGCCATCGCGAAGGCGGAGGAGATCGCGAAGGGCGAGGGCAGCTTCTTCGTCCCCCAGCAGTTCGAGAACCCCGCCAACCCGGCTATCCACCGCGCGACGACTGCTGAGGAGATCTGGTCGGACACCGACGGGCTCGTCGACATCGTCGTCGCAGGCGTCGGGACGGGCGGCACGATCACCGGCGTCGGTCAGGTGCTGAAGGAGCGCAAGCCGACCGTGCAGGTCGTCGCGGTCGAGCCGTCGGCGTCCCCGGTGCTCTCCGGCGGGGAGAAGGGCCCCCATCCCCTGCAGGGGATCGGGGCGGGCTTCGTGCCCGGCGTCCTCGACACGGGCCTTCTCGACGAGATCGTGACGGTCGACAGCGACGACGCGTTCGCGACGTCGCGCCGCATGGCCCGCGAGGAGGGGCTGTTGGTCGGGATCTCCTCGGGTGCCGCGATCTGGGCGGCTCTCGAGGTCGCCCGCCGGCCCGCGAACGCCGGCAAGCTCGCCGTCGTCATCGTGCCCTCCTTCGGCGAGCGCTACCTCAGCACGGCCCTGTTCGAGGGTCTCGGCGACTGAGGATGCGCACGGCGTTCCGACGCGACCTCGCAGCAGTCAAGCAGCGCGACCCCGCTGCCCGCAGCGACGCCGAGATCGTCCTTTGCTACCCGGGCCTCCACGCGGTCTGGGGCTACCGGGTCAGCCACTGGCTCTGGACAAACGGGCACGGAGTGGCCGGCCGGGTCGTCGGCGCGCTCGTACGCACCCTGACCGGGGTCGACATCCATCCCGGTGCGGTCATCGGCGCGGGGCTGTTCATCGACCACGCAACCGGTGTCGTCATCGGCGAGACCACGGTGATCGGCGACGACGTGACCATCTACCAGGGCGTCACGCTCGGTGGGCGGAGCCTCGAGCCCGGCAAGCGCCACCCGACGATCGAGGACCGGGTGATCGTGGGCGCCGGCGCGAAGGTGCTCGGCCCCCTGGTCGTCGGACACGACAGCCGGATCGGGGCGAACGCGGTCGTCGTGCACGACGTCCCGCCCGACTCGGTCGTCGTCGGCGTCCCCGGTCAGGTGGTCGCGCGCAGCCGTCACCGGACGGCTGCGACCCCGCTCGACCTCGACGCGACGGCCCTGCCCGACGTCGTCGGGGCGGAGATCGCCTCGCTGCAGCAACGCGTCGAGCAGCTCGAGAAGGAGCTGACCGGCCATGTCACGGTGCCCGACGTCCGGCCCTCGCCGTCGGGGGTCTGGCGCGGCGAGGACTTCTCGATCTAGCCGCGACCCGACCGCGCGGGTCTCAGCTGCGCGCGAGGGCGAGCCCGATCTCGACACTGCGACCGGCGGCCCGGTCTGCGTCTTGCGCGAGCTGCAGGAGCAGGACGATGACGGGTTCGAGGTAGCGCGCGCTCACAAGCGGCCCGACGTCGACGGCGTCGAAGCCGAGCTCGAGAGCGAGCGCGAGCACGGCCGACTTCGCGTCGGCGTCGTCGCCGGCGACGGGAACGAGCAGCCTCGACCCGCCGGGCGCGGTGGTCGTGAGGTTGCGCGCGAGGAGCGTGCTGAAGGCCTTGACGACGTGCGAGCCGGGAAGCCTGTGCGCGATCTGCTCGGCCGCCGACGTCGTGTGGCCGATGGTGAGCGACCGGCGGTCCGGCCCGAGGGGGTTCGTCACGTCGACGACGATCTTGCCGGCCGCGGCTGCGACGACCTCGGGGGTGCACACGGCCTCGACGGCGCCGAAGGGCACCGCGAGGACCGTCAGGCGTGCCGCGGCGACGGCTCGTGCGGTCGGGGCTGGGCTCGCCCCGGTCTCGGCGGCGACGTCGCGCAGGCGCTGCTCGCCGGCAGTGGACTCGCTCACGGTCACGGTGTGCCCGGCATGGCGGGCGAGCCGCGCGAATGCCGAGCCGAAGTTTCCTGCACCGACGATTGCGATGTCCACGTCGACCTCGGTTCCCGTCCGATCGACGCCGGGACGCCCGGCGCGGCGGCGCGGCGCCGGTGGCGCACGCCACCTCGAGCTCGCCCGCTCGACCAGCTTCGACTCCGCCAGCGCCCCCGCCTAGGGTCCGACGGCCCTTTCGCCCGGCGCGCTCGGCGTCGAGTCGCCCTCGCCCGGCGTCGCGAGCAGCGCGACGACCGCGTCGACGAGCTCGGACGCTGCAGCGCCGTCGCGCGCGCTCGCGGGCGCGCCGCCGTAGCGGATGTCGTCGTAGAGCTCGGTGAGGCGCCGCAGGCCAGCGTCGGGTGACAGCTCCCGGCTGGCGTCGGCGCCGCCGAGGCGGCGGGCGAGCTCGAGGGGCGTCTC
>DAHWHN010000103.1 GCA_027335685.1 Acidimicrobiaceae bacterium
TAGACGAACACGTAGAAGGCCGTCGCGGACACCGCGAGCACTGCCGAGAGGAGGTTGACCGTCTGCCACAGCAAGACGAACGAGGCGACCTCGAGCCCGATCGCGAACACGAGCGCCGCCCGGGGGGTCACGACGCCCGTGACGAGCGGTCGCCCCTTGGTCCGCTCCATGATCGCGTCGATGTCCCGGTCGTAGACCATGTTCATCGCGTTCGCACCACCGGCTGCGAGTGAGCCGCCCGCGAGCGTGAGCAGGACGAGGCCGGCCGAGGGGAGCCGGTGGGCCGCGACGAACATCGTCGGGACGGTCGTGATCAGCAACAGCTCGATGATCCGTGGCTTGGTGAGGGCGACAAAGCCCTTCAGGCGGACCGACCAGCTCCTCGCCGCCCTCGGCGCCGTCACGGTGCCACCGACGTCTTCGAGGCGTGGGCTGCAATCCATTGCGGTTACCCTATCCTCCTCGTGCGGGCACGGCTCGACCGAATTCTGCCCGCCCGTGGCCGTGTCGCCGACCCGAGCCGGTCCGACCGCAGAGCCTGCTCCTCCGTGTCGTCGAGCGGGTCCAGTGTCGCGCCGGTGGCGAGGCGGAGGAGCGCGTCGGCGAGGCTCGGGTTGCGTGCGAGCACGGGCCCGTGGAGGTAGGTGGCCACGACCCTGCCCGCGACCGCGCCGTCGAGGGCCCCCGCGCCCGAGCCGTCGTTGCCGGGGCCGGCAAGCACGCGAGCCAGCGGGGTTGCGTCGCTCCCGAGGCGGGTCGCTCCGCCGTGGTTCGCGAAGCCCGTGAGGCGTTCGACCGCGCCGAGGACCGTGCGGGCGCCGGCTCTGGCGGCGACGCCGGCGGCGCCGCCGGAGGGCGCACGGTCGGGCACCACGTCCGCGAGGACCTCGCCGACTGCCCGCTTGCCGGGGCCGCGGACGGTCGTGACGTCGAGCAGGTCGAGCCCGGCGTGCGGAGCGCCGCCCGCGCCGGGGAACGTGCGCCCGAGGATCTGGAAGCCTGCGCAGACCGCGAGGACCGTCGCGCCCCGGGCGAGCGCCCGGGCGAGCGCTCCGTCGCCGAGCTCGTCGGCCGAGAGGCTCTGGGGGCCGTCCTCGCCACCTCCGAGGCAGTAGAGGTCGGCGGTCTCGGGTAGCGCGACGTCCGAGGTGGCGAAGAGGATCTCGGCCGGCACGCCGCGCCAGCGGGCCCGGTTGGCGAGCACGAGGGCGTTGCCGGCGTCTCCGTAGGTGCCGAGCAGGTCCGGGTGGACGACGACGATCCGGAGCGGGTCACGGCGCGCCCGGCCGTTCGGGGCGGGCTCGGGCACACGAGGGTCCGGGCCGGGGCCGGCTGGGTCGCCCGGGCTGTCGGGGCCGCCCCGACCCGCCGCTCTCCAAGGTCCGGGCGCACGGCCGGCGATACCACGTCGGAGCTCCTGGAAGGCCGTGTAGTTGCCGACGTAGTCGACGGTCCCGCGCGGCTCGCCCGCCGACGCCTCCCGGATCGCGCGGAGCTGGTCCGCCACGGTCCTGTGCGCGACTCTGGCGTGGCGGAGCCGGACCGCGAGGTCGAAGCGGCGCTCCCCGGTCCCGACGACGCTGCGATGGGCGATCCGCTCGAACGGCACGTCCCCGAGCCACGACGGGTCGTGGCCGTCGGCGCTGCGTGCGTTGACCGCCACGACGACCGGACCCGACCCTTGGGCCAGGAGCTCGACGAGCTCGGTCCAGCCCGCAGGGTTCTTCGCGAGCAAAAGGCGGGTCGTGACACCCCCGATGACGCGGCGCGCGAAGCGTCCGGCGACGTCGTCGACACGTGCCATCGCCGCGAGGGCCTCGCCGGTGTCGACCCCGAGAACGGACGCGGCGACCGCTGCCATGGCGGCATTCGAGGCGTTGAACCGTCCAGGCAGCGCGAGCTCGACCGGCCAGCTGCGGTTGCCGACGACGAGAGCGCCGTGGAGGAGCCAGGCGTCGGGGCGTGGGCGCGCGAACCCGCACCCGCAGGACCACCCCCCGTCCTGGCCCCACGGCAGCCCGTCCGGGCCCCACGGCAGCCGGTCCGGGCCGGCTGCGCCGCCCCCCGGCAGCCGGGGCACCTCGCCAGCCGATGCCGCGTCGTCGATGCGCGCGCCGCACGCCGGGCAGTGGTGGGAGTCACCGCGCCACGTCGCGCCCGCGGCGACCCAGACGACCCGCGGGGCGGTCGACGCCGCCCAGACGACGAGGGGGTCGTCGCAGTTCGCGACGACCGTCGCCGCCGTCGCGCCGAAGTCGCCTCGCCAGCGCGACGCGACGTTGCGAACCTCGCCGACCCGGTCGAGCTGATCTCGGGAGAGGTTCAAGACGACGACCACGCGCGCGCCCACGGCGGCATCGACCGCCCCGAGATAGGCCTCGTCCACCTCGAGCACGGCGGGTGACTGCGGGCCCGGCGCCGCAGCCAGGGCCGCGACGAGACCTGCCGGCATGTTCGCGCCAGCGAGCGAGGTCGCGACGGCGCCTGGACCTCCGCAGGCCTCGGCGAGCAGGCGGGTCGTCGTCGTCTTGCCGTTCGTGCCGGAGACGAGCGCAACCGACCGCCCGGCGGCGAGATCGGCAAGGAGCACGGGGTCGAGCAGCAGGCCGACGCGGCCACCGACGGTCGACCCGCTCCCGAGGCGGAGCAGGCGGGACAGCATCCCGACGGCAACGACCGACGTGCGCGCCAGATGCGACCTCGTGCCCAGCGGAGCCTCCTCGGCTGTCCCCGGCTCGGGGGCCGGTCGCCGCTCACGCTAGCTTGGCGGGCAGGAGAACCCGCGGGTGGTCCGGTGCAGCCCGCGTGGCCGTCGAGGGGAGGTCAGGTGGGAGCGGTCGACCCTGGCTTTCTCGCCCTGGCCCTCGACGACGTGCGCGATGCCGCGCTCGACCGGGCGGCCGCGCTCGGGTGCCGCCATGCCGAGGTGCGCATCGAGAAGATCCGCGACCAGCTCGTGACCGTGCACGACGGCGCCGTCGAGGGCGCCGACGACGACGTCTCGCTCGGCGTCGGGGTCCGGGTCGTCCACGGCGGGGCGATGGGCTTCGCGGCGACCGTGGCGGTGGAGCCGTCCGCCGCTCGCGCCGCCGTCGACCAGGCAGTCGAGCTGGCCCGTCTGGTCGCGCGCGCGGGCTCCGCGCCCGTCGAGCTCACGCCCGAGCCCGCGCACCCGCACGCGACCTGGGTGGCGCCCTATCGAACCGACCCGACGGCCGTCCCGCTGGCCGACAAGATCGAGCTGCTCGGCGAGTGGAGCGGCCGCCTGACGCGCGAGCCCGGCGTCGACCACGTGGTCGCGAGCCTCCGCGCGGTCGCGGAGGACAAGCACTACGGGGACCTCGACGGCAACGTCACGACGCAGCGGCGCGTCCGCGTCCACCCGAGCGTCGAGGCGATCGGACTCGCGCGAGACGGCGGGTCGTTCGAGACGATGCGCACCTGCGCCCCTCCGGTTGCGCGCGGCTTCGAGTACCTCGAGGGCGACGGGTGGGACTTCGCAGCAGAGCTCGAGCAGATGCCCGGCTGGCTCGTCGACAAGCTCCGGTCGCCGACCGTCGAGCCGGGCTGCTACGACCTCGTCCTCGACGCGACGAACCTCTGGCTCACGATCCACGAGTCGGTCGGCCACGCGACAGAGCTCGACCGCGCGCTCGGCTACGAGGCGGCGTTGGCCGGGACGTCCTTCGCCACCCCCGACCGGCTCGGGACCCTGCGCTACGGCTCGGAGCTCATGCAGGTCACGGGCGACCGCACGACGCCCTACGGCCTGGCGACCGCCGCCTACGACGACGAAGGCACCGCGACGACGAGCTTCGACATCGTGCGCGACGGCATCCTCGTCGGCTACCAGCTCGACCGCCGGACTGCCGCGGAGGCCGGCGTCGGACGCTCGAACGGCTGCGCGTTCGCGGACTCCTACGCGTCGGTGCCCATCCAGCGGATGGCGAACGTGTCGCTCGCGCACGGCGGCCCCGGCGGCCCGTCGACCGACGAGCTCATCGCGGGTGTCGACCGCGGGATCTACGTTGTCGGCGACAAGAGCTGGTCGATCGACATGCAGCGGAGCAACTTCCAGTTCACGGGCCAGCGCTTCTACGCGATCGAGCGGGGCCGCATCACCCACCAGCTCCGCGACGTCGCCTACCAGGCGACCACGACGCAGTTCTGGGGCTCGCTCGTGCGCCTCGGAGGCGAGAGCACCTACGTGCTGTCCGGCGCGATGAACTGCGGCAAGGGCCAGCCGGGCCAGATCGCGCCCGTCAGCCACGGCTGCCCGAGCGTGCACGTCGCCGGCGTGCGGGTCGTCAACGCCCGCGAGGAGTCGGGCCGGTGATCCCTGCGCACGAGCTCGCAGAGCGGGCGCTCGACGCGGCCGGGGGCGAGTGCGTCGCGCTGATCGAGGAGCTGAGCCAGTGCGAGGTGCGGTTCGCGAACAGCACGACGACGACGAACGGTCTGCGACGGGACCGCCGTGTCGCCGTCGTCCGCTTCCTCCCCCTGGCCTCGGGCGTCGCGGCCGGGGTCGCGAGCGCCCGGGGGGACGTCGACGTCCGCCAGCTCGTCGCGACGGCGGAGGCGAACGCCCGGGCCCAGGGCCCGTCCCCCGATGCCGCGCCGTTGCTCGACGCCGGGACCCACGCCGACTTCTGCGACGCGCCCGCTCTCGCCGGAGCCGAGCCGGTCGCCGATGTCGCAGCGGGCCTTGGCGAGGCCTTCGAGCGGGCCCGTGCCGAGCAGCGGGTGCTCGCCGGCTTCGCCGCACACGAGAGCGCGACGTGCTACCTCGCGAGCTCCGCAGGGAGCCGATTGCGCCACGTCCAGACGACGGGCTCGATCGAGGTCGTCGGGCGGAGCAGCGACGGGCGCTCGTCGTCCTGGGCGGGCGCCGGTGGCGCGGCCGAGCCGACCGCGGGCACGCTCGCGAGCCTCGTCGAGCGGGTGCTGTCTCGCCTGCGGTGGTCGGCGCGGCAGGTCGAGCTGCCGGCGGGCCGCTACGACGTCGTCCTCGCGCCCGACGCGGTCGCCGACCTCGTCGTCGTGGTGTCCGAGGCGCTGAGTGGGCGCGTGGCGACAGACGGCAACAGCGTCTTTGCCCGGCCAGACGGCGCGACGCGCCTCGGCGAGCAGCTCACGTCGGTGCCTGTCCGGCTCGTGGGCGATCCGGCGATGCCCGGGCTCGAGTGCGTGCCGTTCCTCGTCGCCCGCTCGTCGGGAGCGGACGTGTCGGTGTTCGACAACGGCGCGCCGCTCGGGCGGACGACCTGGATCGAGGGCGGCCGCCTCGCGCGTCTGCGCGGTCACCGCGCGGCCGCGGCGGCGAGCGGCCTCGACTTCGCGCCACCGGTCGACAACCTCGTGCTCGAGGTCGACGGTGCGAGCTCGTCGCTCGACGACCTCGTGCGTTCGACAGAGCGGGGGCTGCTTCTCACCTGCCTGTGGTACATCAGGGAGGTGGACCTGGCCACGCTGCTGCTCACCGGCTTGACCCGCGACGGCGTCTACCTCGTCGAGCACGGTGAGGTCGTCGCCGAGGTGAACAACTTTCGGTTCAACGAGAGCCCGGTCGACCTGCTCCGGCGCATCGAGGAGGCGGGCCGTACCGTCCGGGCGCGCTCACGCGAGTGGGGCGAGTGGACGAGCCGGACGGCGATGCCGGCACTGCGCGTCGGGGGGTTCAACATGAGCTCGGTCAGCACGGCGAGTTGAGGGGGCGCGGATGCAGGTGCGCCTCCCCTACGGCGAGACGGGTCTCGACGTCGAGCTCCCTGGTTCGCGCACGCTCGTCGTCACACCGCGCTACCCGGCTGCCGCCGCCGATCCGGTGCGCGAGGTGCGCCGGGCGCTGCGCGAGCCGGTCGCGGGGCCACCCCTGTCCGCTGTCGTCCGGCGGGGCCAGCGGGTCGCCATCGCGATCTGCGACGGGACGCGGCCCCAGCCGCGGCGCGTCGTCGTCCCGGTCGTGCTCGAGGAGCTTGCCGAGGTCGTCGACCTCGACGACGTCGTCGTCCTCGTGGCGACCGGAACGCACCGCGCGAACACGCCCGAGGAGCTCGCCGCCATGCTCGGCGCGGACGTCCTGCGGACGGTCCGCGTCGTCAACCACGACGCGCGCGATCCCTCCGCCCTCGTCGAGCTCGGCGTGGCGGGCGACGGCGTGCCGGTGCAGCTCGCGCGCGCGTGGGTCGACGCGGACGTCCGCATCACGACCGGCTTCGTCGAGCCCCACTTCTTCGCCGGCTTCTCCGGCGGGCCGAAGCTCGTCGCGCCCGGGCTCGCCGGGATCGAGACGACGCTCGTGCTCCACGACGCGCGGCGCATCGGTGACCCGCGGGCGACCTGGGGCGTGCTCGACGGCAACCCCGTCCACGACGACATCCGGGCGGTCGCAGCCGCGACGCGTGTCGACTTCGCCCTCGACGTCGTGCTCGACGGGTCCCACGACATCGTGGCGGCCTTCGCCGGCGAGCTGTTCGCGATGCACGCCGCGGCCTGCCGGCTCTCACGGTCGGTCGCGATGCGGCCGGTCGACCACAGGTTCGACGTCGTCGTCACGTCGAACGCCGGCTATCCGCTCGACCAGAACCTCTACCAGGCCGTGAAGGGGATGTCTGCGGCTGCAGGGGTCGTCGCGCCCGGCGGCCTCGTCGTCGTCGCAGCCGAGTGCCGGGACGGCTTTCCCGACCACGGCTCGTACCGTCAGCTGCTCGCGTCGGCCCGCTCCGCACCGGAGCTCCTCGCGTCGATCGAGCAGCGCGGGCACACTGTTGCGGACCAGTGGCAGGTCCAGGTCCAGGCGCGTGTCCAGTGCGCAGCCCGCGTGGCGGTGCACGCCAGCGGCCTCGACGACGACGACCTGCGGGCAGCCCACCTGGAGCCCGTCGACGACATCGGCGAGCGCGTGCGTGACGAGCTCGAACGTTGCGGGCCGGGGTCGACGTGCTGCGTGCTTCCAGCGGGTCCCGAGACCATCCCCTATCTCGCCACGCGCTGACACGGCGAGCGCTGCCGGCTCAGGAGGGAACGGACCGCCCCCGGCTCGTCCGGTCGGCCGACTTCGGGCATGCTTGTGCGATGGAGACAGTGCCCGACGTCCACGTCCAGCCCCGCCCGATCCTTCGCCAGGGGGTGACGAGGTTCGCGAGCGAGGTGGCTGGCCGGCTGTCGGTGAACGGCCGTCCGCGCCACCCGCAGCGGCGTACCCGGATCGTCGCGACGATCGGCCCCGCCTCCGACTCGCCCGAGACGATGAGCGCTCTCGCCGCGGCAGGCATGGACGTCGCCCGGGTCACGCTCGCGCACGGCAGCGTCGACGAGGCGATCGCCCGTGTCCGCGCGCTGCGCGCCGCCGCACCCGAGGTCGGGATCCTCGCCGACCTCCCGGGCCCGAAGATCCGCACCGCGCCGTTCCCCGAGGGCGGGGTCGTGCTCGCCGCAGGTGCCGAGCTCGACCTCGTTCCGGGCTCGGCAGAGCGCGGGAGCACGGCAGATCGGATCGCGGTCGCGATCGACGAGGTCGTCCACGCACTCGAGGAGGGAGACCCGATCGCGCTGGGCGACGGTGGCGTCTCGCTCGTCGTGCTCGGCAAGGTTGCCGGTGGCGTGAGGGCTCGGGTCCGCTCGGGCGGTCGGCTCCAGGGCCGTCCCGGAGTCACCGCCCCGGCGCGCAGCATGCAGCTCACGACGCCGACGCCCGACGACCTCGTCCGCCTCGAGGCGCTCGTCGCCGAAGGCATCGACCTCGTCGCCGTGTCGTTCGTCCGCTCGCGCGCCGACATGGAGCGCGCCCGTGCGGCCGCCGGCCCGGGCGGGCCGATGCTCGTGGCGAAGATCGAGACGCGAGAGGGCGTCGACGAGCTCGACGAGATCCTCGAGGTGGCCGACGGCGTCATGGTCGCGCGCGGCGACCTCGGCGTCCGTGTCCCGCTCGAAGACGTGCCGCATCACCAGAAGCACATCATCCGCGCCGGTGTGCGCTTCGGTCGGCCGGTCATCACGGCGACCCAGATGCTCGAGTCGATGATCAACGCCCCGGTGCCCACACGCGCCGAGGTGACCGACGTTGCGAATGCCGTGCTCGACGGGACGAGCGCGGTGATGCTCTCTGCGGAGACGGCGGTCGGGGTCGACCCGGTCAACGCCGTCGCGACCATGGCCCGGATCGTCCTGCGGACCGAGGAGGACTTCGACTACGTGGCGTGGGGCGACAGTCTCGGGGCCCAGCAGGTGAGCGGGCCGGCGTCGTCGCCGGCGCGGATCACCGCGGCGATCACCGGTGCCGCGTGGCGAGCAGCGGTGGAGCAGGACGCAGCGGCGATCATCGCCTGCACCCGCTCCGGTGCGACGGCGCGGGCGATCTCGCGCTACCGACCGTCGATGCCGGTCGTCGCGACGACGCCGTCGCCGCGGACCCAGCGCCAGCTGACGGTCAGCTGGGGGATCGAGACCCTCGGCGTGCCGGAGGCGGAGAGCACCGACGAAGTCGTGTGGTTCGCCGTCAAGCGCGTCGTCGAAGCGGGCTACGCACGTCCCGGCGACGTGGTCGTCGTGCTCGCGGGCTCGCCGGACGTCGCCGTGCCGCTCGCCGACACCCTGCGCCTCGTCCGCGTGAGCTGAGCCCGGCCCGACGACGGGCGCGAAGCGTGGAGGTGCGCCGATGGTGAGGATCATCCGCAGGGCCGACCCTCCAGGCGATGTCGCGCCCGCAGCGACCTTGTCGGCTCCTCCACTCGCGACGCCGGTCGAGGTCGGTCTCGTCCTGCGCAGCGCACGCGAGAAGGCGGGGCTGTCGCTCGAGTCGGTCCGCGGCTCGACCGGTGTGCCGATGGTGGACCTCGCTGCCTTGGAGCACGGGCATCTCGAGGTCCTCCACGTCGAGCAGGCTGCGGTGGTCGGGCTCTGGCGCTACGCGGAGCTGCTCGGGCTGGACCCGGGGCCGCTCGTCGGCGTCGTGCGCGCGCACTGGCCTCGTCCGGCCCTCGCCGTCGACGCGATGCGCCGGGACCCCGACAGCACGGGCATGCCGGGAGCGCTTCTCGCCGAAGCGGACGGGCTGCTCTCGGCGATCGCCCGACGAGGAGGGGACGCGGGTCGTGGGTCTGTGTCGCGGCGGGACCCGGACCGGGACCCGGACCGGCACCTCGGCCTGTCCGAGGCGACTCGGCGCGAGCTCGCTGGAGGGACGGCGAGCCACATGCTCGCCTTGACGGTGCTCGGGGCGGCGAGCAGGGCGCCGACAGCGGCTCTCCCGCCTGTCGATGCCGCCGCCGTGCCGGACCCGCCTGTCGATGCCGCCGCCGTGGCCGACGTCGACGCCGTCGTGTCGGCCGGAAAGGTTCGGCCGCGCTGGCGGCCCGGCCAACTCCTGCACGTCGTCGCCGAGAGGTTTGGCTTGGACGAGCTCGACGACGAGGGGCCTCCTGCCGGGTCGGCGACCTGGCAGTCTCCGGCGCCGTCCGAGACCACCACGGTCGACGTGCCCGCCGGCGAGGTGGCGTCTCCCGGGGACGGCTCGCCCTCGGTCCCTCCTCCGATCTCGACGGCGCACGCGTGACGCCCGGCGCGCCGGGACGGCGCAACCCACCCCTCCGGCGCAGCGGGCCGGGACGGCCGCTGGTCAGTCTTTGCCGCCGGCTGGAGCTGTGCTAGCAATAGCGCGTCGCCGGTGCCGTGCCCCCGGCGGGCCTGGTTGGCGCGTGGTCGCCGCGGGCTCGCCGCGCCGACGCGGTGGCACGGTTTGACCACACGACGACTCCGCGGAGGTGAGCGATGCCCGGCCAGATCGGTGTGAGCCCTGACGATCTCCAGGCACTCTCGGGTGAGGTGCACCAAGGCGCAGCGGCGATCGAGTTGCTCATCCGGGACCTCGAGCACAAGATCGAGCCCTTGGCTGCCGGTTGGCAGGGTGCGGCGCGCGAGTCCTTCGAGGAGCTCTGGGCGCAGTGGCACGCGGGTGCCGAGCACGTCAACCAGGCTCTCGTCGCGATCGCCGAGCTGCTCGCGAAGGCCGGTCTGGCCTATGCGGAAGCCGAGCGGTCCATCGCGGAGGCGTTCCAGCTCTGAGGTCGCCGGCACCACGCTCCGCCGTGCGGCTGCCATGCCGGTCGGGGTGGGCGTGCCGGGGCTCGTCAGCGGGCGTGCGACGCGGGGGGGACGGGCACGACGATCGTCGTGCCGCCTTCGTCGAGCAGGCGGAAGCGTGCCCGGGTGACGAGCGCGAGGTTCTCCGCCGTGAGCGTCTCCGATACCGGGCCGCTCGCGACGACACGCCCACCCGCGAGGAGCACCAGCTCGTCGGAGTACGCCCCCGCGAGCGTGAGGTCGTGCATGGTCGACACGACGGTGAGCGACCGTTCACGGCACAACCGGGCGAGGAGGTCGAGGACCTCCTGCTGGTAGGCCAGGTCGAGCCCCGTCGTCGGCTCGTCGAGGACGAGGACGGGCGATTCCTGGGCAAGGGCGCGTGCGATGACCGTCCGCCGGCGTTCCCCGCCCGACAGCGACGACACCGTGCGCTCCCGTAGCGCGCGCAGGTCCAGCTCGTCGAGGACCGTCTCGACGACGTCGCGGTCCGACGCGCTCTCGGCGCCGAGCGGCGGGAGGTGGGCCGTGCGGCCGAGCAGGACGTAGTCGTGGACGCGTACGCCTGGTGGGACGAGCGGCTCCTGGGGGACGAGGGCGACGAGCCGGGCACGGTCCCGGCGCGGGAGTCCCGCGAGCAGCGCGCCCCCGACCCGGACGTCGCCCTCGTGGCGGACGAGGCCGAGCAGCGCCCGCACGAGCGTCGTCTTGCCGGCACCGTTGGGCCCGGCGATCGAGCACCAGTGACCAGCTGCGACGGTCAGGTCCACGTGGTCGACGAGCATCCTGCCCTCGACGTGCACGGTGACCTGGCTGCACTGCAGGTCGGCTGCACCGCCGGGGTCGGCGCGCGGGCGCGGCGTGGTCCTCACCACTGCATCCCGCCCCGCCGTCGCAGGACGGCGACGAAGAACGGGCCGCCGAGGGCAGCGGTCACGACGCCGATCGGCAGCTCCGCGGGGGCGAGAGCCGTCCGGGCCACGAGGTCGGCCAGGACGAGGAAGGCTCCACCCGCGACGAGCGAGAGGGGCAGGATCGAGCGGTAGCTCGTACCGCCCACCAGGCGGACGGCGTTCGGGACGATGATCCCGACGAAGCCGATCAGGCCGCTCACGGACACGGCGGCTGCGGTGCCGAGCGACGCGGCGGCGAGGACGAGCAGTCGCGTCCGGGTGACGTCGAGCCCGAGCGCCGTCGCCTCCTCGTCGCCGACTGCGAGCACGTCGAGGCGCCGCCGCAGCGCGAGCAGCGCGACGACGGTCACGGCCGCGTAGGGGAGCAGGAGCACGACGTCGTACCAGCCGGCCGTGGAGAGGTCCCCGAGGATCCAGGAGTAGACGTCTCGCAGGGTCTGGGTCTGGCGGAGCTGGAGGTAGGTCTGGACAGCGGTGAGCATGCTCGAGATGGCGATGCCTGCGAGAAGCAGTGTGGCCGGCGAGCGCTCGCCCCGCTGCACGCCGAGCGCGTAGGTCAGCCCGACCGCTGCGATCGCGCCGACGAACGCGGCGAGAGGGACGAAGGCCAGGGGCCCGGTCGCCCCTTGGGCACCCGCGCCGATGGCGATCGTCGCGCCGAGACCGGCGCCGGCGGCGACGCCGAGCAGGTAGGGATCCGCGAGGGGATTGCGGAACACCCCCTGGTACGCGCCCCCGGCGATCGAGAGCGTCCCGCCGACGAGCAGCCCGAGCACGACGCGCGGCGCGCGGATCTGCCAGACGACGGCGGCATCGAGGCTCGAGAGCCCGGTCCGCACGTGCAAGCCGGCCAGCCTGTCGAGCACCTCGAGAACGGCTCCCGGCGCGCTGATCGGGATCGGTCCGACCACGAGGCCGAGCACGACGGCGAGCAGCAGCGCTGCGGACGTGCCGAGGACGAGTGCCGGTCGGGGGCGAGGCCGGGCTGGCGCCACGACCTTGCCGGTCAGCTCGCCCTGCTCGAGCGCAGCGTGTCGACCGCTGCGACCACCGACCGCAGAAGGTCGACGACGCGCGGTCCCCAGCGCGACGCGATGTCCGGGTCGAGCAGGACGACATGGTGGTCGCGCACTGCGGACAGCGACGACCAGCCGGGCCGCTCGGCGACCGACCGGAGCGACGAGCCGTCGGCGACGAACACGAACGTCGGATTGTCGCGCACGAGGACCTCGGCCGAGAACTGCGGGTAGTCGCTGCCGGCCACCGAGCTTCCGGCGATGTTGCGCAAGCCGGCCAGCCGCAGCACCGAGCCGATGAAGGTGTCGGACGTCGCGGTGTAGAGCGGGTTGTAGCCGATCTCGTAGAAGTAGGTGAGGGGGTGGCGGCGACGCGGGACCGTCGCGACGATCGAGGCGATCTGCCGGCGCATCGACGCGATCTCGTGCTGGGCGCCGAGGACCTGGCCCGTCACCCGGCCAAGCGTCGCGATCTCTCCGTAGGTCTGGGCGAGGTCCGAGGCGGCCGGAACGTAGAGCGTCGGTATGCCGAGGAGGCGCAGCGAGGCGACGAGGTTGGGCGGCGTCGGGTTGTAGGAGATGACGACGAGGTCGGGCCGGTAGCGGGCGCTCGCCTCGACGTTGGGCGTGTAGCCCGAGAGCGTGGTGCGCGGGGCGGACGGCGGGTAGTTCGAGTCGTTGTCGACGGCGACGACCTGGTGGCCGGCCCCGATCGCGAAGAGCATCTCGGTCGTGGTCGGCGAGAGCGAGATGATCCGTGTCGGGCGCGACGCGACGCGCACGGGTCCAAAGCGCGTCGGGATCGTGACCGGGAAGCCGCCGGCTGCCCGCGGGCGCGCCAGGGCTGGCCGGGCTGCCGGGGCCGCGGATGCGCATGCCGCGCCGACCGAGGCGAGCAGGACGGCCGCGAGCGCGGCCGACCGTAGGAACGTGTGGCGACGAGACACCTGGGTCCTCCCTCCGTCCGAGTGGGTGACGTCGACGGCGAGGGCGCGACAGGCTCCCGACCGCACGAGCTGCCCTTCCTCGAGAGCTCTCTTTCGTGCACCGGCGCTCAGGCGATCTGGCTCGGCCGTGTGGCCTTACAGCTGCGGGACAGCGCCGGACTCGCACCGGACTTCGCTGACTCGTCGGTCGTGGGCATGCTACACGCGCCGGCGGCTCCGGCGGCCGAGCAGCACGAAGGTGCCGAGCGCGGCGGCAAGGTAGGCGAGGTAGGCACCGAGCTGGAGGGGAGTCGGCTGCTGCGCGTAGCCGAACAGGCTGTGGAAGACGTCGCCGAGCGACGACGCCTCGGACATCACGCGTGCGGTGTCCCACATCGGGTGGTCGCCGAGGCGGACCCAGCCGAGCTGCTGGAGGTTCTCGACCGTGTCGGCGACGAGCCCCGCGGCGAAGACCATGAGGATCCCGCCGATCCAGGCGAAGAAGGCCCCGAGGTTGATCCTGCGTCCGAGGCGGTAGATGGCAAAGGCCATCGCCAGGGCGGCGACGAGCCCGAGCACGCCGCCGACGAGCACGCCGTGGGTCCCTGTGGCGAAGACGATCGCGAGGGTGAACACGGCCGTCTCGAGGCCTTCGCGCCCGACGGCCTGGAACGCGAGCAGGCCGAGCCCGAACCTCTCGCCCCGGCCGATCGCGGTCTGCGCTCGCGTGCGCAGCTCGGACGCGACCGAGCGGGCGTGGGCGCGCATCCAGAAGGTCATGTAGGTGAGCACGACGGCGGCGACGACGAAGGTGCAGGTCTCGAAGATCGTCTGGACTCTCGAGCCCGCGTACGCGCGGATGGTCAGGTAGGCCGCGACGCCGCCGCCCGCGGCGAGCACGAGGGCTGCCGCGACCCCGACGAGCACGTCACGAAAGTGCCGGCGTTGGCCGATCCTGTCGAGGTACGCGAGCAGGATCGACACGATCATGCTCGCCTCGATGCCTTCTCGCAGGAAGATCACGAACGTCGCAAGCATCGCCTCGGCCTCTGCTCCTCGGGACGGCCGTGCCGGTCGAGCTCCGGCCCGACGGTCTCAGATATCCGGTCTGCTTGACGAACACTATCAGGTAAACCTGATACAGCACACCTCGGCACCGGCTCGAACGGCGCCTCACAGGCTCCGGAGCCCGAGCCGGTCCTGGACGACGTCGCCGACGAGCTCCGCCGTGTCGGCGAGCGCGCGTTGCCTGCCGTAGCGGTCGACGAGCGCGACGACCGTGATGTCACGGGGGTCGAGGCCGGTCGCCGCCGCCAGCTCGGCGGGCCCGACGTCGGCCACGGCGCCCGCGACGACGAGCACGGGCGCGTGCCGGGCGACGCGGCGGAGCACGCCGCTCACGACCTTGCCCGAAAGCGAGGTGACGTCGAGGCGGCCCTCTCCGGTCACGACGAGGTCGGCGTGCGCGAGGTGGTGGTCGAGGTCGGTGACCTGCGCGACGAGATCGAACCCCGAGACGATCTGCGCGCCGAGCGCGGCGAGCCCGCCGGCGAGCCCGCCGGCTGCGCCCGCGCCGGCAAGGGTCGTCACGTCGACCCCGAAGCGCTCCGCGTAGCTCGCCGCGCACGAGCGGAGCCGGCGGGCGAGCAGCTCGACCTGGTCGGGGCTGGCGCCCTTTTGCGGCCCGAAGACCCGTGCCGCGTCGAGGAAGGGCGTGTCGACGTCGCAGGCGACGAGGAGCCGCGCGCCGCGCAGCCCGGACCGGTCGCGCAGGGCCTCGATGGCGCCCGCGCCCCCGTCGGTCGTCGCCGACCCGCCGGCGCCGACGACGATGCGGCGGGCTCCGGCTCGCGCGGCCGCGGCGACGAGCTGGCCCGTCCCGCGGGTCGTCGCGGCGACCGGGTCGTTCGACGCGGCGTCGCCGACGAGCTGCATCCCCGACGCGCGTGCCATCTCGATGACCGCCGTCGGTCCGTCCTCGTCCGCGACGAGGCGCCATTCGGCCGTGACGGGCTCGCCGAGCGGCCCGTCGACGACCTCGGTCCGCACCTCGCCGCCGACGGCGTCGAGCAGCCCCTCGCCGCCGTCGGCGAGCGGCAGGCGCACGGCGTCCCAGCCGGACCGCTCGGCTGCCCGGGCGGCGGCGTCCGCGATCTCGGACGCGGTCGCGGTCCCGCGGAACTTGTCGGGAGCGGCGACGAGGAGCGGCACGGTCCGCGCCTCAGCGACGCCCGCGCCGCGCGGGTGCCCCTGGCGCGTCGCGGACCTCTCCGTCGCGGACCTCCGTGTCGCGGACGTCGAGGACGACGACGACATCGAGGCGGCGCGGTCCGTGGACGCCTTCGACCCGGTCGAGCTCGATGTCGCTCGTCGCCGACGGTCCCGAGATGAACGTCTGGGGCGATCCCGGTTGCAGGCGCGCGAGCGCGTCGGGAACGGACGGCACGACGTCGCGCGCGTCGACGACCACGACGAGGTGGTCGGGGACGAGCGAGCAGATCCGGCGGCCCTGGCCGGCGCCCCCGTCGAGCACGATCGTGCCGGTGTCCGCGATCGCCACGGCGCACGCGCTCAGCGCGGCGTCGGTCCGGTCGAGCTCGAGGGCCCCGAGCTCGGGCGTATCGACGACGATCGCGATCGCTGCACGGTCGAGGCCTGCGAGCCAGGCCGGATCGAGGTCCGCCGGGACGACGAGGCTGCGCGAGCCGGCGCGCGCGAGCGCCTCGTTGACCGCGGCCGGCAGGCCGGCGGGCGGGACGTGGACGACACGGGCCTTGTAGTCCTCGAGCCGGGTCGTGAACAGCTCGAGCGGCGAGGTGCAGACGTGCTCGCCCGCGCGGCGGTACGCACGCTGCGCCGGGACGCCATCGCGCGCCGGCGAGCCGGCGAGCGCGTGCCGCACCGCCGCGAGGACAGCGTCGCGGGCATCGTCGGCGCCAGGTGCTCTCGCGCTGCCCGACGGAGCCCGGGGCGTCTGCCGCCGTGGCCGCATCGCCTCGACGAGGGCCCGCATCGCGGAGGTGCCGCTGTGCGCGCGGGCAGCACCGGAGCCGGCGGCGCCCGAGCTCCCCGCGCGCTCGGCGCTCCACCACTCCCGGAACGAGCGCGCGGCGGGCAGGGGGGCGTCCCGGGACGCGGTCCACCCTCCGAGCGCACCGGGCAGCCAGGTGACGCGACCCCGCCGGTCGAGGGCGCGCGCGGCGCGGGCAGCGAGCCGCTCGGCGAGCCGGAGGCGCCGGGAGTCCTCGAGGACGTAGCCCGCGACCGCCATCGCCGTGCTCTCGGCCGTCGGTCCGATCGCGCGCGTCGCGTCGACGACCTCTCCCCGGAGGTGGACGAGGAGCCGGGGGATGTCGATGCGGACGGGGCAGACGGCAAAGCAGGCACCGCACAGCGTCGACGCGAACGGGAGCGCCGCGGCCACCGGGTCGCTCGCGACGTGGTCGAGCTGGGGCGTGAGCACGGCCCCGATCGGCCCGGGGTAGACCGAGCCGTACGCGTGACCCCCGACGCGCTCGTAGACCGGGCAGACGTTGAGGCACGCGGCGCAGCGGATGCAGCGCAGGGCCTGGCGTCCGACCAGATCCGCGAGGGCGTGCGTCCGGCCGTTGTCGAGAAGCACGAGGTGGAACTGTCGTGGGCCGTCCCCGTCGGTGACGCCTGTGAATATCGAGGTGTAGGGGTTCATCCGCTCGCCCGTCGCCGAGCGGGCAAGTAGCTGGAGGAAGATCTCGAGGTCCTGGTAGCTCGGGATCACCTTGTCGACGCCGACGACGGAGATCAAGGTGTCGGCGAGCGTCAGGCACATGCGACCGTTGCCCTCCGACTCGACGACGACGAGCGAGCCGGACTCGGCGATCGCGAAGTTCGCACCGGAGATCGCCACCTTGGCCGAGAGGAAGCGGTCGCGCAGGTGGGCCCGCGCCGCGGCGGCGAGGTCGGCAGGCTCGTCGGTGAGCTCGCTCGGTGCCGGAACGCCGCGGCGGCCCATCTGCTCGAGGAAGGTCGCGCGGATCTCGGTGCGGTTGCGATGGATCGCGGGCACGACGATGTGGCTCGGCAGGTCGTCGCCGAGCTGGACGATCAGCTCCGCCAGGTCCGTCTCCCAGGCGTCGATCCCCGCGGCTGCGAGTGCGTCGTTGAGCCCGATCTCGGCCGTCGTCATCGACTTGACCTTGACGACCTCGCGCGCGCCGCTCGCGAGGACCAGCCGGGTGACGATCGCGTTGGCTTCGGCAGCGTCCCGGGCGTAGTGGACGTCGCCCCCCGCGGCGCGCACGTTCGTCTCGAGCTCGAGGAGAAGTTCGTCGAGGCGCGCAAGCGCGTCGGACTTGACCGACTCGGCCGCCCGACGGAGCTCTTCGAAGTCGGGGAGCTCGCCCACGACGCGATCGCGCTTGGCGCGGATCGTCGTCGTCGCGCGCGCGAGGTTCGACCGCAGCTGGCTGTCCGCGAGCGCTGCGTGGGCAGCTCCGGGAAACGGCAGGGAGGAGGCGAACGAGCGGGTCATGGCGCGCCCTGCGCAGCGAGGATCTCGGCGATGTGCATCGAGCGCAGGCTCGCGCGCAGCCGCGACGCGGCGCCGGCGATGTGCGTGAGGCAGGAGTTGTCCGCTGCGCACAGCACCTCGGCCCCTGCGGCGTGGATGGCCGCGAGCTTGTCGCCCACCATCGCCGTCGAGGTCTCAGCGTTCTTCAGCGCGAACATCCCCCCGAAGCCACAGCACGACGTCGCGTCGGGGATCTCGACGAGCCGGAGGCCGCGCACCTCGGCGAGCAGGCGGGCGGGGCGGTCGCCGAGCCCGATCACGCGCAGCGAGTGACAGGTCGGGTGGTAGGCGACGGTGTGCGGGAAGGTCGCGCCGACGTCGGTGACGCCGAGCACGTCGACGAGCAGCTCGCACAGCTCGTGGACCCGAGGCGCGAGGGAGCGGACGGCAGCGAGGAGGCCAGCGTCCCCGGCCGCCTCCGCCAGGTGCGCGTAGCTCTCGACGACCGTGCCGACACACGACGCCGAGGGTGCCACGACGACGTCGCAGGGGTCGAAGGTCGACACGAAGCGCCGCGCGAGCCGGAGGGCCTCGGTCCGGTAGCCGGAGTTGAGGTGCATCTGACCGCAGCAGGTCTGCTCCGGGGGGAAGACGACCTCGTGGCCCAGGCGCTCGAGCAGTCGGACGACGGCGATCCCCGTCTCGGGGTAGAGCGCATCGTTCACACACGTCACGAACAGCGCGATCCGCATCGTCGCAACGCTAGCTGTCCGTCCGGCCGCCGGGTCATGTCGGCTCCCCGCCGTACCTCCCCACCGTGCGCCACGTTGACCGTGTCGATTCATCGGATGTATGGTGCCCGGACTAGGCCGTCAGTGGCGCCGGTGCGACGGGTGCGCTGGAGGGCGTGGTGCGACGCCGGACCCCGGGGCAGTGCGCGGGACCGGCCGGACGAGATGCCGGCGACGACGGCGCCGGCTCGGGGAAAGGGCGTGGACACGTGCGGCTCATGAGGATCGGCGACCCGGGGCACGAGCGACCGGCGCTGCTCGACGAGGACGGGCGCGTGCTCGATCTGTCGGGGCTCGGCAGGGACATCGACGCCTCCTTCCTCGCCGACGGCGGCTTCGATGCCGCCGCGCGCGCGGGCGGGACCGGTGCGCTCCCGGTGCTCGGCGAGCTCGGCCCGACCGGCCGGGTCGAGCTCGCGGGCGGCGCCCGGATCGGTGCGCCGGTCGCGAAGCCGGAGAAGATCATCTGCATCGGGCTCAACTACCGCGACCACGCCGAGGAGACGGGAAACCCGATCCCGGCCGAGCCGGTGCTGTTCATGAAGGCGCCCAACTGCCTCGTCGGCCCGAACGACGACATCCTCGTGCCGCGCGGCTCGACCAAGACCGACTGGGAGGTCGAGCTCGCCGTCGTCATCGGACGGCGAGCCCGCTACCTCGATTCCCCCGACGACGTCCCGTCCGTCCTCGCCGGCTACGCCATCTCGAACGACGTCTCCGAGCGCGAGTTCCAGATGGAGCGCGGCGGCCAGTGGGACAAGGGGAAGTGCTGCGAGACCTTCAACCCGATGGGCCCGTGGCTCGCCACGCCCGACGAGGTCGCCGACGTCCAGTCCGTCGGCCTGAAGCTCATGGTCAACGGCATCGTGCGCCAGGACGGCACGACGGCGAACATGATCTTCGGCGTCCACCACGTCGTGTGGTATCTCAGCCAGTTCATGGTCCTCGAGCCCGGCGACATCGTCAACACCGGCACGCCCGCGGGCGTCTCGCTCGGCCACGACGACGTCCCCTACCTCACCGCGGGCGACCTCGTCGAGCTCGAGGCCGACGGTCTCGGGCGCCAGGCGAGCCGTGTCGCCCAGGCGTAGCAGTCCAAGGATGCCGGCGGCGGGAGACGAGCGCCGGCAGTGGCTCGGCACGAGGAGTGAAAGGTCACGGTGGGTGCAACGATGAGCAGCACGACGGGCACGACGACGGAGACGGTCGGCGCGGCGGACGGGCACAAGCCCGCGCCGTTCGGCGGCCTACGGGCGATCGTCACGGGAGGGGCGTCGGGCATCGGGCTCGCGACGGCGACGATGCTGCGGGCACAGGGCGCGCAGGTCGTCGTCGCGGACCTCGCCGAACCGGCGGCCGAGCACGGCCTCGCTGCGGTGTCGTGCGACGTGACGGACGACGCGAGCGTCGTCGCCGCCGTCGCGTCGGCGATCGGCAGCCTCGGTGGCCTCGACATCCTCGTGAACAACGCCGGCATCGGCGCCCAGGGCAGCGTCGAGGAGAACCCCGACGAGGAGTGGCGGCGCGTCTTCGAGGTCAACGTCTTCGGCATCGTGCGCGTGACGCGCGCCGCGCTCGGCGCGCTGCGCGCCTCGGCGCATGCAGCCGTCGTCAACACCTGCTCGGTCGCGGCGAACGTCGGGCTCCCGCGGCGCGCGCTCTACAGTGCGACAAAGGGCGCGGTGCTGAGCCTCACGCGTGCCATGGCGGCGGACCACCTCGGCGACGGGATCCGGGTGAACTGCGTCAACCCCGGGACGGCCGAGACCCCGTGGGTCACGCGACTGCTCGACCAGGCCGCCGACCCGGTCCGCGAGCGAGCCGCCCTCGTCGCGCGCCAGCCCCATGGTCGGCTCGTCTCGGCCGACGAGGTCGCCGCGGCGATCTGCTATCTCGCGAGCCCTGCGGCGGGATCGACGACCGGGGCCGACCTTACGGTCGACGGGGGGCTCACGGGCCTGCGTCTGCCGCCGCGCCAGCCGTGACGATCGAGCAGCGCGAGCTCGCCGGGACGGGCGTCGCGCTGACCCGCCTCGTCCTCGGGTGCGCACCGCTCGGCGGGCTGTTCGCCCCCGTGAGCGACGAGGATGCCGCCGCGACGCTCGACGCCGCGTGGCGAGCCGGCATCCGAGCGTTCGACACCGCTCCGCACTACGGCGTCGGGCTCGCCGAGGAGCGCCTCGGCGCGGCGCTGCGGAGCTGGCCGCGCGCGCAGGTCGCCGTCTCGAGCAAGGTCGGCCGCCTGCTCGTGCCGACCGACGAGGACGTCGACGGGGCGGAGGGCTTCTTCGCCACGCCACGGCGTCGCCGGGTGCGCGACGACAGCCGTGACGGCGTCCGGCGCTCGGTCGAGCAGAGCTTGGAGCGCCTCGGCACCGACCACCTCGACATCGCGCTCGTCCACGACCCTGACGACCACTTCGCGGCCGCGCGCGACGCCGCGATCCCCGCCCTTGTCGAGCTGCGCGACGAGGGCGTCGTCCGGGCGGTGGGCGTCGGCATGAACCAGACGGCGATGCTCGAGCGCTTCGTCGCCGAGACCGACATCGACTGCGTTCTCGTCGCGGGGCGCTACTCGCTGCTCGACGCGAGCGCGGCGGCAGGGCTGTTCCCGGCCTGCCAGGCGCGGGGCGTCGCGGTGCTCGCGGCCGGGGTGTTCAACAGCGGCATCCTCGCCGACCCGCGCCCTGGGGCGACGTTCGACTACGCCCCGGCCTCGGCTGACCTCGTCGAGCGCGCGACGGCCATCCGGGCAGTCTGCGGGCGCCACGGGGTGGCGATCGCAGCGGCCGCGCTGCACTACGTGCTCGCGCACCCTGCGGTCACCGCCGCGGTCGTCGGGGCGCGCTCCGCGTACGAGGTGAGCGAGAACGTGCGCCATCTCGCCACGCCGGTGCCGTCGGAGCTGTTCGACGAGCTCGAGGCCGAGGGGCTCCTCGCTGCGCCCGTCAGCGGTGACCGGCGATGAGGTGCGACACCCACGTCCACGTCTGGGACTGTGCGACCCGTGACCACTCCTGGCTCGCCGCCGAGGACCCGTCGCTGCGGCGGCGCTTCGACCTCGAGGACTACGTGGGCGACGCGCATCCCGGAGCGGACGATCGCGTCGTGCTCGTGCAGGTGCTCGCGGACCTCGACGAGACGGTGGAGACGCTCGAGTCCGCACGGCGAAGCGCGCTCGTGGCCGGCGTCGTCGGCTGGGTCGACCTCGAGGCACCCGACGTCGAGGAGTGCCTCGACCGCCTGCTCGCGGGCCCGGGTGGGGACGCGCTCGTCGGGCTGCGCCACCTCGTCCAGTCCGAGCCCGACCCCGCCTGGCTCGTCCGCCCGACCGTGCTGCGGGGGCTGCGCGCGCTCGGGAGGGCAGGGCTCTCCTACGACCTGCTCGTCCGCCCGCCGCAGCTCGAGGCGGCGATCGACGTCGTCGGGCGGCTCGCGGACCTGCAGTTCGTCCTCGACCACGCGGCCAAGCCGGACATCGCGACGGGCGCAACGGGCGAGTGGCAGCGCCGGATCGCCGAGCTGGCCCGTCACGAGAACGTCGTGTGCAAGGTGTCCGGCCTCGTGAGCGTCGCCGGGCCGGGCTGGACCGTCGAGCAGGTCCGTCCCTATGTCGAGCGGCTCGTGGAGGCCTTCGGTCCGGACCGGCTCGTCTTCGGCTCCGACTGGCCCGTCTGCACGGCAGAGGCCAGCTTCGACGAGGTCGTCGAGCTCGCCGTGACGACGCTCGGCTCGCTGTCGCCCGCCGAGCTCGACGCCGTGTTCTCGTCGAACGCGTTGCGCGCCTACCCGCGCTGCGTGGTCCAGGGCTCTGCGCAACCGGGATCCGCGCAACCGGGATCCGCGCAAACCGGATCCGCGCAACCGGGATCTGCACGATCGGGATCCGGGACTCCGGCGAGCGGGACCTGAGAGGTGCGCGACCTATGGCGGTGACCGACGAGGCGATCGAGAAGATCAAGGAGATGATCGTCTCCGGAGTCCTCGAGCCCGGTGACCGGCTCCCGAAGGAGGACGAGCTCGCCGCTTCGCTCGGGCTCTCGCGCAGCTCGCTGCGCGAGGCGGTGCGCGCGCTCGTGCTCGTGCGCATCCTCGACGTGCGCCAGGGCGACGGCACCTACGTGACGAGCCTCGACCCCGCTCTGCTGCTCGACGCGGTGAGCTTCGTCGTGGACTTCCACAGGGACGACTCCGTGCTGCACTTCCTCGAGGTGCGGCGGCTCCTCGAGCCTGCGGCGACCGCGATCCTCGCACGCAGCGCTTCGAGCGAGCAGGTTGCGCGCCTGCACGAGATCCTGGACGAGGTGCCGTCGTCGGCCGCGCCGGAGGTATTCGTCGAGAACGACCTCGCCTTCCACCGCACGATCGTGTCGTGGTGCGCGAACCCCGTGCTGATCTCCCTCCTCGACTCCCTCGCGGGGCCGATGCACCGGGCACGGGTCTGGCGCGGGATCACGGACGCGACCGCGCACGAACGGACGCTGCGCGAGCACCTCGCGATCCTCGACGCGATCGCGCGCCACGAGCCCGAGGTCGCAGCGGCACGCGCGACAGCGCACATCGCCGGGCTCGAGGACTGGCTGCGCAACGCGCGCTGACGCCTCCGGTCGGTCAGTCCTCGAGCACGACGACGGCGTGCCCGTCGGTGCACGACACGGTCGTGGTCACGTAGCCGTCGGCGAAGGTGAACGGCAGGAGCTCGTCACGCGGCTGCACGGTCACACGGCTCGGCGCCGACGCGCTGCGGACGGCGAGCTCGAGGTCGACGAGCGGGAAGGGGTCGAGCACGAGGTCGAGGTCGCGGCCGAGCCGGCTCGGCACGAAGCTCAGCAGGTGCACGGCGGTGTGGTGCTCGGCGCGGACGGCGGCCGTCTCGAGGTGCACCGGACCGCCGGCGCGCAGGACGGGCCGCGCGAGCAGCCGGTCGAGGAGCGCGCCGAGGACCTGCCGGTACTCGGTGTTGCCCTCGGCGGCGATGCCCGACAGCAGCGGTACGCCAAGGACGATGGCCTGCTCGTGCTGGAGGACCGCGGCACAGCCGGCAGGGCGGGCCGGAGGCGTGTACGAGTGCCCGCTGAAGTGGTCGTAGGCGCGCTCGAAGTACGGCTCGAGCAGGCCGAGGAGGACCTCGGTGCCAGCCAGGGGCTCGAGTCGGTGCGCGGGGCCCGCCACCCGGACAGGGACGCCTCCGGGGACGAGGGCGTTGTCTGGTCCCGTCATGTCGAGAAAGACGGTCGAGAACTCGAGAGTGCCGCGGCGTGCGACCCCGAGGCCGGCGAGCAGGGCGTCGCCGCACGGACCCGCCGGCACAGCCGCGGCGGCGAGGACGAGCCTCCCTCCGGCTCGCGCATGGGCGAGCAGGCGGTCGCAGAGGCCGTCATCGAGCGGGGTCGACTCCGGGACGACGACGACGACGTCGGGGTCGAGGTCTGCCCCGAGCGGGACCACTCCGAACTGGTGCCGCAGCTGCTGCAGGCCCCGCACCGCACCGATCACGGCGTCGCCGGGCGCGTCGCCCTGCTCGGGGTCGACGACGAGCGCGATGTCGACGAGGTGCCGAGCACCGTCGACGAAGGGCTCGCAGGACTCGACGTGGGCGTAGACGGAGCCGACGAGTTCGTACACGGCGGCGTTGGGCTGACCGCCCGGTTCGAGCAGGTCGCCGACTCCGTTCGACAGGCCGTGCGCGAGGATTTGGCAGCATTCGTAGAGCAGGGCGGCCCGCGGCTTGAGCGAGGCCATGTCGCCCCAGCTCCGGTGGAACCTCCCCGTGTGACTGAGGGCCGGTCGCCCGAGTCCGCGCACGAGCCGCGCGACGTACGGCAGGTAGGCGTAGCCCCAGCCGCCAGTCGGCAGGGCCTCCACTTCGATGTGGCGGACGAAGCGGCGCTCCTCGACCAACCGGGCCTTCGGGCGGCTGTTGAACCACACGGCCTGCGGGGATCCGGCAACGACAGCGGGCTCGATCATGGCTTGGTAGCGGGCCATGTAGCGGTGGGCGACGAGGCGGGCGTAGCGGTCGCGGTCCGCGGGGGCTCGCGGGTCGAGCCCGTCGGCGCGCATCCCTGCGATCGCCCACACCGAGGCACTGGGCTGGTCCCAGCACATGTCGAGGAAGATCCCGTCGACGGGCCCGTAGAGGTCGAGGATCTCGGCGAGCTGGTCGGCCAGGTAGTCCGCGTACGGGCTCGACATGTCGAGGATCTGCCAGGATGCCTCGAAGGCCCCGGCTGTCGGGCGCCGGACCTGCTGCAGGTCCGCGGTGAGGGCGAGCCAATCCGGGTGGTGGTCGGCAGCGTACTCGTCGCACTGGACGCTCAGGTAGATCGGCGCGCGGATGCCCGCTCCGTGCAACGCCGCGATCTGCTCGCCGAGCAGGTCGAGGTCGGGGGCGAGGCCCGGATGGCGCTCGGGTCGGTCGCTGCGGGAGTAGAGCAGGCCGTGGTGGCACTTGGCGAACACCGTGACGCTGTCGACGTGGGCGTCCCGGAACGTCCGCGCAAAGGCGTCGCCATCGAAGGAGGCGCCGACGTCGGGGATCGCAGGACCGGTGTGGAAGTCGAGGTGCACGGTCCGGCGCGGGAAGCTCGAGCTGGGTGCGCGCCCTCCGGCCGTGTCGAGGTCGGCGCTCTGGGAATCGGTCACATCCACGTCCTCTCTGAGGTGAAGCGGTCGAGCGACCGCGTGGTGCTGAGGTGGGGCTGCCGAGGGGCTTGCCCGGTCGGCAGGGCCGAGGAGTCGGCTCAGGATCCGAACGTCAGCCGCAGGGCGAACGGCCCGCAGGCAGCATCGTCGTCGGTGACGTCGACGACGAGACCCTCCGGGCGAGACGACCACGACAGGGGCGCATCGTGCCCGAGCAACTCGACCTTCGCGAGGCTGCGGCGCTCGAGAGGGATGTCCGAGGACAGGGCTCGCAGCGTCACGGTCCCGGAGCGGGCCGGTCCGAGCACGATCGCGTAGAGCGCGCCCGCGCGTCGCGTGTAGCGGACGTCTGCACAGGAGAAGTGGGCTCGATCCGTGTCGTGGAACTCACCGGGGACCGTCTTCGTGGGACCTTCGCCGTAGATCGTCCACGGTCGCGTACCGTAGATGGACTCTCCGTACCGCTCGAGCCACCGGCCCATCCCCGAGAGCA
>DAHWHN010000104.1 GCA_027335685.1 Acidimicrobiaceae bacterium
CCGGGCAGCTGGAGACCTGGGCGCTTGCTGCCGGGGCCCTGCGCGCGCCGACGCTCGCCCAGCTCGACGCGCGCGCCCAGCACTGCGACCTCGCCGCGCTGCTCGCGGACGAGCTCGCCCACTTCTACAGCGTCTACCAGCCGATCGTCCGCCTCGAGGACCAGACGGTGGTCGGCCACGAGGCGCTCCTTCGCGCGTCGGGACCGACGGGACCGGTGATGCCCGACGCGATGTTCGCTGCGGCGACCGAGGCCGGGTGGGTCCACATGCTCGACCGGATCGGCCGGACGACCGCCCTGCTCGGTGCGCAGGGCTGGCTCGGCGACGACCTGCTCTTCGTGAACTTCGTCCCGACCACGATCTACCGGCCCGAGGTCTGCCTGCGCACGACCGAGCGCGCCGCCGCGGACGCCGGGCTCCGGCTCGACCAGATCGTCTTCGAGATCACCGAGAGCGAGGAGGTGCGCGACCTCGACCACCTTGCCCGCCTCTTCTCCTACTACAAGGCCAAGGGATGCAAGGTCGCTCTCGACGACCTCGGCTCGGGGTTCTCCTCGCTCAACTTGATGGTCCAGCTCGAACCGGACGTCGTGAAGATCGACCGGGAGACCGTCCAGCGACTCCCCGGCAAGGTCGCGACGGCGATCGTCAGCGCCATCGTCGACATCGGGCGAGCCGGCGGCACGGTCGTGCTCGCCGAAGGCATCGAGACCCACGAGCAGGCGAGCGCCGCGCGCGATCTCGGCGTCGAGCTCGGCCAGGGCTGGCACTTCGGCCGACCTGCGCTGCGCACGGCGCACGCCTCGGAGCTCGCGGCACGCCGGGATAGGGTCGCCCCCGTACCCGATCCTGCGCTGCTCCGGGGGATCTACGCGGTCGATCCTGCGGTCGCGACGCACGCCGGCGCCGCCCGCTGACCGCCCCTCGCCCAGGCAGGGGCGGTCAGCCGTCGTACGTGACCGCGGGCAGCGAGCCGAGCTGGTCCACCATGTGCACAAGCGCCCACAGGCGCGGGCGGACTATCCGAGCGGCCAGACGGGCAGCACGACCTTCTTCCAGGTCGCGTTCGTCACGCCGGCGAACGACGCGTACCACGCGAGCGCGGCGGTGACCATGCCGACGTAGCCGCCGACGTGGGTGATGTGGATCTCCTGGTCGAGGGCGCCGGCTGCGAGCAGCGCGAAGGTCACCGTGAGGGTGAGGAACACGGCGACGACGGCGACGCTCGTCCTCAAGCTCGCCACCAGCATGTAGGCGGTGAAGATCGTCCACATGAGCAGGAAGTAACCGGTCGCCTGGTACGCGGTCGCCGCGGGCAGCCCGCCGGCGACGTAGCGCACGTAGTAGAAGAACGCGATCCAGAACGCCCCGTAGGAGGTGAAGGCGAGCGCTCCGAAGGTGTTCTTGTTCCGCAGCTCCCACATGCCGGCGAGCAGCTGGGCGGCACCGCCGTAGACGAGCGCGAGCGGCAGGACGACGCCCTCGAGATTCGTCGCGAGGACGCCGGAGTTGAACAGGCTCAGCAGGAAGGTCGTCATAGCGAACCCTGCCAGCCCGATCGGGGCTGGATCGCCGACAGGCGACGTCACCGTCGCGTCGACGCTCGTCGGTAGCCCACGTGGTCCCGTTCCAGTACTCGGATCGCTCATCTTGTCGTTTCCCCCTTGGTCCTCGGTCGTCTCGACTCGAGCCGGTAGTCCTCCCCCGTTCACGGTCTCGGAGCGGACCCTCCGGCGTCGTGCTCCTCCAGGAACCCTCCCTTCTCTGCTGGCCTGTGCCGCCCGCGCTCAGCTCTCGGGCGCAGGGGTGCTCTTGGCCCGCTCGGCGATCTCGTGGACGACCGACTCGTTCGCGAGCGTCGTCACGTCGCCGAGCTTGCGGCTCTCGGAGATGTCGCGCAGCAGCCGCCGCATGATCTTGCCCGATCGCGTCTTCGGCAGCTCGGGCGTGAAGACGATCGACGCGGGGCGGGCGATCTTGCCGATCTTCGCCGCGACGTGCTCGCGCAGCTCGTCGATGAGGGCGGAGTCGCCTTCGCGCTCGCCGCGTAGCGTCACGAACGCTGCGATCGCCTGACCGGTCTGGGCATCCGCCCGGCCGATGACGGCAGCTTCGGCGACCGCGGGATGGTCGACGAGCGCCGACTCGACCTCGAGGGTGGAGATGCGGTGGCCGGAGACGTTCATCACGTCGTCGACCCTGCCGAGGAGCCAGTAGTAGCCGTCGAGGTCCCGCTTCGCGCCGTCCCCGGCGAAGTAGACCCAGCGCCCCTCGTCGGGGCGTGAGAAGCGACGCCAGTAGGTCTCGACGAAGCGGTCGTCGTCGCCGTAGATGCCACGGAGCATCGACGGCCACGGGCGCGTGATGACGAGGTAACCGCCCTGGCCGAGTGGCACGCTCTCGCCGTTCTCGTCGACGACGTCGGCCGCGATGCCCGGAAGGGGGACCGTGGCCGATCCCGGCTTGGTCGTCGTCACGCCAGGGAGCGGCGCGATCATGAGGCCACCGGTCTCGGTCTGCCACCAGGTGTCGACGATCGGGCAGCGCCCGCCGCCGACGACGTCTCGGTACCACATCCAGGCTTCGGGGTTGATCGGCTCGCCGACCGTCCCGAGCAGCCGCAGGCTCGACAGGTCGTGCTTCGCGAGGTGCTCGTCGCCCCACTTCATGAACGTGCGGATCGAGGTCGGCGCGGTGTACAGCGTCGTGACGCCGTAGCGCTCGACGATCTCCCAGTAGCGGTCCCGGTCGGGGTAGTGGGGCGCGCCCTCGTAGAGCACCGAGGTGGCGCCGTTGGCCAGCGGTCCGTAGACGACGTAGCTGTGGCCGGTGACCCAGCCGATGTCTGCGGTGCACCAGTAGACGTCCTCGGTCTCGTGCAGGTCGAAGACCATCGAATGGCTCGTGGCGGCACCGACGAGGTAGCCACCGCAGGTGTGGACGATGCCCTTCGGCTTCGCCGTCGTGCCCGAGGTGTGCAGCAGGAAGAGCAGGTCTTCGGCACCGCACTCGGTCGCCGGGCACTCGGCGCGCTGGTCGGGGACGACCTCGTGGTACCACACGTCCCGCCCGGCGGTCATCGGCACGGTCGCGCCCGTGCGCCGGACGACGACGACGTGCTCGACGCTGGGCGTGCGGGACAGCGCGTCGTCGACCATCTCCTTCAAGGGCACGACGGACCCGCCGCGCTACGCGCCGTCGCAGGTGATCACGACCTTTGCACCGGCGTCGGCGATGCGGTCGGCGAGGGAGTCGGCGGAGAAGCCGCCGAAGACGACCACGTGGGGTGCGCCGAGGCGGGCGCACGCGAGAAGGGCGGCGGGGAGCTCGGGGACCATGCCCATGTAGATCGCGACGCGGTCGCCCTTCGCGAGCCCGAGGGAGGCGAGCGCGTTCGCCAGCCGGCAGACGTCGTCGTACAGCTCACCGTAGGTGATGATCCTCCGGTCGCCGGGCTCGCCCTCCCAGTAGTAGGCGACGTGGTCGGGATGCGCGTCGCGGTGGCGGTCGAGGCAGCTCTCCGTGACGTTCAGCGTGCCGCCGACGTACCACTTCGCAAAGGGTGCACCCGACCAGTCGAGCACCGCGTCGAACCGCCTGCGCCAGAGGACTCGATCGGCCTGCGTCGCCCAGTAGGCGTCGGTGTCGGCGTCTGCGTCGGCGTAGACCGTGTCGCTGGCCACGACGGCCCGGCGCGCGAACTCCGGGGGCGGGGCGAACGTCCTCTCCTCGTCGAACAAGGCTTCGATCGTCCGGTGCTCGTCGCTCATCGTGCGTCCCCTCTTGCCGTCGTCCTCGGCGACCCGTGCAGCCGCCTGCAGGGTGCAGGGTGCGGTGGGCCACGGTCCCAGCCCGACCGTCGACCGGCTTCGTCGCGCGCTCTGCTCCCGTGGCAGGTCTAGCCCGCCCCGCCTCGCCCCGCCCCGACCCGCCCCGCTCGGCCGGTCGAGCGGGGCGTGGCCGACCGAGCCAGTTATACGAGGGTGAGCACACGGGCACAAGCACGTACCACGAGTCGTGTCACGATGCCACGAGAGTGGAACGGCATCGACGCCGTACCGCAACAGCCGCCGGCAGTCCCGGCCGGCGGTCAGTCGGAGCCGAGGTAGTCGCGCAGAGGCCGCGAGAGGGCGGGCTGGCGCAGCTTCGCGAGGGTCTTGGTCTCGATCTGGCGGACCCGCTCGCGCGTGACACCGAAGATCTGCCCCACCTCCTCGAGCGTGCGGACGCGGCCGTCGTCAAGCCCGAAGCGCAGGCGGACGACCTCCTGCTCGCGCGGCGAGAGCTCGCCGAGCGCCCGCTGGACGGCCTCGTTGAGCAGCATGCGCGTCGCGGCGTCGACCGGCACCTCCGCGCCGCGATCCTCGACGAGGTCGGACAGGCTGAAGTCGTTCTCGTCGCCGATCGGCTGCTCGAGCGAGACGGTGTCCTGGCTGATCCGTTGGATCTCGAGGATCCGCTCGACGGGGAACTGGAGCCGAACGGCGACCTCCTCGACGGTCGGCTCGCGGCCGAGCTCCTGGGACAGCGTCCGCTGCACGCGGACGACCTTGTTGATCGTCTCGACCATGTGGACGGGGATGCGGATCGTGCGCGCCTGGTCGGCGACGGCCCGCGTGATGGCCTGGCGGATCCACCAGGTCGCGTAGGTCGAGAACTTGAACCCCTTGCGGTAGTCGAACTTCTCGACGGCGCGCATCAGGCCGAGGTTGCCCTCCTGGATCAGGTCGAGGAAGGCCATCCCGCGGTTGCGGTAGCGCTTCGCGATCGACACGACGAGGCGGAGGTTCGCTTCGGTGAGCAGGTCCTTGGCCTCCTGACCTTCCGCGACGAGCCGCTCGGCGCTGCGGCGCTCGGCCGGGGGGACGTCGTCGCGCCCCTCGGCCCGCCACGCCTCGAGCTTGGCGGCGGCTTCGTGGCCGAGCTCGATGCGCTTCGCGCAGAGGACCTCGAGATCTGCCGAGAGCAGCGAGACCCGGCCGATCTCACGCAGGTACGCGCGGACGGTGTCGGCGGCGGGAGAGCCGGATCCGCCGGCCGCAGCTGTCCCGCGAAGCGCCCGAAGGACGAGACCGTCCGCGTCGCCCTCGTCGGTCAGCTCGAGTCGCGCCATCCATCACCGTCCTCGTCTCGCGCCACCATCCAGGCTACCAAGCGCTTCGCGGCGCCAATCGCGGGGGAGGCGGGCGTGAGCGAGTCGCTCGCGTCGCGCAGCAGCTCGAGGTCACGCCGGATCGCGCCGCTGCGCTCGAGATGCTCCGTCGCCTCGGCCGCGTGCCCCGACCGCTCGAGCGCGCGCGCCTCGCGGACGAAGGCGGCAAGGGTGGGCTCGGCCGCGGCGCGGGTGAGCGCGACGAAGGTCCCGAGGGCGTCGGCGTCGGGCTCGAGGTCGGTGACAGCGATCCGACGGAGGAGGTCCGCGACCTCCGGGGTCGCCGACTCGATCGCCTCGTGGAGCTCGGCCGCGGACGCCAGCACTTCGAACGCCTCCCGATGCAGGGGATCGGTGAACAGTACGGCGTCGAACAGCGCCGCGACGTCGTGGGGTCGGTGGAGCGCGAGGGCCAACCCGTCCAGCCCGACGCGCGACGCCCGGGACCGCGATCGCCCCGGTCTGCTCGCCGCAGCGGCGCCGTGCTCGTCGGGGCGCGGCCGGCCGTGACGAGGATCGCTCCGGTCCGCCGGCCTGCCGTCCGCTCGTCCCGGCGCGGACGGTCCAGCGCGGGCGCTCCCGGCACCGTCGGCACCGTCGGCACCGTCGACGGCCTCGTCGACGGCCCAGTCGTCGACCGGCGGTGGCTCCGAGCTGCGCGATGCTCGCGGGCGGCCCGGCGACCCGCCCGCGTGCTGCGCGAGGACGGCTCGCCGTCGCGCGTCGAGCAACGGGCGGAGCCGTTCGGGATCGTGGTGGGTCCGGTCGGCGATCTCGACGAGGTACTGGTCCCGGACGAGGTCGTTCGGGTGCTCGGCCACGGCAGCGAGGGCCACCTCCGCCGCGCGGGACCGCCCTTCGGGCGAGCCGAGGTCCACGGCCCCGATCGCGCGCTCGACCTGGAACGCGAGGTAGCTCCGCGCGCTCGCCACGGCCGAGGCGAGCGCGTCCGGGTCGCTCGTCGCGAGCTCCGCCGGGTCGCTCCCGCTCGGGAGCGTGGCGACGGCGAGCTCGACGGAGTGCTGGCGTTCCCAGTCGTAGAGGCGGGCCGCCGCGTTCTGGCCGGCGCGATCGGCGTCGAACGCGAGCACGATCCTCCTCGCGAAGTTGGCGAGCAGGCGGAGGTGCTCCTCGGTGAGCGCGGTCCCGCACGTCGCGACCGCGCGCGGGACGCCGGCGCGGAAGAAGCCGATGACGTCGGTGTAGCCCTCGCACACGACCGCCTCGCCGGCGCGGACCATGTCCTTCTTGGCCCAGTTGAGGCCGTAGAGGGTCCGCCGCTTCTGGTAGACGGGCGACTCCGGCGAGTTCCGGTACTTCGGACCGGGGTCCCGGTCGCTCGAGCGCAGCTCGGGGGGGAGCACCCGACCGCCGAGGGCGATCGCACGGCCGCCGGGATCGAAGATCGGGAAGATCACGCGCTCGCGAAAGGCGTCCCGGGTCCTGCCGCCGCCCTCGAGCGCGAGGCCGGCCTCGACGAGGACCCCGACAGGGAGCCCGAGCGCACGGACCAGTTGGTCGTAGCCGGCGGGGGCGAAGCCGAGGCGGAACTGGCGGACGACGGTCCCGTCGTAGCCGCGCGCCCGCAGGTACTGGCGCGCCGCCCCGGCGTCCGGCGAGGCGAGGAGGCGCTCGTGGTAGAACTCGACCGCCGCCCCGAGCGCGTCGTAGAGCCGCTTGCGCCGCCCGTGCTGCGCGGCCGCCCCGCCGTCGTCGTCGCTGCGGATCGCAAGTCCTGCCCGTGCGGCCAGCCTCTCGACCGCCTCGACGAAGTCGCAACCCTCGACTGCGCGGACGAAGCTGATGGCGTCCCCCGACGCCTGGCACCCGAAGCAGTAGTAGAGCCCCTCCTCGGCGTTGACACTGAACGAGGCGGACTTCTCCGAGTGGAACGGGCAGAGCCCGACGTAGCGCCTGCCGACCTTCTTGAGCGCCGTCTGCTCGCCGACGAGCGCCACCATGTCCGTCGCCGCGCGCACCTTGGCGACGTCCTCGTCGGGAATGGCCATGGCCCGGACCGTACCGTGCGGGTGCGGCCGGCGCGGGCCGTCCGGGGATCCGGAGGACCTAGCTCCCGAGGTGCTCGAGGACGTAGGACGCGACGTCGTCGACGGCGATGCGCTCCTGGGCCGTCGAATCCCTGTCGCGCACCGTGACGCGACGGTCGACGAGGCTGTCGAAGTCGACGGTGACGCACATCGGCGTGCCGATCTCGTCCTGGCGCCGGTAGCGGCGGCCGATCGACTGCGTCTCGTCTCGCTCGCACACCACGTGCCGGCGGCACGCTGCGAGGATCTCCTCGGTCAACGGCGCGAGCTCGGGCTTTTTCGACAGCGGGAGCACCGCGACCTGGTACGGCGCGAGGCGAGGGTGGAGGCGCAGCACCGAGCGGCGCTCGCCTCCCACCTCGTCTTCGTCGTACGCGGCGATCAAGAAGGCCATCATCGTCCGCGTGGCCCCGGCGGCCGGCTCGATCACGTGGGGCACGTAGCGCTCGCCGCTCGCCTGGTCGAAGTACTCGAGCCGCACGCCGGAGTGCTCCGAGTGCGCCTTGAGGTCGAAGTCGGTCCGGTTGGCGATGCCCTCGAGCTCGCCCCAGCCCCACGGGAACGCGAACTCGACGTCGGCGGTGCCCGAGGAGTAATGCGACAGCTCTGCCGTCTCGTGGTGGCGGAGCCGGAGCATGGTCTCGGGGATGCCGTACCGTCGGTACCAGGTCATGCGTTGCTCGCACCAGTAGGCGAACCACGTCGGGCTCTCGGCCGGCGGAACGAAGTACTCCATCTCCATCTGCTCGAACTCGCGGGTGCGAAAGACGAAGTTGCCCGGCGTGATCTCGTTGCGAAAGCTGCGCCCGAGCTGCGCGATCCCGAACGGCGGCTTGCGACGCATGGCCGTCTGCACGTTCGAGAAGTTGACGAACATGCCCTGGGCGGTCTCGGGTCGCAGGTACGCGACCGACGCCTCGTCCTCCACCGGACCGACGAAGGTCTTGAACATCAAGTTGAACGGCCGTGCCTCGGTGAGGTCCGTCGAGCCACAGTGCGGGCAGACAGGGCGGCCCGACTCGTCCGTCTCGAGGTGGTCGGCGCGTGAGCGCTCGCGGCAGCTGCGGCAGTCGACGAGCGGGTCGGTGAACGTCGCGAGGTGACCGGATGCCTCCCAGACCTTCGGGTTCGTGAGGATCGCGGCGTCGAGCGGGAGGACGTCGTCTCGCTCCTGGACCATCGCGCGCCACCAGGCGTCCTTCACGTTGCGCAACATGAGGGCGCCGAGCGGGCCGTAGTCGTACGTGGAGCGGATGCCGCCGTATATCTCCGCGGAGGGAAAGACGAAGCCCCGGCGCTTGCACAAGTTGACGACTGCGTCGAACAGCGCCGTCCCCGTGGGCCGTGCCGTGCCGCCCCCCGGCGCGTCGGGGGCGTCGGGTCGCTCGGTCGTCTGGGAGACGGGCTGGTCGGGCATGGTCGCAGGATACTTCGGCCCGCCGGCGCCTCCGCCCGGTCCTCTCGCCGGGACCGGGCTCACGACGGAGCTCCGGAGACCGGCCCGGCCTCGAGCAGGTGGCGTGTCGTCCGCAGGCGCCGGTCGAGGTGCCTCTCGACGGCGAGGAGGCCGAGCCGCTCGACCTCGTCGTCGACGTCGTGCGCGCCGTCGGCGAGGACGCCGCGCAGGTCGCCGCCGACGATGCGGCGCACGATCGCGACCGTGTCGGCCGAGACGGCCTGGCCGCGCCGGCAGGACCGGCAGAGCAGGCCTCCCTCGCCCGGGTCGAAGGCCACGAGCGGGTCCGGCGCGCCGCAGCGCGCGCAGCGCGCCACGACGGGGGCGACGCCTTCGACCGCGAGCAGCTTCCAGCAGAACGCGGCGAGGACCAATCGTGACCCGCTCGAGGCGAGCGTGCGCAGCGCGCCGGTCAGCAGCGCGAACAGCTCGGGCATCGCCTGCCCCTCTACCGCGACGAGGTCCACGATCTCGAGCATCGTCAGAGCGGGGACGAGGCGGTCGAGGTCCTCGCGCAGCTGCCTCGCCGATCCGACGACCTCCGACTGCGTGATGACGTCGAGCTCGCGTCCGTGCCAGCAGAGCATGCTGACGTGGCTCAGGGGCTCGAGGCGCGCGCCGACGTGGCTCTTGGTCCGGCGGACTCCCTTCGCGACGGCACGGACCTTGCCGTGGACGGGCGTCGCCAGGGTGACGATGCGGTCTGCCTCGCCGAGGCGGAGCGTCCGCAGCACGACACCCTCGTCGCGGTAGAGGGCCACCGTCAGGCGCTCCGGATCCGTCCTCCGACCGCGATGATCACGACGCCCGCGACGAGCAGCACGATGAGGAAGAGAGCCGGCTTGAAGCCGATCGCGGCGAGGAAGACCAGCGCGGCGAAGGCGAGCACGCCGAGGGCGATCCCGGCGAGCCGGCCGATGTGGTCCCAGAGCCAGGTCCTGCCGGCACGGGGCGCGTCGGGGTCGGCGCGCCCGACGTCACGGTGGCTCGCGCCGCGGGTTCCCCGCGCAC
>DAHWHN010000142.1 GCA_027335685.1 Acidimicrobiaceae bacterium
ATCGAGTGCGCCGCGCTCGCGCGCGCAGTCGGCTGGCACGTCGAGCACCGCGTGATGCTCAACGGTGCGACGACCGTGGTCTTCCGCTGATCCGCCGATCCGCCGATCCGCCGATCCGCCGATCCGCCGAACGGCCGGAGATGACGAATCAGTGAACGGTTGCACAGAGCTGGGTGGACCTGCTGTTACGGCTGTGTTGCTCTTCGCGCAAAGCTCCCGCAGGCGGCCGCTCGCGCCGTACACTGACCTCAGACCTTTCCGCTGACTGTTCCGACCCCCCCAGGAACGTGGTCGCGAGGTCGTAGAGCGCGTGGCCCGGGCACCCCCCGCCCGGGCCGCGTCGCGTCCGGTCATGCTCAGGCGGAAACGAGCCCGCGTGCCGCGCTGGCGATGTGGACCGCAGAGATGCCCGCCGCGTCGAGCAGCTCCTCGGGCGTGCCCGAGCTCGACAGGCCGCGGACCGCGCAGTGCGCGACGTGCACGGGTGTGCCGGCCCGCTGGAGGGCGGAGAGGACGGCCTCGCCGATCCCGCCCTCGGGGTAGTGGTCCTCCGCGACGACGAGGCGCCCGCCGGTCGCGCTGCACGCCGCGCCGATCGTCTCCGCGTCGACCGGCTTGACGCTGTAGCAGTCGACGACCCGCGCGGCGATGCCGTCCGCGGCGAGCATGTCGGCTGCCGCGAGGCACTCGTGCAGGGTCACCCCTGCACCGAGCAACGTCACCGCGTCCTCGGCCGAGGAGCGGACGACCTTCGCGCCCCCGATCGGGAACTGCTCGTCCGGTCCGTAGATGACGGGGTAGGCGCCACGCGTCGTGCGCATGTAGGCGACGCTCGGTGCGTCGGCCATCGCGGCGACGAGTGCGACGGCGGAGGTGGCGTCGCTCGGGTAGAGCACGACCGAGCCGTGGACTGCGCGCATCGACGCGAGATCCTCGAGGGCCATCTGCGACGGGCCGTCGGCACCGATCTCGACGCCGGCATGCGAGCCGGCGAGCCGGATGCGCAGACCGGAGATGCCCGACATCCGCACGAAGTCGAACGCCCGCGAGAAGAAGGCGCCGAAGGTGGCGGCAAAGGGCACGTAGCCGCGGGCCGCGAGCCCGCCGGCTGCCGCCACCATCAGCTGCTCGGCGATGAAGGTCTCGAAGTACCGCTCGGGAGCGACCTTCAAGAACGACTCCGAGCCGGTCGAGTTGCCGACCTCGGCGTCGAGCACGACGACCTCGGGTCGTGCGGCCAGTGCCGCGAGCGCGTCGCCGTAGGCCTTGCGGGTCGCGACCTTCGACCCGAGCTCGTAGCGCGGCAGCTCGATCGGGGTCTCGGGCGCCGGCGTGATCGCGGGCTGGCCGGCGGGTGGCCGGAGCGAGGTCACGTGGATCGAGCTCGTCCCGCCGAGCTCCGCGACGGCACGCTCCGCGAGGTCGGGCTTGAGCGCGGTGCCGTGCCAGCCCTCCTTGTCCTCGATCTCGGCGACGCCCTTGCCCTTCAGCGTGCGTGCGAGCACGACAGTCGGGTGCGCCGTGGCGGCAGCGGTCTCGAAGGCGGTGTCGATCGCCTCGACGTCGTGCCCGTCGACGACGATCGGGACGCAGCCGAAGGACTGGACGCGCGCCGCGTAGGCGTCGAGGTCCCAGCCGAGCTCGGTCGGACCGCGCTGGCCGAGCCGGTTGACGTCGACGATCGCCGTGAAGTTGGCAAGGTCGTAGTAGGCGGCCTTGTCGAGGGCCTCCCAGACCGACCCCTCGGCCAGCTCGCTGTCGCCGCAGACGACCCAGGTGCGGTAGCCGAGCTTGTCGAGGCGGCTACCCGCGAGCGCGATGCCGACCGCGGCGGCGATGCCGAGCCCGAGGGATCCGGTGGCGAGGTCGACCCACGGCAGGATCGGGGTCGGGTGGCCCTGGAGGCGGGCGCCGAAGCGGCGGTAGGTCTCGATCAGCTCGTCCTCGCTCACGACGCCGACGGCGCGGTAGAGCGCGTAGATGAGCGGCGACGCGTGCCCCTTCGAGAACACGAGGTGGTCGTTCGTCGGCACCTCGGGGTGCTCCCAGTCGTAGCGCAGGTGCCGCGTCGCGAGCACGGCGACGAGGTCCGCAGCCGAGAGCGACGACGTCGGGTGGCCCGAGCCCGCCGAGGTGCTGCAGCGGATGGAGTCGACGCGTAGCTGGCGCGCGAGATTGGTTGCAGCCGTGCGGTCGTCGTTGTTCATCCATGCTCCATTCGTCGGCGATCCTCCGCGTCGAGGTGCGCGCCGCAACGGGGCTGCGACGAGCGCGAGGGACGGGCGCGAGGGATCGGCTGTCTATCTGGCCTTCGTCGCAAGGCTAGTGGCCCGGCTGGCAACCGGCGCCGCACCGCCGCCCTGGTCGACGAGGCGACCGAGCGGGGCGATCGCGAGCACCGTGAGGCCTGCGGCACTGCACGCGTAGGCGGCGCTCTGGGCGCGCGCTCCCGAGGTGTAGAGGTCGTCGACGACGAGCAGCGGGCCGTCTCCCACCCGGGCAGGGCGCGCGACGAGGTAGCCGTCGAGCGCCGCTCGACGGTGGCCGAGCGGACCGGGTCCCCGTTCGAGCAGGTCGGCTGCGTGGTGGACGGTGCCCGACAGGGCAGCGCTGCCGCGCTCGAGGCGTGAGCAGGCCATGCGGACCACGTTCGACAGCGGGTGGGTCCCGTGCCAGGAGCTGCGCCCGGCTCCCGACGACGGCACGGTCGCGACGGCGATCACCGGCCGCCGGACGGTCCGCGACCCGGTACTGGTGCGCGCGACGACGCAGACGAGATAGCTGGCCAGCAGGTCCGCGAGGCGCGACGCTGCCTCGCTGCGCACGGCGGGGCTCGGCGCCGCCTTGTACGCGACGAGGTGCCGGTGGAGGTCGCCGCCGCGGGGCGCGAGCCGGACGGGCCGGACGTGGAACAAGGCGCCGCCGAGCTGGCGCCGGACGATCTCACAGCTGCCGCAGTGGCGGAACCCCGGATGCGTCGGGGAACAGCACACGGCGCAACGCCCCCGCTCGGGCGGACCGGGTCGTATGCCGAGCCCCACGGCGGGTGAGGCTAGGCAGCCGGGATCTCGCCGCTCCTACCGGCGTGGCGGGAGATGTCACCGGTCGCGCCGTGACCTTGCCGGCGGTCAGCCGGCGGTCAGCCGGTGGGGTCGCGGATGGGGCAGCGAACGTGCCCGGCGCGCTCAGCGACCGGACGTCGGCCGCCCTGTCAACAGGTCGTGCAGCGTGAGCGCGAGGATCTTCTCCGCCGCACCAGCAGAGCGGTCGAGGCTCGAGCGCGTGTAGTACCAGGACTCCCACGACGTCGCCGCGTCGATCGCGTCGTGCAGCGTGCGACCTTCGGCCGACCGCTTCGCCAGCTCGGCGCCGAACGCGCCGGTCACGAAGTTGCGGCGGACGAGGCGCGCCCGGCGGAGACCCTCCGCCATCTCCGGCGAGCTCTGCTCGTCGAACATCGCCGCACGCCGGATGGGCGTCACCGCCTCGAACAGCTTGCGGCACTGGCGCGCAACGACACGGATCCGGTCGTCGAGGTCGGCCTTCTGGTCGACAGGGGCGAGCAGCTCGCTGTGCCGGCGCAGCTGGAGGTCGAGGGCCATGCGGCGCAGCGCCTCGACGTCTTCGAAGTGGTGGTAGACCGTGCGCAGCGCGACGCCGGCCTCTTCGGCGACCGCCTGGGCCGTCGGTCGGAGCTCGCCCTGCTCGACGAGGTGGAGCAGGGCCTCGAGGACTGCGAGGCGCGTACGCTCCCCGCGGGCTCGCCGCCCGTCTGTGTGCACCGTCTCGCCGACGGCGCCGCTCGTGGTGCGGACGACGGCCTGGGTTCCTTTGACTGCCATGCCCTAACGATACAGCACGTGCAACTGCCGGGACGCGCACCGAGGTCGCGCGACCGAGCTGCCGGGCCCGACCAGCGCGGCGCGCGCGGCGATCAGGCCAGACGCGGGGACGATCCTCGCGACGTCGCATGTCGATTCCGACGCGGCGATCTCGCATTGTTCAAGCAGTCGCCAGTAGTTCGCGGGCTGAGCGGGCTGAGCGAGCTCAGCGAGCTCAACGGGCTCAGCGGCGACGTGGCCAGCCGGCGCACCAGACGAGGGCGACGGCGAGCCACGCGAGACCTGCGGCGCTCGCGACGAGGCCCTCGAGGATATCTGCGGGCGCGTACCGCCAGGTGACCGTGTACGCGCCGGCCGGGATCTCGGCCGCCTGGACGAGGCCGAGCGGCCGGACGGGCTCGACGATCGTCGGACCACCGCCACGCGGCGCGAGGCGGGCGGTCCAGCCGGGGGAGTAGGCCTCGCTGCGCACGAGAAGCGTCGCGGTGGTGGCGGTGACGTGCATGGTCTGCGATCCGGTCTCGAGCGCCGCCCCAGTCGAGACGGTGCCGCTGCGGGCGCGGCGCGCGTCCGGTGACGTGCTGCCCGGCGGTTCGAGCCAGGCGAGGCCGCGCGCCGCGTTGTCGGTGAAGGCTGCGAGACCGTCGATCTTGCCCGCGAGCGACCAGCGCGGAGGAGCGAGGTCACTCTGGAGGGATCCGTCGAGGACGACCGGGGCGCGTGCCTGCCGTGCGGCGGCGGTCCCCGGCGCCCCGGCTGCGTCGCCGGGGACGACGACGACCGCGCCGACCCGGACGGCACGGCGCGCCAGGTTCTCGACGTGCACCTGGTCGGCGATCGGGATGCCCGGCACGACGAAGGTCGCGACGCTCCCATGGACCGCGACGGCCCGTGCCCGCCGCTGCCGACCCCGACCGTTCGTGACGGAGACGGCGAGGCTTGCCGTGGCGGTCCCGTGGCCGGCGAGCACGACGGTGACCCGGGCGAGCGGGGTGCGGCTCGTGAGGAGCCAGGTGGAAGACCCTCGCGCGGCGAGCCGGCGGGCTCCGCCGGCGCGGACCGTGGCTCGTGAGATGGCGGCAGGCGCGCCGAGCGCCGTCGTCGTCGGACCGCCCGCGACCGACACGGACCCGGCCGGCGGGAGTGCCTGGACGAGATAGCCGGGAGGAACGAGCAGGACCTTGAGGTCGAGGGAGTCGAACGTCGGTCCGGCGAGCTGGCTCGCGTCGAGCCCGGCGACAGCGTGCGTACCTGTCGCGGTGTCGTAGGCGCCGTCGACGATCGAGCCGTAGCCCTGGACGCTCGGCAGGTGGCGCAAGATGTTGAGGTCCGTGACGCCGATGGCGTCGAGCTCGGCAGCCGACGGCCCCGGCACCGTCGCGCCCGACGGGTCGTAGATGGCGAAGCGACCGCTGCGGCCGACGAGGCGAGCGAGCGGGGCGCTCGCGCTCGTGCTCGACGCGAGCACGCTCGTCGAGGCTGTCGCGAACCCGCTGTTCACGACGTACAGGGCGATGTCGCAGAGGGCGAGCGCGACCAGGGCCGTCGTGCGCGTGCGGTGGCGGACGCGACCCCAGGACGCGACGAGAGCCCCCGCCGCGAGCCCGAGGAGGAGAGTCGTGACGAGGTACGGGGTGAGCGCGACCATCAGCCCCGGCGTCGGCTCGTCGACGCCGACGAAACGCTCGAGCGGCACCGGCGCGGCCCACGCCCAGGCGACGACGGCGACGAGCCAGGCGACGGGGATAAGCGCTGCGGCGCGGGTGAGCGGGCGCTCGAGGAGCCCTCCCGGCTCGCCGGTGCCGCCGGGCGCGCGCGCGTCGCCGGGCTGGCGGAGCAGGTCGTCGAGGAAGAACGCGAGCAGGACGACGAGCGCGAGGTCGACGAGGGCGGCGTTGCGGTTCTGCAGCCTCTGGCCGTTGTAGAGCGGGATCTCGACGAGCAGGTGGCCGAGGGGGGTGTTCGTCCCGAGCGTGAGGAGCACCCCGACGAGAGCCAGCACGTACCAGACGCCGAGCGGGCGCCGCCCAAGACGTCCGGCTCCACGGGACCGGACGCGTCGCAGCGCCGAGGTGGCGAGGTCCGGGACGAAGGCGCACGCCGCGACGAGGGCGAGCAGCCCGACGCCGATCGTGAGCTCGGGGAGGTTGTAGTTGCCCGCGTAGTAGGGCTGCCCGAGGTTGCCGTTCGTCCCGAGCACGAACGGCACGGCGAGCAGGGTCGCGACCTCGCCGAGGTGGAGCGATCCGGCTCCGAAGAAGTCGTAGGCGCTGACGCCCCGCTGGGAGACGTGGACGAAGCCGAGCCCGGGAAGCCACTGCACCGCGGAGAGCAGCGCGGCGCACGCCCCCGCCGCGGCGAGGGTCCCGAGCAGCCGGATTGCGCGCCGTGGCGCGCGCCAGCACCACCCGAGACCGTAGATGCCGCTCGCGATCGCGGCCGTCGTCACCGCGCGCGGGTCGCCGGCCAGGACGACGCAGGCGCCGGCGACCGCCAGCAGGCAGGCTGTCGCGACCTGGGCGCGCGCACCGAGGTGCTCGGGCCGGGCGAGCACGTCCACGGCGAGCAGGATCCACGGCGTGAGCGCGGTCCCCTCGACGAGCCCGATGTGGACGACCTGGCCGTTCATGAAGCCCGTGTCCGCGAACGCGAGGCCGGCGCAGCACGAGGCCAGCGGCGCGCAGCCGAGCCGGCGCGTCAGCGCGTGGACGCCCACCCCGGCGATCGCCGCCGTCCCGACGAGGTTCGCCGTCCAGGCTGCCGCGGCCGGAAGGACGGCGAACAGCCAGGTGCCGGGGAACAGCGCTCCGGCGTTCCACCCCGCGAGCAGAGGCGTCCCGCTCCAGATGAACGGGTTCCACCCTGGCAGGTGACCGGAGCGGAGGACCTCGCCGACGAGGACACGCAACGGGTAGTTTTGCGTGAGGTCGTCGCCAGGCACGATCGGGTGGCCGGCCAACCAGATCGGGACGTAGAGCAGCACGGGCACCGCCACGAGCACGGCGAGGGCTGCCCGGTCGCCGGGCGTCGCGACGTCGCGACGGCCGAGCGAGCGGGCACGCCCGCCTGCGAGCGTCCTGGGCACCCTCCGACGCTACAGGCCCGCGTCGAGCGCCCGAGGCAGCCGCGGGGTGCCGGACGCCTAGCATGCGTGCGTGGACGGACGGCCCGGATGGTGAACTCCCTGCTCGCGCCGCTGCTCGGCCTCCACGGCCTCGTCGCGTACGTCATCGTCGTGGCGCTGTGCTTCGGCGAGGCCGCGGTGCTGCTCGGCTTCGTGCTGCCCGGGGAGACCGCTGTCGTGCTCGGCGGGGTGCTCGCGTCGGAGCACCACGTCAACCTCGTTGCGATGGTCGTCCTCGTCGTGGTCGCCGCGGTCGTCGGCGACAGCGTCGGCTACGCCGTCGGCAAGCGGTTCGGTCCTGCACTTCTCCGCCACCGGCTGCTGCGCGACCGGCCCGGCGTCGACAAGACGCGCGATTTCCTCCGGCGCCGGGGGAGCGTGGCGGTCTTCCTCGGCCGGTTCACCGCTGTGTTCCGCGCCCTGATCCCCGGGATCGCCGGGATGTCGGAGATGCCCTACCGGAAGTTCCTCGTCGCGAACGCGCTCGGCGGCGTGATCTGGGGCGTGGCGTACACCCTCGCCGGCTACGCGGTCGGCCTGTCGTACAAGCGGGTCCTGTCGGACGCGAGCACCGCGTCGACGGTCATCATCGCCGTTGTTGCGGCCCTGCTCGTCGCCTGGCAGGTGCGCCGGCGCCTGGTCGCGCACCGCGAGCTCGCCGCGAGGCGGAGCGCGCACGCCGACGAGCGGGTTGAATCCCGACCCTGAAGGTCGCCTATCGAGCCCCGACGGGCTATACTCGGCGTGGAGGGCCCGCTGGGTCCCGCATCGACGCGATGCGGCGCACGAGGCGCGCCGAGTTGACGAGCACAGGAGGCAGCCCGATGGCGCTACAGCTGGGTGACGTCGCCCCCGACTTCACGGCAGAGTCGACGGAGGGGACGATCCACTTCTACGACTACCTCGGCGACAGCTGGGGAGTGTTGTTCTCGCACCCGAAGGACTTCACCCCCGTGTGCACGACCGAGCTCGGCGAGGTCGCCCGTCTGAAGGGCGAGTTCGACAAGCGCAACACCAAGGTCCTCGGCCTGTCGGTCGACTCGCTCGAGTCGCACCAGTCCTGGGTCGGCGACATCGAGGATGCGACCGGCAACGCGTTGAACTACCCGCTGCTCGCCGATCCCGACCACACCGTGTCCGACCTCTACGGGATGATCCACCCGAACGCGAGCGATACCTTGACGGTGCGCTCGGTGTTCGTGATCGGGCCCGACAAGAAGGTGAAGCTGACGATCACCTATCCGGCGAGCACGGGGCGCAACTTCGCCGAGATCCTACGGGTCATCGACTCGCTCCAGCTGACCTCGGGCCACTCGGTGTCGACCCCGGTCAACTGGACGGCCGGCGAGGACGTCATCATCTCCCCCGCGATCAGCGACGAGGACGCAGCGACGCGCTTCCCGAAGGGCTTCCGGACGGTCAAGCCGTACCTGCGCCTAACGCCCCAGCCGGACCGCTGAGCTGCCGGGCAAGGCGGCGAGCTGGCGGCTCAGCCGGTCTGTCGAGATCGCGCAGCCGCCGACCCTCGCCGCCGACGCCGACCAGGAGACGGCTACTGTCGCTCGTGTGCGCCGTGTTGGTCTCGTAGCCTGGCAGCGTCTGTGCGCGATGCCGGCGATCGTCCAGGACGGCTGGCTCTACCTCGTCTCGGCCCTCTTCGCCGGCCTGACGGCGGTCGCGGCCGGTTCCTCGGACTACCGCAGCTGGGGCGAGGTCGCGTCGATCACCTACGCGGCGGCGGCGCTCGTGTGCGTCGCCGTCGCGCGGGTTGCGCCGTCGACGCGCCACCCGCCGCGTGTCTCGGCTGTCGCGCGGCGGGTGGTCGTCGTCCTCGTGCTCGGTGGCGCCGTGCTCGCGCCGCTCGCCGCGCAGCTCGTCTGGCGGGTCGAGGGCGTCCCCGGCCAGCACGCGCAGCCCGAGGTCGCTGTCGTCGAGCGCGCTGCGGACCGGGTCGCGCACAACGAGGACCCCTACCTCGCACACCCGACCACCGTCGGGACGGGTCCGCGGACCGACGCGAAGCAGATCGACGAGAACTCCTTCTTTCCCTACCTGCCGGGCATGGTGCCCTTCGGGCTCGTCAATGCCGTCAAGCTCCCGCCCGAGCTGCAGGACGCACGCGTCGCGCTGACCGGCTTCACGCTCGTCGTCGGCGCCGTCGCGCTGTTGTGGAGCGATGCCAGCCTCGGGCGGCGCGGACGGGCCCTGCAGTTCCTCGTCGTGCTGCCGTCCGGCGCGCTCCCGATGGTCACCGGCGGCGACGACCTTCCCGTTCTCGCCCTCATGCTCCTCGGCGTCGTCCTCGCCGAGCAGCGAAGACCGGTCCTCGCAGGCATCGTGCTCGGCCTGTCGGGGACGCTCAAGTTCACCGCGTGGCCCCTGCTCGTGCTCATGCTGTTCGCGGTGCGCGATCCCGAGGACAGGCCGGCTCCGATCCGCTTCGGGATGGCGGCCGCACTCGTCGTCGCCCCCGTGCTCGGCGTCGGCGTGCTGCTCGACCCCGCCTCGTTCTTCGACAACGTCGTGCGCTTCCCGCTCGGCCTCACCCGGGTCCACTCGCCAGCGGCGAGCCCGCTGCTCGGTCAAGTCCTCGTGAGCGCGGATCCTCGCCACAAGGTCCTCATCACCGCGGCGCTCGTCGCCGTCGGCGCGGTGGTCGTCCTCGCCGCCTTCGTCCGCTACCGGCCGCGGACACCGGCCGCGGTCGTGCGCTTCACCGGCTTCGCGATGGCCCTCGCGACGCTGCTCGCTCCCGCGACGCGCTTCGGCTACCTCATCTATCCGGTGAACATGTTCATCTGGGCCTACCTGCTCGACGGCATGACGGCGCGGCGGCTCGCGCGCGCTGCCAGAGATGGCGAGCGCGGGTCAGCTCAGCCCGCTCAGTCCGCGTCGTCGACCTCGAACACCGTCACCGACGCGGTGCTCGTCGGGCCGTTGGCCCCGCCTCCGCTGAGCGCCGGGGTGATCGCCACGGACACCGGCTTGACGACGATGCCGACCTCCCAGTAGAAGCCGTCGGCGCTCGGGATCTTCGCGTAGATCCGCGTGCCGGTGCCGGTCGCCGTGGCGTCGGAGGCGAGGACCGACCAGTGGTCGTGCCGGAGCTCGTCGACAAAGAAGGTCGTGACCGCGTCCGCCGGGTGGTCGACGGCGAGCGTGAAGCTGCCGCTGTAGAGGCTGAGGGCGGGCCGCGGCGGCCTCGCCCTGGTGACGACCGACCCGCTCGGCACGACGAGGGCGTCGACGACGTCGGCCGGAGGCTCGCCTCCTTGGGCGATGCGCCGCAGGATGGGCGCCGCGGGCCGTGCGGAGAACGCGACGCCCCGCAGGCGCTTGAGCACAGGCCCGCTCACCGCGCTCTTCCCGCTGCCCGCGATCGCGACGGCGAACCCGCCGACGACGACGACAGCGACGCACGCGACGACGACGAGCGCCGGGCCGAGGCGCGGCCGGACGGCGGTGACGATCACGGGGGCGACCGGATTGGGTCCGCCGTCTTCCGGTCCGACGAGATGTGCCGTCTCCGGGTCCGTCGGGTCGCTCTCGACGGGCTGGCGGCTAGCTGGTTCTGCTCGAGACGACGTCCGGACCTCCTCGTGCCTACCCGCCGCGACGTTAGCTCCCGCCCCGGCCCGGCCGGAGGCGTCTCGCGGTGGTCGAGCGTCGCGAGCCGAGGCCGGCGCGGCGGTAGCCTGGAGCATGACCGTCGTCGACCCGCTTGCCGCAGCGCAGGCCCCGGGGACCGACGTCGAGCCCTTGGTCGCGGTGCTCGAGTCGCACCACCCCGGGGAGGACTGGACGATCGTGCGCCAGGCCCACGCGCTCGCGTCGCGCGCGCACGCGGGGCAGACCCGGCTGTCCGGCGAGCCGTACGTGACCCACTCGATCGCGGTCGCGACCATCGTCGCGGAGCTCGGTCTAGACGGCACGAGCGCAGCCGCCGCGCTGCTCCACGACGTCGTCGAGGACACCGCG
>DAHWHN010000008.1 GCA_027335685.1 Acidimicrobiaceae bacterium
CCGGGACGGCCGGCTCCTCGAGCACCTGCTTGACGACGAGGATGCCTTCCGCGAACGCCACGTGCGCGAGCTGCGGCGTCGCGACGAGGTCGCCGATCGCGTAGACGCCGTCGACTCCCGTGCGCATCCACTCGTCGACCGCGACGAAGCCGCGCTCGTCGACGCGCACACCCGTTCCCTCGGCAAGCAGGCCGTCCGAGAGCGGGCGACGCCCGACCGACACCACGACGACATCTGCGTCGACATGGGAGCCGTCCCCGAGCCGGACCGACGTCCACCGCTTGTGACGGTCGTGACCGAGCACGCTCACGCCCGTCCGGACGTCGATGCCCCGCTTCTTGAACGACCGTGCGACGACGTCCGCGACGTCGGGATCGCACCCCGGCAGCAGCGTCGGCGCGACCTCGAGGAGGGTGACCTGCGCGCCGAGGTCCGCGAGCAGGGACGCGAACTCGCAGCCGATCGCCCCGCCTCCGACCACGACGGCCGAGGAAGGGATGGCGCTCAGCTCGAGGACCTCGTCCGAGGTAAGCACGACCGTGCCATCGGGCTCGAAGCCCGGGATGACTCGCGGCACCGACCCCGACGCGAGCACGACCGTCGTGGCCGAGAGGTCGACCGTCGAGCCGTCCGCGGACGTGACGCGCACGCGGCGGTCGGCGAGGAGCTGACCGACGCCGGGGACGGTCGTCACCTTCCGGTGGCGAAGCAGTCCGGCGAGACCCCGGAACAGCTGGTCGACCACCTTGCGCTTGCGCTCGAGGCTGACCGCGAAGTCCACCGTCGGCTGCGAGCTCTGGATCCCGAACGTCTTCGCGCCCGCGACGGTCCGGTAGACGCTCGCCGTCTCGAGGAGCTCCTTGGCCGGGATGCACCCCCGGTGCAGGCACGTCCCGCCGACCTTCTCCTTCTCGACGACGGCGACCGACAGCCCGGCCGCGGCGCCGTAGAGAGCGGCTGCGTAGCCACCGGGACCACCGCCGACGATGACCATGTCGTACTGCCCGCTCACGCTGATCCCATCCGTCGTGGGGACCGCCTCCGAAGGTTCGGCCCGACCGTCGCTGCGTGCCTTGCCGAAGAGCCGCGCGAGGCGCGCGAAGAGCCCGGTGTCGTCCACGTGCGGCTCAGCCTAGCGAGCATCCCCCGGCCGGTGGAGCGGGGCCCGGCGGCCTAGGAGCCCGCTCGACGGGGGACGAGGATGCCCGCCTCGAGCACCTCGAGCACCTCGAGCACCTCGAGCGCGCTCTCGCGCGGCGCACGACCCTCGGTCGCGAGCACGACCTCGGGCGCCGCCGGTGCCTCGTAGGGGTCCGAGATCCCCGTGAAGCGCTCGATCTCCCCCGCGCGTGCACGGCGGTAGAGGCCCTTCGGGTCGCGCCCCTCGCAGACCTCGAGCGGCGTGGCGACGTGGACCTCGACGAAAGGAACCTGGTGCGCGGCGTGGCGTGCGCGCACGGCGTCGCGGCCGCGAGCGTACGGGCTGATCACCGTCACGAGCGTGAGGTGGGACGCTCGGGCGAACAGCAGGGCGACCTCGCCGACGCGGCGGACGTTCTCCGCGCGATCCTCCGGTGCGAAGCCGAGGTCCGCATTGAGGCCGTCGCGCAGGTCGTCCCCGTCGAGCATGAAGACGCGCTCGCCACGCTCGGCGAGGATCGCCGCGAGCTGGCCGGCGACGGTCGACTTTCCCGCCCCGGACAGGCCCGTGAACCACACAGTCGCGCCCGTCGACGCGCGACCCCCGTCCGTGCTCGTTCCCGTGCTCGCTCCCGTGCGCGCCGCGCTCACGAGCCAGGGTGCAGGATCATCCCTGCCGCCACGGTCGCGTCCGTCGTCTCGTCGACGAGAATCAAGCTGCCGGTCGTGCGGTTGCGCCGGTACTCGTCGTAGAACAACGGGGACGTCGTGCGCATGTCGATCCGGCCGATGTCGTTCAGTCGCAGCTCCTCGACGCTCGGGTCGCTGTGGAGGGTGTTGACGTCGAGCCGGTAGTGGATCTCGCGCACGAGAGCCCGGGCCCAGCGCGTCGTGTGCTTGACGGCGAGCTTCGCCCCGACGGCGAGAGGTGCGTCGGTCATCCAGCACACCATCGCGGAGATGTCCTGGCCGATGGCCGGCCGGTTGCGCGGGTGGCAGATCATGTCCCCGCGCGAGATGTCGAGCTCGTCGGCGAGCCGCACGATCACCGACATCGGGGGGAAGGCCTCCTCGAGGGGTCCGTCCGCCGTCTCGATCGAGGACACGGTCGTCGTGAAGCCCGACGGCAGCACGAGCACCTCGTCGCCGACCGCGAGCACGCCTCCGGCCACCTGGCCTGCGTAGCCGCGGAAGTCGTGGTGGGCCTCTGAGCGGGGTCGCACGACCCGCTGGACGGGAAAGCGGAGGTCGATCAGGTTGCGATCCGAGGCGATGTGCACGTCCTCGAGGTGGTGGAGCAGCGACGTCCCCTGGTACCACGGCATCTCGCCCGACCTGTCGACGACGTTGTCGCCGTTCAGCGCCGAGATCGGCACGAACGTCAGGTCCGCGATCTCGAGCCGGGTTGCGAAGCCTTCGAACTCCTGGCGGATCTCGTCGAAACGCTCCCGGGAGTAGCCGACGAGATCCATCTTGTTCACGCACACGACGAGGTGCGGGATCCGCAGGAGAGACGCGATGAACGCGTGCCGGCGCGTCTGCTCGGTGATGCCGTTGCGCGCGTCGACGAGCACGACGACGAGGTCGGCCGTCGAGCAGCCCGTGACCATGTTGCGGGTGTGCTGGGTATGGCCGGGGGTGTCGGCGACGATGAACTTGCGACGCGGCGTCGCGAAGTAGCGGTAGGCGACGTCGATCGTGATCCCCTGCTCGCGCTCGGCCCGCAGGCCGTCGGTGAGAAGCGCCAGGTCGACGTAGGCGTCGCCCCGGGCCAAGCTCGTGCGCTCCACCGACTCGAGCTGGTCCTCGTAGACCTGCTTGGAGTCGTAGAGGAGGCGGCCGATGAGGGTCGACTTGCCGTCGTCGACGCTGCCCGCCGTGGCGAGGCGGAGGAGCTCCATCAGAAGTAGCCCTCCCGCTTGCGGTCTTCCATCGCGGCCTCCGAGAACCGGTCGTCGGCCCGCGTCGCACCGCGCTCGGACACGCGTGCGACTGCGGTCTCGGCGATCACCTCGGCCGGCGTCGAGGCCGTCGACTCGACCGCAGCCGTGCACGTCGCGTCGCCGACCGTGCGGTAGCGGACGGTCGCCACGACGACCTCTTCGTCGGGAGCGTCCTCACGGGGCTGGCTGTGCGGACCGACCGCGAGCAGCAAGCCGTCCCGGCGGAACACCGCCCGCTGGTGCGCGTAGTAGATGCTCGGCAAGTCGAGCTGCTCGCGCTCGATGTACTGCCACACGTCGAGCTCGGTCCAGTTCGACAGAGGAAAGACACGGAAGTGCTCGCGGGGATGATGGCGGCCGTTGTAGAGGTTCCACAGCTCGGGCCGCTGGCCGCGAGGGTCCCACTGGCCGAACTCGTCACGGAAGGAGAACACCCGCTCCTTCGCTCTCGCCTTCTCCTCGTCTCGCCGACCCCCACCGAAGACCGCGTCGAAGCGGTGCTCCTCGATGGCCCGGAGCAGGCTGTGCGTCTGGAGGCGGTTCCGGGTCCCACCGGGCGAGCGGTCCTCGGTCACCTCGCCCCGGTCGATCGCCTCCTGGACGGAGGCCACGAGGAGCCGGACGCCCAGCTCCGCGACGCGGCGGTCTCTGAACGCGAGGACCTCGGGGAAGTTGTGGCCGGTGTCGACGTGCAGGACCGGGAACGGCACGGCCTGGGGCCAGCACGCCTTGGTCGCGAGATGGAGCAGCACGGCGGAGTCCTTGCCGCCGGAGAAGAGCAGACCGGGGCGCTCGAACTCCGCGACGACCTCACGGATGACGTGGATCGCCTCCGACTCGAGGGCGTCGAGGTGCGTGAGCTGGTAGGTCATAAAGTCCGATCAGTTTAGTCATATTTAGCGTCCGAGCGCGCCGGGACCTGGGTCCGCGCCGCGTCGTTCGCGAGCTTGTCGACGAGCTCGTTCATCGCGTCCCCCGAGTGGCCCTTGACCCAGCGGAACGAGATCTCGCCCGGCCGCTCGTCGACGACGAGGGCGACGAGGGGGCGCCAGAGGTCCTGGTTCGCCACGTCCGCCCCCTTCGCGTTGCGCCAGCCCCGCGCCCGCCATCCCGACCACCAGCGGTTCGCGAAGCAGTTCACGACGTAGGTGGAGTCGCTCACGATCTCGATCGGCCCGCTGTGCGCCTCGATCGCGCGCAATGCGGCGGTGACCTCCATACGCTGGTTGGTCGTCGCCCGGTCGCAGCCCGAGTCGTAGGAGCCCGGGTCGCGCGCCCAGGCCCAACCGCCCGGACCCGGGTTGCCGATGCAGGCCCCGTCGGTGAAGACGACGCTGCGGCCGCGATGGGGCTCGGAGGTTGCCACGGCGCACAGTCTGGCAACTCCGGCGAATCCGCACCAACCGCGGGTGCCGGCCGACGACGGCGCGCGGCCACGGTGCTAGACAGCTGTGCGCACCGGCACCGGCCGAAGGGAGCAGTGGATGCCGATACGTCTGACGGGCGACCCCGCGGCAGATGCCCTGCTCAGCGACGACGGGTTCGCCCTCGTCGTCGCGATGGTCCTCGACCAGCAGATCCCCCTCGAGCGGGCCTTCGCGGCGCCCTGGTCGCTGCGCGAGCGGCTCGGGGGAACCCTCGACGTCCACGAGGTCGCGACGACCGACCCCGACAGGCTCGCCGCCATCTTCTCGGCGCGCCCTGCCCTCCACCGCTTCCCCGCCGCGATGGCCGGCCGCGTCCAGCGCGTCGCGCAGGT
>DAHWHN010000072.1 GCA_027335685.1 Acidimicrobiaceae bacterium
AGGTCCGCCTCCGCCATCTCATGAGCGACTCGCAGCGCGTTGAAGATCGCCCGCGAGGACGAGCTCCCGTGGCTGATGATGCAGACGCCGTCCACGCCGAGCAGCATCGCCCCGCCCGTCGCGTCCGGGTCCATCTGTAGCCAGTACGGCAACAGGGCCGGCACCAGCGCGTCGCCACCCGCCTTGGCCTCCGGGCTCGAGCGCATCGCACGACCGAGGATGTCCACGAAGCTCGACAACGCCCCCTCGAGGGTCTTCAGCGCGACGTTGCCCGTGAAGCCGTCCGTCACGACGATGTCGGCGACGCCGCGCAGCAGGTCTCGACCTTCGACGTTGCCCGTGAAGCGCACGTCGTGGCGGCCCGCGAGGAGCTGATGCGCGCTCTTCACGAGGTCGTTCCCCTTCGTGTCCTCCTCCCCGTTGGACAAAAGGGCGACGGACGGGTCCGCGACGCCGTAGCGCGCCGTCATGTACACGGCCGACATCCGGGCGAACTGGACGAGCCACTCCGGCCGGCACTCGGTGTTGGCTCCCGCGTCGATGAGGATCGTCGGCCGACCGTCGGGAACCGGGAGAGGTGTCGCGATCGCGGGCCGCGCGACACCAGGGATCCGGCCCATCCGCAGGACCGCGCTCCCCATGGCGGCACCGGTGTTCCCGGCGCTGACCATCGCCGAGGCGCGACCGTCCCGGACCGCCTCCGCTGCGCGCACGAGCGACGAGTCCTTCTTGGTCCGAACGCCGCGGACCGGGTCCTCGTCCATGGCGACGACCTCGGTCGCCGGCAGGATCTCGAGGTCGCCGACGTCGCCGAGAGTCCCGTCGGTCGGACCGACGAGGACGACCGGCAGGCCGAGCTCCTCGCGGGCGCGGCGCGCACCGGCGACGATCTCACCGGGCGACTTGTCGCCGCCCATCGCGTCGACTGCGACAGGGAGCGTCAGTCGACCTCGACCGCCTGGCGGCCCTTGTACCAGCCGCAGCTCGGGCAGACCACATGCGGAAGCTTCGCCTGCCGGCACTGCGGGCAGCGGCTCTGCGCGGGCATCGACAGCGTCCAGGCCGAGGCCCGGCGGCTCCTGCTCTTCGACTTCGACGTCTTCTTCTTCGGGACGGCCATGACGCTCTTCCTAGTCGGCGGTCTCGCCCGCCACCCCATCGGGCAGCGTGGCGCCTCGTGCCGTTTGCACCTGCGGCGCCTCGTCCCGAACGAGCGACAGCGTGCCCCACCGGATCTCCGGCGACGGCGGGCACGCGCAGCGCTCGACGTTGCGGTTGGCGCCGCACTCGGGGCAGAGCCCGAGGCAACCCTCCCTGCAGAGGGGCGCGAGCGGCAGAGCCAGGATACACGCGTCGTGGGCGATCGGCTCGAGATCGAGCCGGTCGACGTCCAGCGGGTACGTCGTCTCCTCGTCCCCGTCGAGGACGCATAGCTCACGGACCTCGACCGAAAGTTCCCCGTGCGCGGGCTCGAGACAGCGTCGGCACGCACCTTCCCAGCTCGAACCGATCGTGCCCGTCACGAGGATGCCGTCGTGGACCGACTCGAGGACCACGTCGACGGCGACGTCGACGCCTGCCGGGACACGCGAGCCGCTCACGGCGAGATCCTCGATCGGCGCAGCGTGCACGACGTGGCGTCGTGACCCGGGCTGGCGCAGCAACTCGGCCACGGGGACGACGAAGGTCCGCTGTCGCGAGCCGGTCGAGCCGTGCGTCTTCGGGCTGGGCACCGTCACGACCCGTCCTGGTCGAAGAAACCTTCCTCGGAGCGGAGGAGCTCCTCGCCGGTGCGCGCTCCGTCGTCGTCCGGCTCGCCGGGCGCAGCAGTCAGCCGGTCCCGTCCGATCCGGACCGTCCGCATCGTCTTGTCGAGCACGATCTCGAACGCCGCGAGCTTGCGGTCGACGTAGTCGTCCGCCTCGTGGCGGATCTTGCGCCCTTCGGCCTCTGCGTCCTCCACGAGCCGCTCCGCGGCATGGCGCGCCTGGCGGACCACCTCGGTGCGCTGGACCATGTGCGCCGCCTGCGCGCGCGCCTCGTCGATGAGCTCGGACGCCTCACGCTCTGCACGCTGGAGAACCTCGTCACGGTCCTGCAGCATCCGGCGCGCCCGCTGGAGCTCCGACGGCAGGGCCGCACGTGCCGCGTCCAGCAGCTCGAGCACCTCGTCGCGGGCGATGATCGCCGAGGAGGAGAGCGGCATCGACTTCGCCTTCTCGACGACCGCGACGAGCTCGTCGAGTAGCGCCTCGACCTCGCCAGGCTCACGCGGGAGCGCGCCGTGGCCGTCGCTCACCTCGTCCTCAGGCACCGCAGCGCTCCTTCATGCGGACGAGGACGGGGTCGGGAACGAAGGCGCTCACGTCGCCGCCGTAGCGCGCGATCTCTCGGATCAGCCGGGACGCGATGAACGAGTGCGTCGACCCGGTCGGGATGAACAAGGTGTCGATGCCCGAGAGCTGCTGGTTCATCTGGGCCATCTGGAGCTCGTTCTCGAAGTCCGACACCGCGCGCAGGCCCTTGACGATGATGTCGGCCCCGACGGTCCGTGCCACGTCGACGACGAGCGTCGACATCGACACGGTCTGGACCTTGTCGCTGTAGCCGACACTTTCGTTGATCATCTCCTCACGCTCTGCCGCCGTGAAGAGCGTCTCGGCCTTCTGCGGGTTCCGCACGACGGCGACGACCACCTGGTCGAACAGGCGGATCGCCCTCTCGACCACCTCGAGGTGCCCGTTGTGGAACGGGTCGAACGACCCGGGGAACAATGCCGTCGTCACCGTCAGGGCTCCTCGTCCGGTCCCTCGCCCGCCGGCTCCGCCGGTCCCGGCGACGCGACCTCGGTTACCACCGTGACGAGCGTACCGCCGTGGCGGTAGACGCGAAGGACGGCGAAGTTCCCGGGCACGCAGACCGGCGCCGAGGACTCGAGGACCGCGACGCCGGCGTGCAGCCGCCCGAGCAGCTCGTCCCACTGGGCGAAGCGGTACGGAGGGTCGAGGAGCGCGAGGTCGTAGCGGACGCGTGAGCCGGCGAGGAATCCGAGCGCCTCGGCACGCACGACACGGACGCCGCGCCGGCCTGCCATGCCCACCCGGGAGAGGTTCGCCTCGACGGCAGCGACCGCCTCGCGGTCGCTGTCGACGAACGTCACCGCCGCCGCTCCCCGCGACAGCGCCTCGATCCCGAGGGCCCCGGTCCCGGCGAAGCAGTCGAGGACCGTCGCCCCGTCGACCTCGTCGAGCGCGCCGAGGACGTCGAAGATCGCCTCGCGGACGCGGTCCGAGGTCGGGCGCACGGTCGCCGTCGACGGGGCACGCAGAGGTCGGCCGCGGGCCTCTCCGCCGATCACGCGCACGGCCGCACGCTAGCGCTGCCACCGTCTCGCGCCGTCAGCTCCGGAACAGGTAGGCGGCTTCCTCGTCGCCGACGAACAGCCGCAGCTCCTCGGCGAACAACGGGTGGCGCTCGAGCCCCGGGTCGCGGTCGAGGACGGACTCTGCGAGATTGCGGGCCGGCTCGACGAGATCGCCGTCCGTCGCGAGCGACGCGAGGCGCAGGTCGTTCCGGCCCTGCTGGCGGGCGCCGAGGACCGTCCCCTCGCCGCGCAGCTCGAGGTCGACCTCCGCGAGCTCGAAGCCGTCCGTCGTCGCCTCGAGCGCGCGCAGGCGCCGTGCGGCCGGGGTGTCCCCCGCCTCCGGCGCGAGCAGGTAGCACACCGACGCGACGCGCCCCCGTCCGACGCGGCCACGGAGCTGGTGCAGCTGGGCGATCCCGAAGCGATCCGCGTCCTCGACGACCATGACCGTCGCGTTCGCGACGTCGACACCGACCTCGACGACCGTCGTCGCAACGAGCACGTCGAGATCGCCGGCGCGGAATGCCGCCATGACCTCGGCCTTCTCCGCCGGCCGGAGCTGGCCGTGGAGCAGGCCGACACGGCACGCCGCAAGCTCGCCCCGGGCGAGACGATCCCGCTCCTCGACCGCCCCGCGCAGCTGGCGCGCGCCACGGCTTGGCTCGGTGTCGGTGTCGGTGTCGGTGTCGGTGTCGGTGTCGGTGTCGGTGTCGGTGTCGGTGTCGGTGTCGGTGTCGGTGTCGGTGTCGGTGTCGGCCGGATCGTCGCCCTCGCGGACGAGCGGGCAGACGACGTAGGCCTGCCGACCGCTCCCGACCTCCCGGCAGACGTGCTCCCAGACAGCCCGCTCGCCGGCCGGGTCGGCAACCCAGTGGGTCTCGACGGGGGTCCGCCCGGGCGGCAGCTCGTCGAGAACGGTCGAGTCGAGGTCTCCGTAGACCGTCATGGCGGCAGTGCGAGGGATGGGCGTCGCCGTCATGACGAGCAGGTCGGGGTCGTGGCCGTGCGCACCCTTCTCCCGCAGTGCCGCCCGCTGGTCGACGCCGAAGCGGTGCTGCTCGTCGACCACGACGACCCCGAGCCGGGCGAAGCGCACGTCCTCGGTGAGAAGCGCATGCGTCCCGACCGCGATGTCGACGGCCCCGCTGCCCAGACCCGCCGTCGCGCGCGCACGCTCCGCTGCCGGCGTCCTGCTCGTCACGAGCGCGACCGTCACAGGGCGCTCGCCACCGAGATGGCGGTCGTCGGCCACCGTGAGACCGGCGAGGAGCCGCGTCGCCGCGAGCGCGTGCTGCTCGGCGAGCACCTCGGTCGGGACCATGAAGGCACCCTGGCAGCCCCCTCCGACGCCGGCCAGCAGCGTGGCGAGCGCCACGACCGTCTTTCCGGCCCCGACGTCGCCCTGGAGGAGCCGGTGCATCGGGTCGGGGCTCTCGAGGTCCCTCCTGATCTCGTCGAGCGCCCGCATCTGCGCGCTCGTCGGGGTGAACGGCAAGCTGTCGAGGAACGTCGCGAGCAGGCGCGCCCCGGAGGCGTGGCGGATGCCGCGGGACGCGGCCATCGCGGCGCGTTTGCGCATGACGAGCGCGACCTGGAGGCGCCAGAGCTCGTCGAAAGCGAGCCGACGGCGAGCTCGCCTGCGCGCGTCGTCGCTGGTCGGCGCGTGGATCTCGTGGAATGCCTCGGCCCGGCTCACCAAGCCGAGAGCTGCCTGCCGGTCGCCGGAGAGCGGGTCGGTCAGTGCGTGCAGCTCGTCTGCGAGCCGCAAGGCCTGCTCGACGAGCTCCGCTATCTCGTAGGACGCGATCCCGGCTTTGTCGGACTGGGGGTAGACGGGGACGATCCGTCCGGTCTGGCGGCTCGCAGCGGGTCCGTCCGGCACCGTCGTGGCCGGGCCGGCGCCCGCCGCAGGGCCCGGCTCGCCCGTGTTCTCCCCGACCTCCCGGGCGACGACGTCGAGGCGGGGGTTCGTCATCTGCACGCCGCCGCGGAACCTCGAGATGCGGCCGTGCACGACGACGACGACCCCTTCGGCGAGCTGGCGGGCGCGCCAGGCCTGGTTGAAGAACGTCACCGTCAGCTGGGCGCCGGACCCGTCGTCGAGGACCGCGTCGACCATCGACCGGCGGCCGCGCAGCGGACGCGAGCGGCAGTGCCGGACGACGGCTCGCACCGAGACGTCGCTCCCCTCGACGAGCTCGACGATGCTCGACATCGCCGTCCGGTCGTCGTAGCGGCGCGGGTAGTGCATGAGCAGGTCGAGCACGCTCGAGATCCCGAGACCGGCGAGCGCGGCAGAACGGCGTGGACCGACGCCGCGCAGCTGGCCGACGGGGATCTCGGCGAGCCTGGCGAGCCGCTCGCTCACTCGATGGAGAGCAGGAACGGATAGAGCGGCTGCCCGCCGACGTGCCGCTCGACCGTGACGTCTGGGTGCTCGGCACGCAGCCACTCGGTCACCTTGCGGCTCTCGGCGACCGACGTCCCCGTGCCTTCGATGAGCGTGACGATCTCGTGCTCGGGTCGCAGGAGCCGCTCGATGAGGGCACACGTCGCGTCGGACAGGGTGTGGCCGATCGACTCGACCCCGGCGCGGGACACCCCGATGAAGTCGCCCTCGGCGATCGCACCGACCTCGCTGTCGGCCGCCCGCACAGCCCGGGTCACCTCGCCGGCGACGACGCGGCGCGACGCGCTGTCCATCGCCGCCGCGTTCTCCTCGAGCGAGGCCTGCGGGTCGTAGTCGAGCAGTGCGGCGAATCCCTCGGGGATGCCGCGGGTCGGCACGACCCGGACACGCTTGGCCGAACGGGCCGCGGCCTGCTCGGCGACGGGGACGACGTTCGAGTTGTTCGGCAAGATCACGACGTCCCCGGCCGGCACTGCCTCGATCGCGTCGAGGATCTCGGCTGTCGACGGGTTCATCGACTGGCCGCCTCGGACCGTGATCCCCACGCCGAGCGACCGGAAAATCCTCCGCAGCCCGTCGCCGGTCGCGACGGCCACGACGGAGGTCCGCGGGGTCGGCCCGGCGGGCTCCTCGACGGGGCTCTCGCCCGCCTGGCGCACCCACTGCTCCTCCTCCACCTGCTCGGCGAGGTCCGTCACGCGGATGTCCCGCGGTCGGCCGACGTCGAGACAGGCCTCGATCGCGGCGCCGATGTCGTCGGTGTGGATGTGGCAGTTCCAGAGCCCGTCGCCACCGACGACGACGATCGAGTCCCCGACGCCCGCCCAGACGTCTTTGAAGGCCGGGATCGCCTCGTCGGGAGCGTTGAGCAGGTACATAACCTCGTAGCGAAGCTCGCCCTGGCCGTCGCCCGGCGGCGCAGAGGTGCGAGAGGAGTCGCCTGCAGAGCCCGAGCCCGAGCCGAGTGTCGCCAGCACGTCGGAAGGCAGCTCGAGCTCCACGCCGAGGTGCTCGCCCGTCGCGACCTCGCAGAGCGCGTCGAGGACGAGGACCAGACCTGTTCCGCCCGCGTCGACGACGCCTGCACGCGCGAGCACCGGGAGCTGCTCCGGCGTCTTCCACAACGCGGCGACGGCGGCCCGGCGTGCCGCGCCGAGCGTCTCGGCGAGCCCGAGGCCGCTCTGGGCTGCGGCCGAAGCCGCCGCACCGGCCGCGTCGGCGACGGACAGGATCGTGCCGTCGACAGGCCGGAGCACTGCCGCGCGGGCCGCCTCCGCCCCCGCGACGAGCCCGCGGGCCACGGCGTCGGCGTGCGCCCTGCCGTCGACCGACTCCGCGAGCGGACCGGACAGACCGCGCAGGACCTGGCACAAGATGACCCCGGAGTTGCCCCGGGCACCCATCAGCGAGCCGTGCGCCACTGCCTTGCAGACCGCCTTCATCGCGTGGGACCCGGTCCCGACGGACTCGAGCGGCCCGATCTCCTCCACGATCGATCCCACGGTGAGCAACATGTTCGTGCCCGTGTCGCCGTCGGGCACCGGGTAGACGTTCAAGCGGTTGATGGTCGCCTGGTGGAGCGCGAGGAGGTCGCGTGCGATGACGACCGCCTCGGCGACGCCCCGCGCGTCGAGCACGTGACAGCTGGGCGCGGCGCTCCGGTCCATGGCGGAGGATGGTAACCTCATGCGCCGACCCCCCGGGCAGGGCCTTTCGGGACGAGCCAGGAGTGGGGGCTCGTCGGGACGCGATGGACGTGGACGAGGCGTGATGAGCGCGAGCGAGGTGGCAGGTCGTCGTGGCAGCGGTTTGTGAGATCTGTGGCAAACGCCCGAACTTCGGCATGAACGTCTCGCACTCCCACCGGCGCACCAAGCGGCGCTGGGACCCCAACATCCAGCGCGTTCGAGCCCTCGTCGCGGGCGCGCCTCGGCGTCTCCACGTGTGCACCTCGTGCATCCGGGCGGGCAAGGTCACCAAGCCGCCGCGTCGGTCCCCCGCCGAGCGCGCCTCGTAGCACGGCGGCGATCGGAGCAGGATACCGGCCGGCGCGTTCAGTCGAGGCGGTGCTCGTAGCCCGCCACCTGGAGCCTCTCGCCCCGGAGCCGGCGGGTCGACGGGTCCGCCGTGCACGTCCCGATCGCGAGCGGGCACGCGAGACCCTCTGCGGCGAAGTGCGCCGCGACCCGTTCCGGGTCCGCGGCGGCAAAGGCGAGCTCGTAGTCCTCCCCGCCGGTGAGCGCCTCCTCGAGGGTCGCGCCAGGCGCGACGGGTACGTCGGCGAGGTCGATCCCCACACCTGACGCGCAGGCGAGGCGGTCGAGGTCGATCGCGAGCCCGTCGGACACGTCGATCATGGCCCGCGCGCCCGCGCGCGCGGCGCAGGAGCCCTGCTCGAGGCGCGCCACCGGCCGCCTGTGTGCGCCGACGCACTCGTCGTCGGGCACCTGGTCGCCGCTCAGCAGACGCAGCCCGGCAGCCGAGCGCCCGAGCGCTCCGGTCACGAAGAGCGTGTCGCCACCGAGCGCTCCCGAGCGCAGCACGGGGGACACGCCGCGCACCGTCCCGAGCACGGCGACGGACACGACAAGCTCGGTTGCCGCAGACAGGTCGCCACCGACGACAGGGCAGCCGTAGGTGGCCGCGGCGTCCACCAACCCCTCGTAGAGCAGCTCGAGGTCGGCGGCCGACGCGCCCGCGACCGCGACGACGCTCGCGATGGGCTCGCCGCCCATCGCCGCGATGTCGCTGACGTTGGCCGTCAGTGCCTTCCAACCGACGTCTGCAAGGCTCGACCACCGGAGATCGAAGTGGACGCCGTCGACGACGGCGTCGGTCGCGAGCAGCAGGGTCGACCCTCCGGGGCCCCCGAGCACGGCGGCGTCGTCGCCGAGCCAGGTCTCGCCGCGCGGAGCTTTCGGCAGCAGGTGCTCGAGCATCGCGATCGCCTCGCGTTCGGTCTGCGCCACTGGCCCACCCTATCCACGGGACCGTCCCCGCAGATCCCAGCTGCGCCACGGCAGACCCGCTAGGCGGAGTCGGGATCTGCCGGCTCGGCCCGGGACGCAGCAGCCGAGCCGGTCGCACGCGTCCGGTTGCGGCGCGCGCGGCGGCCCGCGGCGGACTGGGCAGAGGCGTAGGAGACCCCCGCAACACCGCAGCCGAGCGCGACGACGAGATCGCCGGCGAACAAGGGGAACGGGATGACGACGGCGACGAGCGAGACGCCGACCCACAACAGCTGCAGGCGCGTCTCCATCCGGCCGAAGGCCCTGCCGAGCAGGGCGGGCGGGACATGGCGCTGGACGATCGAGTCGAGCGCGGGCTTCGCGCTGGTCGGGCCCGCGCCGACGACGAAGGTCAGCAGGGCTTGGGCCCACAGCCCGCCGACGATCGCCGCGGCGACGCTCCCGGCAGCCATGGCGATCAGGGCCGAGGCGATGATCCGGTCCTCGGAGAGCTGCCGCCGGAGCCGGGGCACGAGCATCGAACCGAGCAGCGATCCTGCGCCCGTCGCGATCAGCAGCACGCCGTACCACCACGTCGCGGCGTGCGCGCGGCGCAACCCGAACGCGAGGAAGAACTCGACGAAGCCGACCGAGGCGCGGGCGACCGACATCGCGCTGATCGCCGCGAGTACGTGGCTCGGGTAGAGCCGCCGCCCCTCTCGCCGCCGGGCCTCGCGGAGCTCTCGCAGGCTCACGCGCCCGTGGCCGGCACGCCCCGCCCGCTGTGCGACCCCGGCATCGGCCGGCTCGCCCGGCACCGACGCGACGGTGACGGCGCCGGACGTGCGCGGCAGCCGCAAGGCGGCGACCGTGCCCGCGAGGAACACGACGGCGGCAAGGCCGAGCACCCAGCTCGGGCCGGCTTGCAAGAACGCGAGGCCGAAGGGGAACGCCGCGAACCCCGACACCGACGCGAGCACGGCGAGCTTCGCGTTCGCGATCGCGAAGTCGTCTCCCGGTGCGGCCATGGACGGCACGAGGGACGACTTCGCGACGAGGTAGAGCTTCGACAAGACGAGCACGCCGAAGGCTTCCGGGAAGAGCAGGAGCGAGTGGACGTCTCGCGCCATGCCGAGGCAGAGCAGCACCGTGCCGCTCGTCGCGATGGCGACCGACACCCGCCGCGCCTGGCGCCCGCGGTCGAGCAGTGGGCTCAGCGCCGGACCGACGAGGGCGAACGGAGCGATCGTCAAGACGAGGTAGAGCAGGACCTTGCCTTCGGCGGCGTGCGGCGATATCGAGAAGAACAGCGAGCCCGCGAGCGAGATCGTGATGAGCGTGCTCCCTGCACCTTGCAGGCTGTGCACGAGGGCGAGCCGGCCGAACGGCCTCGACTGGTCGAGCAGCTCGGCGAGCGCGGAGCGGACGAGGCGGGTGACCCTGGCGATGTGCCCAGCAGCCTCCACCTCGTAGATGCTACGGCTGGCCAGCGCCGGAGACCGACCGGTCAGCGGTCGGCGTGGTACCAGACGTCCATGCCGCCCGACTGCACAGGTGACCGGCCGAAGGCGGCCGTGAGGTACTGGATGACCTGCGTCGTGCCGTAGCCGACGGCCGGGTCGACGAGGACGGTGGCGACGTGCCAGCGCCCGAGGAACTCACGGAGGTCCACGAGGGTCAGGTTGTCGAACGGCGGCAGCGGGAGCGGGCTGTCGCGTCCCTTGGTGCCGAAGGTGAAGAGCTCGAACATCTCCGGTGGACCGAGCGGCAGGACCGCGCTCGTCCCCTTGCCGCCGGGGCCCGGCCGCGTCGCCTCGCCGCCCACGATCTCGAAGCGCATCGCCGTCGCAGCCTGCCAGAGCATGCCGTCGTTGTAGGGCGGGGCATCGTAGGGGAAGGTGAGCACGACGCTGCCGGGGCGGATCGCACGCACCGCGGGCGAGGAGAAGTACGGCGGGATCTGCGCCGTCTGGTTGCTGTAGGGAAAGCTCGGCACGAGCGGGACGAGCACGACGGCGACGCCG
>DAHWHN010000083.1 GCA_027335685.1 Acidimicrobiaceae bacterium
CGAGGATCTCGACCGCATCGCCGCGAGCCTGAACAACCGACCGCGAGAGACCCTCGGATTCATGAAACCATCAGAGAAGCTCGCCGAGCTTGTTGCGATGACCGGTTGAGCCCGCCGACCGATTCACGACAGCGTTGACCAGTCTCTCGAGCCAAGCGGCGCGCAGTATCGCCAGGGACGCACATAAGCCGCGGGCGACCACCTTCACGCCATGACGGCGCGCGCCGCCGAGATCAGCCGCACTCGAGCGCGCATAAGGCCCGTTGGCAAGAGGCGGGACCAACGTTCCGCCAGCAGATGCTGTCGGTACGGCGCACGAGCGAGCGCTTGCGCCACGTCGCATACTTGGCCGCATGGCGATCGAGCGCGAGACTCCCGTCTTCATCGAGGGGAAGCCGCTGACGGACATTTGGGCCCCACCAGGGCTGCGCTGGCGGGCTCGCCTGTCCGAGGCGATCGGCCGGCCGCTCCTGCATCCCTACCTCCGCTTCGTCCGCAACGACCGCAACCCGTTCGACCTCGACAACCTCGTCTACCCCGTGCTGGCAGTGTCCGGCTGCGGCGCGTGTGCGTCGATCTGGGCGACCGTCTCCGCTGGACCCACCGAGGGCGTGTGGATCGACGAAGCGATCCCTCCTCCACCGCCCGCGTCGTCCAGCACCGTCACCGTGCGGATCGAGCAGCCGAGCGTGGCCTCGGTCGCCGGTCGTCAACCGCCGCCGGAGCTGCGCCATGTCAAGGAGGTGGCGCCAGGATCGCCACTCGGCCTGTCGCTCGCCTTCGACGCACCCGAGGTCGCCGTCGGAGAGATGAGCTGGGAGGGGCCGACGAAGAGTCTGATCGACGATCTTGGCCCACTGCTCGGCACCCGCCTCTACCGCGGCCGGTCCGTCTCGAACGACCAGCGCGTGAAGGAGCTGCGGATCACCCGGGGGCACGCCCCTGGCGGCCGCGGCGTCGTCGTCACCGCCTGGGCGCTGGAGGGCGGCCCGCAGCCTGGCGCCAATCTGGCACACCGTGCAGGATGATGCAGCGACAACCGACGACTCGAGGACGTTCCCCACTTACGTCGACCTGCTGCTCCCGACGCTGCGCGCCGTCTCGTCGCTCGGAGGCTCGGCCCAGGCCCGGGAGATCACGGCCCGGGTCATCGAGGACTTGGCGTCACCGACAAGCAGCTCGGAATTGCCTACCCGAACCGCCCGAAGTCGGTGTTCGTCGACCGACTCGAGTGGGCGCGGTCCTACGCCAAGATGGGTGGCGCCCTCGACAGCCCCCAGCGCGGTCTGTTCGTGCTCTCCACGCGGGGCAAGGAGCTGCTAGCCCTCCCCGAGCCCGATGCGGTTGCCGCCATTCGGGCGCTCGACCGAGACGTGCGAGCGAACCAGCGCAAGGGCACCGCCGCTGGCGCCGACGTCGCGACACCCGAGGACGAGGGGGCGGCCGAAGCCGGAGAGGAGGAGTGGACGGAGGCCCTCTTGGGTCGCCTCCACAGGCTCGCCCCGGAGGGGTTCGAGGAGTTCGTCATGTACCTGCTACGCGCCTTCGGCCTCCAGCTCGAGCGTGTCGGGGGCGTCGGCGACAAGGGGATCGACGGCATCGGAACCGCTCCGCTCAGCCCGGTGCTCTCCTCCGAAGGCGGAGGCCGATGGTCTTCTCGCGGACGAGGTCGCAGATGCGTTGCCCATCGATGAGGTCGACGGTGGGGGTCGTCGAGACGGCCGCATGCTTGGCGGACGAGGAGAACCTTCCGAGCGTGACGAGCACGGCCCGCTCGGCGCCGGCTGCGGCGGCGTCTCGTTGGAACAGGGCGACGACGTCGCGAGCGATCGTTGACGTGGGGTCGTAGCGCTTGGCCTGCACGGCGACGCGTCCGGAGCGGATTTACTTCCTGATCCTCTACAACGTGTTCTCGGAGTTCCTCGAGGACATCAGCGACGACGTGCTCCCCGACGACCTGACCGGTTGGCGGGACTCGGCGATCTGGAAGAAGCTCTACCAATTCCAGCGCGACGCTGCGGTGGGGATCATCAACAAGCTGGAGACCTTCAACGGCTGCATCCTTGCCGACAGTGTCTGCGGACACCGGCGAGCTCGTCTTCAGCGCTCCCTCGGGTGGACCGATTCGGTACGCCAACTGGCGCAACCGGGTGTGGGTTCCGGCGACGCGCGCAGCCGGTCTCGAGGGCCTCGGGTTCCACGACTTGCGCCGGGCGAACGCGACGGCGCTCGTCCGCCTCGGCGTCGACGTGAAGACGGCTCAGGAGCGCCTCGGTCACTCCGACGTGCGGATGACCCTCGGGCTCTACGCCCAGGCGGAGAAGCCGGCCGATCGTGATGCGGCGAAGCGCCTCGGCGAGGTCTTCATGCGGGATCCGCGGGATGGCCGCGGGATGAGCGCTCCCGAGCGCCCGCCCCCTTCGCAGGAAATAGGCCCTGAGCTGGGGCTTTAATGGTGGAGGTGAGCGGACTCGAACCGCCGACTTCCACGTTGCGAACGTGGCGCTCTACCAGCTGAGCTACACCCCCAGGGCGTGGTGACAGTCAGTCGCCCCGGGGGCCGGCTCACTGGACCGCCCGACAGGATAGTCCAGCTCGATGCCGTCGTGGTCACCCGTCGTCGGCCCGGTCGGCGCGAAGCGTTGACGTGGACGTCGGGGCAACCGCGCGGTACCGGCTCAACCAGGTACGTCGACGAGCACGTAGGCGGGCCTCGTCGGCGCCAGCGTGGCGACGTGCCTGCTCGACACGACGGGCATGCTCGCCTCGGCTTGGCGATGACGGACGTCGATGGGAACCACCTTCTCGGCCCTCTCGTGCTCTGCAGCCTCGGCGGCTCTGACCTGCTGCAGCCGGACGAGCAGCGCGACGTAGCCGCTGGTCAGGAAGAAGGACGCGAGGGACACGTCCCACAGGAAGCGCAGTGGCGGAACGGCCCCGAGCACCAGGGTCACGACCAGCGACCCCGCGAGCCGGGCCAGCACGCGCCGACGTCGAGCCATGAGCCGGGCCGAGCGCTCGCGCATCTGTCGTTGCATGCGCGCCGACTGCGCCGGGCCGGCGCCACGCCGAGGTTCCGGAAGCGGACGTACGCCCACGAGCTGCGGAGGATACGGCAGGGTCTTGCTCATCACCCGCCGCTGACGTCGAAAACGCGCGACTGACGCGGTCACCTGCCACTCCGAGAGCTTGCGCAACGCGATCGGCACGAGCGCAACCAACCAGACCACGACGAGAAGGAGTACGACCAAAGCTGCCCCCGACCTATCCCGATCGCATGCCGCTCACCGGCACGGCGTCGGGCAAGAAGCTACCGGAGATGGGGCCGACGCGGGTGGATCCCCGCCTGACGCATCGCCGAGGGCGAGCGGCGTGGGCGCGCTACGCGAGCGGCTCGGACGACGGCTCGTCGGACCGGCGCCAGGTCCCGGCGCTGCCGCCGATCTTCTCCCACAGGCAGAGCTCGCCGACCACCATCGTCTTGTCTGCGGACTTGCACATGTCGTAGACGGTGAGCGCCGCGACCGCGCAAGCGGTCAGGGACTCCATCTCCACACCGGTCCGGTCGAAGGTCTCGACTTGCGCCTCCACCTCGACGTAGTCGTCCCCGATCGTGAAGTTCACCTGCACGCTCCCCACGAGCAGGGGGCGGCACAGAGGAACGAGGTCAGACGTCCTCTTCGCCGCCTGGATACCTGCTATCCGGGCAGCACCGAGCACATCGCCCTTCGTGATGGCATTGCTCGCGACCTTCGCGGTCGTCTCCGGCAACATGAACACCTTGCACCGAGCAAGGGCTCGGCGATGCGTCGCCTCGCGAGGCGCAGCGTCGACCATGCGTGCTCGTCCGAGGGGATCGACGTTGGTCAAGCTGCGCTCTGGCACTCGACCGAGTGTAGGCGCCCGCCGCGGACCCCGCCGCCGGGACCGCTTCGCCGGTGCCCCGCCCCAGGAGGCACGGACCTCGCTTCCGCGACGGTCGGCCCTTGGCGCCCGCCGCCCAAGCTGGGCTCCGAGCCGCCGGATGACCGACGCAGCCCGGTTATAGTTAGCAGTCGTAGGCCTAGAGTGCCAAACAGGAGACGCCGATGCCGACCTACGAGTACCTCTGCCGGTCCTGCGAGGAGCACCTCGAGGCGGTACAGGGCTTCCACGAGGAGCCGCTGACGACATGCCCGGCTTGCGGGGGCGAGCTGCGCAAGGTGTTCGGCAGCGTGGGAATCGTCTTCAAGGGAAGCGGCTTCTACAAGACCGACAGCCGGTCGACCGGCACTGGCACTCGACCCGCGTCGAGCGCGGCCACCGAATCTGCCGGGTCGTCGACTCCCGCTGCAAGCGAGGCATCCGCGACGACCGCGGGCGCCACCCCGGTGTCGACGGCTCCGACACCGAGCGCTTCCACCCCTGCCGCAAGCGCGCCGGCAGCCTCGTAGAGGAGCCGGGCGAGCCGCTCCCTACGCTCCACTCATCGCGACGTCCGCCACCGCGAGCGTGACCCCGGCCGCGATCCCCGGGAGCCATTCGACGTCGGACCCGACAGCGAGAACGTGCTGGAGCATCCGCTGGATCGTCGACGCGACGGTGATCTCGCGTACCGGCTCTGCAAGTGCCCCGCCCCGGATCATGAGACCCTCGGCACCCACGGAGAAGTCGCCGCTCACGAGATTGACACCCGAGTGGACGCCGCTGATGCCCTGGACGAGCACACCCTCGCCGACAAGTGACACGATCCCGGCTTGGTCGAGCTCACCGGGAACGACCGACAGGGCGCGAGCTCCGACCCCGGGTGGAGACTTGAAACCCGCTCGGACAGCCGAGGCGGTCGAGGAGGTTCCCGCCAGCCGAGCGGAATAGCCGTCGTAGAGGAACCCGGCGAGCTGCCCTCGCTCGAGAAGGACGTTCCGTCGACAAGCCAGACCTTCCGAGTCGTAGGTCGCGGCGCCAAACGCAGCCGCGATCGTGGGGTCGTCGACGAGGGTCAAGGACGCGACACCGACCTGCTCGCCGAGGCGGCCCGCGAACAGCGACCGGCCCTTCACCACCTCCTCTCCCGAGAGCGTGCGCGCCAAGATGGAGAGCAGCGTCGCGGTGACCCGTCCGTCGAAGACCACGTCGAGCCGTGAGCTCGGAGGCTTGCGCGCACCGAGCAGCCGAGTCGCCCGCTCGGAAGCGTCGCGTGCTGCCACGGCGACGTCGAGGTCCTCGGGGCAGCGGCCGACGGAGTACCCGTTCCCCGTCTGCGTCTCGTCCCCGTCGCCCGCCACGGCGTCGGCCGCCAGGTAGCAGGTCGTGCGGCGGCTCGCCGCGGCGATGCCCGTCGACGACGCGATCGCCGACTCGACGAGGGAGTCCCCGTAGTCGGCGCTCACGACCTGGCGGATCCGCGCGTCGCACGCCCGCGCCTGTCGCTCGAGGTCGAGAGCGAGCGCGACCTTTCCCTCGGTCGGGAAGGTTCCGAGGCCATCCTCCCAGAGCTCGAGCGGTGCCGCCGCGACGCCGTCGGGTACAACGAGACCGACGAGCTCGTCGGCCGTGGCGTACCGTGCGTTGTCGCGCGCCTCCGCGAGGGCCTCGGCGACGAGGTGCTCTTCGAGGCTGCCTGCGTAGGCGAACCCCTGGCGCCCCGAGACGACGACCCGCACCCCGACACCGGCTGCCTCCGACGACGAGAGCGACTCGACCTCGCCGCCGTAGGCACGGACATCGGTCTCTCGGCTCCACGACGCGTAGGCCTCGACCTGCTCACCCGGTCGAGCTGCCGACACGACCCGCTCGACGATGTCGCGCAGCTCAGGCACCTGCGGTCCCTCCGACGGTGACGCCCGTGATGCGCAACGTGGCCTGGCCGCAGCCGACCGGCACGCTCTGACCGTCCTTGCCACAGGTGCCGGGGCTCATGTCGAAGTCGTTGCCCACGACGTCGATCTTCCGGAGGACGTCCGGTCCGTTGCCGATGAGGTTGGCATCGCGCAGCGGCTCGGTGATCCGACCATTCTCGATGAGGAACGCCTCGGTCATCCCGAAGACGAAATCGCCTGTCGCGGTGTTGACCTGTCCCCCGCCGAGCTTCGCGACGTAGACCCCGTCGGGGGTCTGGGCCACGATCTCGTCTGGGTCGTCCTCGCCGGCGAGGAGGTACGTGTTGGTCATGCGGACCATCGGGAGGTGCTGGTAGCTCTGCCGGCGTCCGTTTCCCGAGGACCGGCGACCGCTCCGGCGCCCCCGGAGATAGTCCCACATGTAGTCGGTCAGGACGCCCTCTTCGATGAGGACGTTCCGCTGGGACGGATGCCCCTCGTCGTCGATCGCCGCCGTGCCCCACTCGTCGACGGGCGTACCGTCGTCGACAAGCGTGACGAGGGGGCTTGCGACGAGCTGGCCGAGCTTGCCCCGGTAGGCTGACGCGTCCTTCACGACGTGGTCCGCTTCGAGGCCGTGCCCGCAGGCCTCGTGGAACAAGATGCCACCGGTACCGCCCTTGATCACGACGGGCATGACGCCCGATGGTGCCGGGCGGGCGGAGAGCTTCGCGAGCGCGCGTCCAGCCGCCGCCTGCGCCGTGTCCTCGACGGAGAACCGGTCGAACAGCTCAAAGCCCACCGTGCGCGCCAGGCTCTCGTAGCCCGTCTGCATCCCCGAGTCGCCCGAGGCGACGCACGTGACCGAGAGCCGCGTCCGCACCTGGTCGTCGCTCGCCATCAGACCCTCAGAGCTCGCCACGAGGATTCGCCGGCGGCTGTCGCCGTAGCCAGCGGACACCTGGACGATCGCGCCGCCCGACGAGCGCGCCGCGTGGTCGGCGCGCCGGAGGAGCTCGACCTTCGCCGCCTTGTCGACGTGCTCGGGAAGCACCTCGACGCGGAGCATCGGGTCAGCCCGGCCCTCGAGACGTGCGACCGGTGCCTCGCCGCCGCCCGAGCGCGCGACGGCGGCAGCAGCATGAGCCGCTACGAGAAGACCGGCCTCGGAGAGGTCGGCCGTATGTGCGAAGCCGGTCGTCTCGCCACGCACGACCCGGATCCCCGCGCCACGGTCGTGACCCGACAAGAGCTCCTCGACCCGGCGGTCGTCGAGGACGATCGACGTCGAGCGCTTGTCCTCGACGAACACCTCGGCAAAGTCGCCGCCACGCCGGAGCGCCGCCGCGAGCACGCGCTCGACGACGTCCGGGTCGACAAGCGGGCTCGTTGCGGTGGTCATGGTCCTCTCCCCGGTGATCTCGTCGACCGCCGACGTCCCCGGCACGCCACCCGTCGACGACGTGACAGCGCGCGGATCACCCTTGGCCGCCAGCGGTCATTTGCCCTATCGTAACGGCGTGACCGCGACAACGGGCCTGCACGTCGGGCTCGCCGGCTCGGCGGAGCTCGTCGTGAGCCGGGCCGACACGGCCGCCGCCGTCGGGTCGGGTGACGTGGAGGTCCTCGCGACGCCGCGGCTCGTCGCGCTCTGCGAGGAAGCGACGACGAGAGCCGTGGAGGGCGCACTGCCGTCGGGGTGGACGACCGTCGCGATGCGCGTCCGGTTCGACCACCTCGCCCCCGTGGCGATCGGGACGGTCGTTCGTGCCGACGCCACCGTGCACCGGATCGAGGGCAAGCGGGTCGTCTTCACCGTCTCCGCGTCCGATGCGTCGGGGCTCGTCGGCGCCGGACGCGTCACGAGGGTCGCCGTGGAGCGGGACCGCTTCCTCGCCAAGGCACGCTGACACGGCCGCGGGCCACACGGTCGGCTTCCGGGGTGTGATCGCTCAGACGTTGCGCCCGAGGATGTCCCCCCGAGAGCCCGCCGGCATGCTCTGCGGGCAGATCGTGCACGGTCCGCGAGCGCGCCGACGCCGTAGCCGTCGCCACCCGACAAGGCTGCGCGACAGCAGTACCGGTAGCTGACCGAGGGGACGATCCCGGTCGAGCCACGGAGCCAACCGTGGCGACGGACGACGTACGCCGCTCCGACCTCGACCTCGACGAGGACGTCGGCGAGGACGAGGACGAGGAGGATCCGACCGGGAACCTTGGCGACGAACGTCAACTGCGCGGACCTGAGGCGGGACCTGGGGCTGGGGCACCGGACCGGCCCGGCGCACCGGGTCACGGGCATCCGGTCGCCGGTATCCGCGACTTCGGGGCGACCACTGGGTACGATCTGGGCCGAGACAGCCCGGCGGCACGACCGCTTGCAGCGGGCGCACGATGACGGCTGCGTCCGACGACGCGCAGGAACGGGGCGACGATGGACAACGCGAGCGCGCAGCACCCACAAGGCGAGGCAACGCCAATATTCGGCGCGTACCGGCGCGGCTACGACCCCGAGCAGGTGGACCGCTACGTCGCCGAGCAGCAGCGACGCCTCGACGAAGCCCTGCGGCGCGCGTCGGATGCCGAGAGGAAGCTCGCTGCCGCTGTTGGCCAGCTCCGCGAGCTCCACCGTCGTGTCGCCCTACTCGAAAGCGAGGAGCGCTCGCCACAGCCGGCCCCGCTCGACACCTTGGGCGAGCGCGTCCAGCGCATTCTCCAGGAGGCCTGGGAAGGCGCGTACGCGCTTCGTCAAGCAGCCGAGCAAGAGATGGCAGAGCTCCGGGAGCGCACTGCCGGCGAAGCGGAGGCGATCGTCGTCGGCGCGCGTCAGCGTGCCGCGTCGATCGAGGAGGAGATCGACCGCAGGCGCGCCGCCTACCTTGCGCAGGTCGAGGACGACCGAGCACGCGCGCTCGCGCAGATCACGCGCCTGCACCACCAGAGGGACACGGCCCTCGGCGAGCTGCTCAAGGTCAAGGCCGTGATCGAGTCGACCGTGGCCGACATCGGCCGCCCGCGTGCTGCGCCCGGTGGCGACTCCCCCGACGCACCCGAGACCGCCCTCGACCTGTGGTCCGGCGACGAGGTCCCGGCGGCCGCGTCCGGGCAGTCGAAGCCAGGCGACCCCCACGTGGACGCGCCCGACCCGTCCGGGCGCGCGCCGGGTTCGCTGCCCTCCTTGCGGGCCGGGACGACCACCGCGACCGGACGGCGCCCTGTCGACGCGGAGAGCGCGCGGACGGCGGCTCTCGAGCACGTGCGCGACCTGGCGTCCGACCCCTCCGAGCTCGTGCGCAAGCACCGGACGAGCCGTCCTCGGCACGCACCCGAGGACACTGTCACGATGCCGCCGCCCGATGCTCTCGCCGTGTTCGACTTCGAGGACGAGCAGAGCAGCGACGCCTGACGCCAGGCGAGCCCGAGCTCACTCCGCGCGGGCGGCACCCTCGCGGACGAGGGACGAGACGAGGTCGGTCGGCGACAAGCCGACGGCGGCGGCAACCAACCAGAGGTCCTCGTCACGCACGGAGACGAACCTACCCGCGCGCCCCCGACGTCGCTGTCGGATCGCGCCGACGACACGGCTCGCCTGCGCCCAACCCGGTCCGTCCAGCTCCGCAAGTCGTTCCATGTCGAAGCGCAGCCGTCTGGGAAGAGTTGCGGCCTCGGTCTCGCGCGGACCTGCGGGGCGCGCAACGTACCCGGGCCTGTCCTGCTTGTCGCCGTCACCTGCTTCGAGCGACGGGACGAGCTCGAAAAGGGTCGTCCCGTAGACGGAGGCGAGGCGCACGAGCCGGAGGACGGAGATCACGCGCTCACCCCGCTCGTACGCGCTGAGGCTCGCCGCCTTGAACTCGCCGCACGTTGCGGCTTCGACGTCGTGCAGCGTCATCGCCCGCCGTGCACGCACGGCACGAAGGAGAGCCCCCTGGGCAATCGAGAAGGCTATTTCCTTGCCTTCTTGGGCATCTTTGCCAGGCATAGAGCGAGGCTAGCGAATGTGGCGCACCGGTTACCGGCGACAATGACCTCTCGGGCAGATCGAGTACCCGATAAAGCGCACCAGGTACCTAATGGTGCAACTTGCGCGACCGCGTCGACTTGCCACCCGCTGCGACATCGCGAGCGACGAGCTGCTCCATCTCGGAGAGGGGCACCGGCCTCGAGAACAGGAACCCCTGGGCGAGGTCGCAACCGAGCTCGACCAGCATCCTGAGCTGCTCGACGCTCTCGACGCCTTCCGCGATCGTCTGGATCTCGAGAGCGTCGGCCATACCGACGATCCCGGCCACCACCGCTCTGCTGTGGGGGTTCGACTCGAGTCCGGCGACCATCGAACGGTCGATCTTCACGCGGTCGATCGGGAGCTGGGCGAGGTACGCGAGCGACGAGTACCCGGTCCCGAAGTCGTCGAGGGCGAGGTGGACACCGAGGTCGCTCACGCGTCGCAGTGTCCAGACCGCCGCGTCGAAGTCGTCGATGAACGCCGTCTCGGTGATCTCGAGGACGAGGTCGCCGGGTGCGAGGGTGCTCCTGTCGAGCGCCGACGTGATCGCCCCGACCAGGTCCGCCGTACCGAGCTGCCTGGCCGAGAGGTTGACCGCTATCGCCGAGCCGCCGCCGAGGATCCCCGTCCATGCCTGCGCGGCGCGGCAGGCAGTATCGAGCACCCACGCGCCGATCGGGACGATCCAGCCCGTCTCCTCCGCCAAGCCGACGAACTCGCCTGGCAGGAGGAGACCACGCCTTGGGTGCTCCCAGCGCACGAGTGCCTCTGCGCCGGCCACGGCCTGGTCCGAGAGCCGGACGATCGGTTGATAGAACAACACCAGCTGGTTCTGGTCGACAGCATCTCGCAACGCAGCCAGCAGCTCCACCTTGTCGCGCGCCTCGGCCCGCATGCCCCCAGCGAACACCTCGACGCCGTTCCCCCCACGCGCCTTTGCGGCTCGCATCGCGACGTCCGCCTCGGCGAGGCGAGAGTCGAGCCCGTCGCCAGCGTCCCACGGGCCAGGAGGGATCAACGACGCCCCCACGCTCACGGTGACGGACAACCGCCCGCTGTCGCCTGCGATGGGCTCGACGAAGGCCCCAGTCAGGCTGCGGGCGGAGCGAAGCGCCGATCGGCGCGAGTCGAGCCCCGTCAGCACGAGGAGGAAGTCGTCACTACCCAGGCGGACGACGAGGTCGCCGGCCCCGACGGACTGGGCGAGGCGGTGGCCGACGGACTTGAGGAGCTGGTCGCCCGCCGAGATCCCGAGGCCGCTGTTGACGAGACCGAAGCGGTCGATGTCGACGTGGGCGAGCACGGTCCAGGTTCCCGATACCTGAGCGCGCTCGCGGAGCAACGGCCACTGCTCCTCCAGCGCCTGGCGGCTCAACAGGCCCGTGAGCCCGTCCGTGAGGCGGAGCCGCGTGACCTCGAGCTCGAGCGCGCGCATCTGGCCGATGTCTCGCACGGCGATCTCGAGGAGCAGGTGGCCCGCCTCGTCCACCGACTGCCGGAAGGTCGCACGCACCCAGAGGACGGAACCGTCCTTGCGCCGGGACGGGAAGTCGTAGCTCTTCCCCTCGATCGAGCCACGCAGGAGGTCCTCGCGGATCCGTGCGACCGCAGACGGCTCAACCGCCCCGAACGCGTAGGCGATCCCGTTGTCGTACATCTCCTTCTCGGTGTACCCCGTGAAGTAGAGACACGCGGGGCTCACGTACTCGAAGCCGAGATGCGGGCCGGTGCGCAGGCGCACGATCAGCTCGCGGGCCTGCTCGCTGTGCATGCGCAACCGATCGAGCGTCTCGCGCTCCCGGGTGACGTCGAGGGCGATCGCGCACATCCGCCCGGCACTCGCCTCGTCGGCTGCGACGACCTGGCCGGTGAGGGCATACCAGCGAGTCGTCCCGTCCGCCATCGTCACGGGTAGGGTGCTCGACAGCCACCGGGATCCGCCGAGAGCCGCCAGCGCGGCGGCGAGCACGCGCTCGCGGTCCCCGGGGTCGGCGACGGACGGCTCGCCGGCGGCAATACCGTCCCCCGGTTGGTTGCGACCGTCGTGCCCTCCGGCGAGCCAGATCGGCTCTCCACCCGCGAGGTCGAGCTCCCATGCCAGGGCACCCGCCGCCGCCATGAGCGCCTCGAGGCGACCTCCGGGCTCACCAGTAGGGGACGAGCCGTCCGGAACCACGTGGCTCGTCGTCGACGGCACCCGCATTACGTCCATTGGGTCCTCCAGGACACGTGACCGACGGCAGTCGTGCCTCGACAGTGTGGCGCGGGAGGCAGCCAGGTCGTCGAGGCGACCACAAGTGTCTGTGTTGCTACGGAAAGTAGTTTGACACGACTTCTCCTGCCACGGAGAGTAACGTCGGGTTCTGCCCGCCCGCGCGTCCGGTCCCACTCGCACTCGCACTCGCACTCGGGTATCCCCCGCCCACCACCCCATCGACTGGACGCGCAAGGTCGGGACTCGTCCTACGATGACCCCCACGGTAACTCCGGAGCGCATGAAGCGCCCGGCGGCATCGCGGGCCGCTAGCTCATCGGGTAGAGCGGGGGACTTTTAATCCCAAGGTGCCGGGATCGAGACCCGGGCGGCCCACCTGGTCAGAGGCCACTTTTTCGCCCCGGGACGCTGGTTGGCGGCGCGAGTGTGACTATGAGTGTGACTATCGCCCGGTCCGGCGACTGTCCGTCGGTGCCCCCGGCGGCCCCCTGTGACCGAGACGTCGGTCCGTCAACCCGGGATTGCTCCCGGGGCCGCCCTCAGGATCGGCATGACCCGGTCAACGCACCTGTCCGCCGTCCAGCGCCCCGCCACGCTGACCCTCCGCGAGCTCGTCTCGAGCGTCCAGACACAGCTCGAGGAAGCTCGCAGCGCGGAGAAGGCCGCCACCGAGCTGCTCGGTGAACTGTGTCGCCGCATCGAGGACAACCCCGACGTCGTCGCCAGCGGACCCCTGGCACCACGGCTCGTCGACACCGACCA
>DAHWHN010000109.1 GCA_027335685.1 Acidimicrobiaceae bacterium
CGCGTGGACCTGACGCCGGCGCACAGGCCGCGCTGGCGGTCTACGCGGCCTCGCTCGTGCTGCTGTTCGGGGTGAGCGCCGCGTTCCACCGCCTCGAGTGGTCGGCGGCTGGCCGGCGGCGCATGCGCCGGGCCGACCACGCGGCGATCTTCGTCGGCATCGCCGGCACCTACACTGCCGTCGCCGCTCTCGCGCTGCACGGCGCGGCCCGTGTGCTCCTCCTCGCCCTCGTCTGGGCCGGTGCCGGTGCCGGCATCGCGCTCCGCCAGCTCTGGCTCGACGCGCCCGCGTGGGCGGTCGCCGCGCCGTACCTCGCCGTCGGCTGGTGCGCCCTTGCCGTCGTCCCGCAGCTGTGGAGAGGGCTCGGCCCGGGCGGCTTCGCGCTCGTGCTCGCCGGTGGGCTGGCCGACACCGCCGGCGCCGCCGTCTACGCTCGCCACCGGCCGGATCCCCTGCCGAGCGTGTTCGGCTACCACGAGGTCTTCCACGCCTGCACGGTCGTCGGTGCGGTCCTCGACTTCCTCGCGATCGCCCTCTACGCCCTGCCGAGGAGCTGACCGCTGCGGTCGTGCCGGCCACCTGCGGCTCGGCGGACCGCTCGAGAAGGCTCAAGCCTCCGGCCGAGGTGCCGTTGAGACCTGCGTCGCAGACGACGCCGGGCACACGAGCGTTGTCGGTGCCCGGACAGCGAAGGAGAGCGCGATGACGCAGGAGAATGGCACGGGGAGCGGGAGCCGCGGCGGGCAGTCGACGCTAGCCGACCGTCCCTCCTACAAGGTCGGAGGAACCTTCCGCCCTGGCCGGGAGCGCGTCTCGGCATCGGAGGCGTCGTGGCCCGCCGACGCGGGCGCACCGGCCGCCGGCTCGGGAGCCGGGGATCGCGCGCCGTCGAGCCTGGACGGGCCGTCCGCGCGCCGCCGCCCCGGGCCGCTCGCTCGCCAGTTCGGGCGCGTGCAGGTGCGGACCAAGCTCGGCGCGAGCTACACGCTCGTCACCTTGCTCGTCGTCGTCGTGCTCGCGCTCGGCGTCGCGGCGGCCTCGACGTCGCGGTCGAACGTCGTCACGGCGCGCCAGGTCATCGCCGCGACGACGGGCTTGAAGCAGCTCCAGCTCGACGCCGTCGCCGTCGCCGTCGCCGAGAACTCGGTCGCGTTCGACTACTCGTCCCACGGCCCGGCCTCGGGTGACCTGCAGTCGTTTCGCCAGGGCGTCGCCGCCTACGACGCGCAGAGCGCAGTCGTCGCGCGCTTCGGGCTCGACGCGGTCGAGCGGGCCGACCTCGCTGCCGCCGACAAGGCCTTCGAGGCGTACACCAGCTTGTCCCGCTCGATCAACACGAACTTCGCGATCGGCACGAAGGCGAGCCTCGCGGCCGCGGGCAACGGCGTCGCGGCGCTCGCGTTCGGGACCGTCACGACGCCGCTCGAGAGCCTCGTCACCCGCTTCGCCGGTCAGGTCGCCACGCGGACGGCCTCGGCCCTGTCGACGGCCAGCAACGAAGAGGAGATCCTCGTCATCCTCGGCGCGCTGGCGGTTCTCCTCGCTCTTGCCTCGGCGGTCACGATCACCCGCTCGATCACGCGGCCCATCGCCGAGATCAACTCGACGCTCGCGGCCGTCGAGGCCGGTGACCTCGACGCACGCGCGTCCGTCGCGAGCGAGGACGAGCTCGGCGCCCTCGCCCGCTCGCTCAACAGCGCCGTCGCCGCCCAGGCCGACGCCCGCGACGAGATCGCCGTGCAGACACGCGCGCAGGCCGAGTCGGCGGCGGACAACACCGGCGTGATCGAGGTCCTCGGGGCGCTCGTCGACGCGACCTCGGTCGACGCCGTCATCGCCCGCGCGCTCGACACCGTGCGCGCGCGCTTCTCCTACGCCTACGGCTCCTACTGGCGGGTCGAGCCGTCGCGCCGGTCCCTCGAGCTCGTCGCGCAGTCCGGCAGCCTCGGAGGGGGCCTGCTCGAGCAGGCGAGCCGAGCCGCGACGGTCGTCGAGGGCAGCGGCCTCGGTGGCACGGCGTGGGCGACGCGCGACCTCGTCTACGTCGACGCAGAGACCGACCTTCCCCAGTGCCCGCGTGTCGCGGCAGCCCGCACGTCCGGCGCGACGTCCGCGGTCTGCGTGCCGGTCGTGCTCGCGGGCGAGGTGGTCGGCGTCGTGGACTTCTTCGCCACCTCCGGGCCGGCGACGCTCGCTCCGTGGCGGCTCACGGCGATGCGCCACGTCGGTCAGGTCCTTTCGGAGGCTGTCGCCCGGCTCGACACCTTGGAGCGGGACCGCCGGTCCGAGCGGGAGCTGCGCGACAAGGTCGACGTCCTGCTCTCCGCCGTCTCACAGGCGGTCAGCGGCGACCTCACCGTCGAGGTCCCCGTCTCGGGCACCGATGCGATCGGCCAGGTCGGGTCGGGTCTCGCGTCGCTGCTCGCAGACCTGCGCGAGCGGATGGCCGCGATCGGTGCGAACACCGGCGGGCTCGCCGAGGCGACCGAGGAGCTGCTCGCCGCGTCGGCCCAGATGTCGTCGGGCTCCGCGGAGACCTCGGCCCAGGCCCAGCTCGCGTCGCGGACCTCCGAGACGCTGTCGAGCCAGGTCGAGAGCGTCTCGGCGGCTGCCGACGAGCTGACGGCCTCGATCCGCGAGATCGCGAAGAACTCGGCCGACGCCGCTCGCGTCGCGATCGAGGCGGCCGACGTCGCCGAGACGACCAACGCGACGGTGACCAAGCTCGGCGAGTCCTCGGCCGAGATCGGCGAGGTCATCAAGGTCATCACGACGATCGCCCAGCAGACGAACCTCCTCGCGCTCAACGCGACGATCGAGGCCGCACGCGCAGGCGAGGCCGGCAAGGGCTTCGCCGTCGTCGCGGGCGAGGTCAAGGAGCTCGCACGCGAGACGGCGACGGCGACGGACGACATCGCGGCGAAGATCGCCGCGATCCAGGCCGACACCGCGGGGGCGGTCGACGCGATCGGCAAGATCAAGGAGATCATCGACCGGATCAACGAGCTCCAGTCCGCGATCGCCTCCGCGGTCGAGCAGCAGACCGCGACGACGAACGAGATCGCGCGCAACGTCTCGGGCGCCGCGACCGGCGCGTCGCAGATCGCGTCGACGATCGGCGCCGTCGCCGACGTCGCCGAGCACAGCTCGGCGGCCGCGACCGGGACGGCAAGCGCAGCCGGCGACCTTGCCCACATGACGAGCGAGCTGCAGAAGCTCATCGCCCGCTTCAGGTTCTGAGCGAGCCCGCCGCCCTCGCCGGCCCCGGGAACCCGGCCCGCAGCCCTCGGGCTGCGGGCCGGGGCGTCACCGGTGTGGGGCGGCGCTCAGCCGGGCTCGGCGTCGTCGAGCCTGCGTGCGCGCAGCCGCTCGGCCTCGACGAGCTCGGCACGCGCCCGGGCGATGCGCGAGCGGATCGTGCCGACCGGGCAGTCGCACACCTCGGCCGCTTCGGCGTAGCTCAGCCCGAGGACCTGCGTGAGGACCAGGGCGGCACGTCGCTCGGCGTCGAGCCCCGACAGCAGCTCCTCGAGGTCCGTGGCCGTCTCGGGACCCGGGACCGGTGCCGGCGCCGGTGCGCGCCCGGCAAGCTCGGTCCAGCGCCGCCGGCGGCGCGAGACGCGTTCCGCGCACCGGCGAGTGATCGCGAAGAGCCAGGTCCGTGCGGACGACTCGTTGCGGAACGCGGGGAGCGCGCGCCACGCGGCGATGTAGGTCTCCTGGACGGCGTCGTCCGCGTCGGCCGTCCCGATCAGGTGCGCGCACAGCCGCCAGACCTCCTGCTGGCTCGCGCGCACGAAGGCGGCGAAGGCCCGACGGTTGCCGCTGCGCGCGGCGATGAGCAGTCCCGTCAGCTCGTCCACCTTGGTGACCGTAGCGGGTCGGTGGGCGGCGTCGGCCCTCTGGCTCCCGACACGGCCTGACGGTGGCACCGGCTCGCCCGCGCGGTCCCCCGGGAACTTTCCGCCCTCCGGCGCGCACTACCTCGCGACGGGTCGGGCACGCCGGTGGCGTGCGGTGTGGCGCAGCGCCACGCGCGGGGGACCGACCGGGGATCGAGAGGAGGACGTACCGAGATGCCAGGTATGGGTGTCGCGCTCCAGGCGGACAACTCGACGATCGTCTCCGCGTTCCGCTCCGCGCTCGTCCACCAGGGTCTCGTCGTCCTGCTCGTCGTCGCGCTCGTGCTCATGGCCTGGAACGCACTGCGCGCCCTCGCGCTCCGCCGGGCCGTGTCGGCCGCCGCCGCGTCCCGCGCCGCCGGTGGTCTGACGGCGTCGGCCGCCCCGCCGGTGGCCGGAGCGGGCCCGGCGGACGGCCCCGAGCCGCCGGCGCGGCGTCTCCTGCGGGTCGGCTTCGGGCTGCTGTGGATCCTCGACGGGGTGCTGCAGGGGCAGGTCGCGATGCCGCTCGGGATGCCGACCGAGGTCGTCCAGCCGGCCGCTGCCGGCTCCCCGGCCTGGGTCCGGCACCTCGTGGGCGCGGGGGTGACGATCTGGAGCAACCATCCGGTCACCGCCGCGGCGTCGGTCGTCTGGATCCAGGTCGGCATCGGCGCCTTGCTCCTCGTCGCCCCGCGCGGCCGGTGGTCACGCGCGGCAGGCCTTGTCGCGGTCGGCTGGGGCGCGCTCGTGTGGGTCTTCGGCGAGGCCTTCGGGGGCATCTTCGCCCCGGGTGTGAGCGTGTTGTTCGGCGCTCCCGGCGCGGTGCTGCTCTACGTCCTCGCCGGGGTCGCGGTCGCCGTGCCCGAGCGGGTGTTCGCCTCGGCTCGCCTCGGCCGCCGGGCTCTCGCCGGCTGCGGTGCGTTCTTCCTCGGCATGGCCGTGCTCCAGGCCTGGCCCGGCCGGGGCTTCTGGCGGGGAGCCGCCGTGGCCGGCCGGCCTGCCGGGACGCTCGTCGCGATGGTCAGGTCCATGGAGTCGACCCCGCAGCCGCACGTGCTCGTCTCGCTGCTCGGGAGCTTCGCGTCGTTCGACGCGGCGCACGGCTTTGCCGTGAACCTCGTCGCCGTGGTCGGCCTCGCGGTCGTCGGCGCGGGGCTCGCCTCGGGCCGGCGGCCGCTCGTGCGGTCGTCGCTCGCCGTCGCTCTCGTGCTCTGCCTCGCGGACTGGGTCCTCGTCGAGGACCTGGGCGTGCTCGGGGGGGTGGGCACGGACCCCAACTCCATGGTGCCGCTGCTCCTCGTGCTCGGCGGCGCCTATCTCGCGTGGGTTCGCGTGCCCGCTGCCGTGCCTGCGGCGGCGCCCACCGTCGTGGCCCTGCGGGGCGCGTCGCTGCGCGAGCGCCTGCTCGAGCGGCCGACCTACGCGTTCCGGGCCGTCGCGGCGTTCGGGGCCCTCGTGGTCGCGCTCCTCGGTGCTGCGCCGATGGCGGCGGCCGCGGTCGAGCCCACGGCCGCGCCGATCCTCGCCGAGGCGACCGACGGCACACCGAACGCGACCGACTTCCCCGCCCCGGGCTTTCGCCTCCTCGACCAGTACGACCGGCCTGTGTCGCTCGCGAGCCTGCGGGGCAAGGTCGTCGTCGTGACCTTCCTCGACCCGGTCTGCACGAGCGACTGCCCGGTCATCGCCCAGGAGCTACGCGAGGCGGATCAGATGCTCGGCTCGGACAGTCGCAAGGTCGAGATCGTCGCGGTCGTCGCCAACCCGCTCTACCGCGGCGTCGCCTTCACGCAGGCCTTCGACCGGTCCGAAGGCCTGACGCACCTCGCGAACTGGCTCTACCTGACCGGCTCGCTCCCATCCCTCGAGAGCACCTGGAACCACTACGGGGTCCAGGTCGCCGTCGAGCCCGGTGGGTCGATGGTCGCGCACAGCGACCTCGCCTACGTCATCGACGCGTCCGGCATGACCCGGTACGCGCTCGACGCGAACCCCGGCGCCGGCACGTCGTCGACGAAGTCGTCCTTCGCCGGCCTGCTCGCGAGCCTCGTCCGCCCGCTCGTCCCGCTGTCGTGACGGCACGGTCCTGCTCGACGCGCCGGCCCGGTCGTCTGGTCGAGGCCCGCGTCCGGTTGCTCGGTGTGCTCGGCGTCGCGGCCCTCGCCGGCGCGCTCGCCGGTGGCACGGCCGACGCCGCGCCGGCTACCCGGCCGCCCGCGGCGCGCCCGGAGCCGCTCGCCGTCCCGCTCGCAAGCTCGTTCTCGACGACGGGCGGGACGTGGGTGGACGTCCCGATGGGCAGGCTCGGCCAGCTCGTCGACACCTTCTGGCAGACCTTCGTCCTGCGTCCGGGGGCGTCACGCTGGTCGCTCGTCACGCCACCGGGCGTCGCAGACAACGGCGGGCTCGTGAGCACGGCCGGCCCCGGTGGCGAGGTGCTCGCGGGGTTCGAGGCGAGCCAGCTCCTCGGCTACTCGCCCCTGGCGGAGACCTCGGACGCGGGACGCGCCTGGTCCGCGGGACTCGTCCCGTCCCGGCTCGCCGCGACGCCGGACGCGCTCGCGCTGTCCGGGGACGGGGCGCTCCTCGCCCTGCTCGGCGGCCACGACGCCTCCGTCGTCTCGAGCGCCGGCAGCACGACGACCTGGCACACCCTCGTCCGGACGCGCACGCTCGCGAGGTCGCAGGCCGGCCGGACCTGCGGGCTGCAGCGGCTCGTCGCCGTCGCGTTCGCGCCGGACGGGATGCCGCTTGCCGGCGCAACCTGTGACCGCACCGGCGTGGTTGGCATCGTCGCCCGCCGCGGCGCGGTCTGGACCCTCGAACCGGTCCACCTGCCGGCACCGGGCTCGTCCGCGGACGAGCTGCTCCGGCTCAGCTCCTCCGGGGGGCACACGGCCGCTCTCGTCGAGATCGACCGTCCCGGGCACGCCGCTCTCGTCGGCGCGTGGCCGGACGGTGCGACGAGGTGGTCGGCGTCGAAGGCGCTCGCGCTCGGTCCCGGTGCGCGCCTCGTCGCGTCGGGCACGACCGAGTCCGGAGCGATCGTCGCGCTGACGTCGACGAGCGCCGGCCTGCACCTCGAGCTCACCGGGTCGACCCGAGCCGGTGCCGCCTGGCGCGCGCTCCCGGCGCCCCCGAGCGGCACCGCGGCGGTCGCCGTGACGGGCACGGCCGGCCGCGTCCGCGTCGACGCGTTCGGCGTCGACGGCTCCCGGCTCACCGACGAGGTTCTCGACCTACGATCGGCGCGGTGGGTGCGGTCGCAGACGATCGAGGTGCCGATCACCTACGGCTCCTCGGGATGACGAAGGGCGGTCCGGCACGGTGAGCCTTCTGGTCGAGCACTGGTCCTTCGACCCGTTCCTCCTCGTCGTCGCGGCGCTGGTCGTGCTGCACGAGCGGGGCCTCGCGAGCCTGGCGCGCCGGTCGAGGCCGCAGCGGACGCGGCGCCGGCGTGCCCGCTCGTTTGCCTTCTACGCCGGCCTGGCCCTGCTGCTCGTCACGGTCGAGTCGCCGATCGACTACTGGGCCGACTACTACTTCTACATCCACATGATCGAGCACATCGTGATCATGTTCTTCGCCCCGATGCTCGTGGTGGCCGGGGCACCGTGGATCCCGCTCGTCCACGGGCTGCCGGTCGGGCTGCGGCGCCGCGCCGGGCGCGCCGTGCTGCTCGGGTCGTGGGCCCGGCCGCTGCGCGCAGCCGGCCGCTTCCTCGGCCGCGGCGCCGTCGCAGTCGTCGCCCTCAACGTCGTCATGGTCGCCTGGCACCTGCCCGTGCTGTTCGACCTCGCGGAGCGCAACCAGTACGTGCATATCTGGCTCATGCACGCGAGCTTCTTCGTCACGGGCGTCTTCTTCTGGCTCCAGATCATCCCGTCGTACCCGATCAAGCCGAAGCTCAGCGGCGTCGGCCAGACGGTGGCGATCGTCTCGACCAACGTCGTGATGTTCCTGCTCGCGATGGCGCTCAGCATCTTCAGCACGCACTCGTGGTACGCGCCGTACGACCATTTGCGCGGCGTCACGCTCTCGCCCTTTGCCGACCAGCAGATCGGTGCGGCGATCCTCTGGGTCTGCGGCGATTTCTGGGCACTGCCGGCCCTGATCGTCGTCATCAAGCGCGCGATCGAGCAGGAGGGCGATCTCAACGCGCTGATCGAGCGCGCCGTCGGCCGCCGTCGTCCCGTCGCGCCGCTCGCCCCGTCGGAGCTGCCCGGTGGTGGCTAGCCGAGCGCGCTGCGACGCGGTGCGTGAGGCGATCTCGGCCCGCCTGGACGGCGAGCAGGCCCCGACGCCGGTGCCCCTCGTCGGCGAGCACCTCGACCGGTGCGCGCGCTGCCGCGACTTCGCCCTCGATGCCGCCACGATCGCCGAGCGCGCCCGGCGGTCTGCGCTCGTGCCGCTGCGCGTGCCGGACAGGACCGACGAGATCCTCTTCGCGCTCGCGTGCTCGGAGAGCCGGCGCGGCCGGTGCCGGGCCCTCCGGTCCTGGTTCCCGCGCACGCGCTGGGTCTGGGCGGCAGGATGGGCAGCCGCAGCTCTCCCGGTCGGGGTGGCCGCACCGATGCTCGCGGCCGGTGGTCCCGCGCAGCCCGCGGCGCACCTCGTCGCCCGGGTGGCCGCTCCCGCTGCGGCCCTACCGCACGGGGCGCGGCCGTGCACGCCCGTCTTGGTCTGGCCCCGCGGTTTCTAGGCGGCGCACGACCGCCTCGAGGACCGCGTCGACGACCTCGGTCGTCGTCGACGTGCCGCCGAGGTCGACGGTCCGTATGCCCGCGGCTGCGGCGCCGAGCGTCGCGTCGCGGATGGCTCGGGCTGCCTCGCCGGCGGCCGGACTGCCCCGCCGCGACGCGTGCTCGAGCACCGCGGCGCAGGCGAGGAGCATCGCCATCGGGTTTGCGATGTCCTTTCCCTCGAGCGAGGGTGCGGTCCCGTGGGGGGCTTCGGCCATCGCGACCACGGGTCGCAGCTCGTCGTCGAGGGCGAGCAGGACCGACTCGGCGCCGGCGATCGAGCCGAAGAGCCCGAGCACGAGGTCGGCGAGGCAGTCGCCGTCGCGGTTCAGCGCGGGGATGACGAGGCCGTGCTCCCCGGCTTCGTTGAGCAGGCCGGCGTAGGCGGCGTCGACGAGCACCGGTCGGTACGTGACGCCGGGGTGACGTGCGGCGGCCGCATCCATCTCCTCTTTGAGCAGGCCTTCGTAGACTGCCGAGACGGTCCATTTCGGACCGCCGTAGACGACCGCACCACTCGCCTCGGCGTGGCGGACGGCCCACTCCGCGACGTCACGGCAGGACCGTCGGCTGATGTGCTCCGTCCGCTGTGCCGTCTCGTCGAGGCTCCCCGGCCGCCCGGAGCGCGACTCCTCCGCACCGTACGCGTCGCCGACCGCCATGCGCACGACGACGATCGGGTGCACGACCGGCGCGAGCGGGGTCACGCCGGGGATGCGGCGGCCCGTCCGGACGATCACGGACCCGCCGAGATCCTCGCGCAGGATGCGGTTCGGGGAGCCGACGTCGCCGATCCCCGGCGGGGTGACCGTCGCCGCCTTCAGGCCGAGACCGCAGGCGCGCATCGCGGCGGCTGCCTCGTGGACGACACCGTTGCCCGTCCGGCGGCGGTTGGCGAGCGTGAGGTCGACGCGCCGCAGCGTGATCGGGAGGGCGAGGACGTCCCCGTCGAGGACGCGCAGCGCCTGCTCGAGCAGCTCTTGTCCCGTCTCGTCCCCCTCGCAGACGACGATCTCGATCGCATCGGACATGTCCGCGCCCCTCTTCTTCCTGCCGAGCGCCGCGCCCGGTGCGCGAGGGTCGTGCAGCTGCTCCAGCTTGCAGTCATGTTTCTAATCTGTCAAAGTGAAGACATGACAGATACGTCATATCATTGGTCGGCACCGGGGTGCGGGGCTGCCGCTGGCCCGTCCGGCCCGCGGGTGCGGGGCTGCTGATGTCGCTCCGATCCGGGCTGCGGGCGGTCCTGCGTCCTGGTCGCGTCACGCAGGTCGCGAGCCCGCAACCCGGCAGCCCTGCGGCGCAGGTCCGCTCCCGCGCGCTGCGCGGGTCTCTCCAGA
>DAHWHN010000112.1 GCA_027335685.1 Acidimicrobiaceae bacterium
GTCGACGGGCCGCTCGAGTTCGCCATCGCGACGCCGCCGACGGGGTAGCAGTCGGCCTTGGCCTTGCAGCTCGCGGGGGGCGTGTTCCCCGTGAAGTCGTAGCCGGGACCACCGGTGCCGGTGCCGGTCGGGTCGCCGCCTTGGACGACGAAGCCCGGGATCACGCGGTGGAACACCGTGAGGTCGAAGAAGTGGTAGCGGGCGAGGAAGACGAAGTTGTTGACCGCGGCGAGCGAGGCCTTCGCGTCCATGCGGACGACGAAGGTCCCGGCGTTGGTCTCGACCGTCGCGTCGTAGACGCCGGTCGGCGAGATGCAGGTGGGTGGTGCCTTCGTGAAGGCGATGACGCGCTTTGGCGAGCCGGCCGGGGTGGCCGGCGGGCAGACCGGCGCGACGGCCGTGTGCGACACCGGGGCCGTCGTCGGCGTCCCGGGCACCGTCGAGGAGGTCGTCGTGGTCGAGGCGGAGGCAGCGGCAGTCGTCGCGGTCGCGTGGTGGACGTGGACGGTCACCTTCTTCTTCGCGCTGCCGCCGCTGCTCAAGAGCACGACGAGCCCGACGACGACCGCGACGACGACGACCGCGCCGGCACCCTTGCGCGCCGAGCTGCTGCGCTTGCGCTTGCGCTCCTGCTCGGCGAGCTTCAGCTCCCTCATCGCGCGCTGGCGCGCTCGCTTGTCGCTCGGCACGGTCGGACAAGCTAGTCGCGTCGCAGCGCTAGGTTTGCCCCGTGCCTCTCGTCGTCCAGAAGTTCGGCGGTACGTCGGTCGCGGACTCCGACCGGATCAGGGCTGTCGCCGACCACGTCGCACGGTCCCGTCGCGCCGGCGACGACATCGTCGTCGTCGTGAGCGCGATGGGAAAGACGACCGACGATCTAATCCGGCTCGCGAGGGACGTGAGCGGCGTCCAGCCGGGGCGTGAGCTCGACATGCTGCTCACGGCCGGCGAGCGGATCTCCATGGCGCTCGTGTGCATGGCCCTCGCCGAGCTCGGGGTCGCCGCGGCGTCGTTCACGGGCAGCCAGGCCGGCATCATCACCGACGGCGCGCACACGAACGCGAAGATCCTCGAGGTCCGTGGCGACCGGCTCCGGGACGCGATCGCACGCGGGGTCGTGCCCGTGGTGGCCGGGTTCCAGGGGGTCTCGGAGGCTCACGACGTCACGACGCTCGGGCGCGGCGGGTCCGACACGACGGCCGTGGCACTCGCGGCGGCGTTGCGGGCCGACACCTGCGAGATCTACACCGACGTCACCGGCGTGTTCTCCGCCGATCCCCGCATCGTCCCGACGGCCCGCCGCCTGCGGCAGGTGTCCTTCGAGGAGATGCTCGAGATCGCAGCCACGGGTGGCCGGGTGCTCGCCCTCCGCTCCGTCGAGTTCGCGCGCAATCACCACGTCCCGCTGCACGTCCGCTCGAGCTTCACCTGGGAGCCGGGCACCTGGGTCACCGAGGAGGTCTCCGCCATGGAGCAAGCGATCGTGTCGGCCGTGACGAGCGACAGCTCCGAGGCGAAGTGCACGATCACGGGCGTGCCGGACCGCCCCGGCGTCGCGGCGGCGCTGTTCCGTGCGCTCGCCGAGGCGCAGGTGAACGTCGACATGATCGTGCAGAACACCTCCCTCGAGGGGACCACGGACATCTCGTTCACGGTTCCGCGCACCGAGCTGGCCGCCTCGACCGCGATCGCCGAGTCGCTCGCGCCGACGATCGGCTCGGCAGCGGTCTTCGTCGACGAGGACGTCGCCCAGGTCTCCCTCGTCGGTGCGGGGATGAAGACGAACCCGGGCGTGACGGCCAAGATGTTCGAGGTCCTCGCCGGCGAGCAGATCAACATCCAGATGATCTCGACGTCCCCGATCCGGATCTCCTGCATGGTCGAGTCCGGAGCGGCGGACCGCGCCGTGCGCGCGCTGCACGCCGCCTTCGGCCTCGACGGCTGAAGCCCTCGCCGCCTGCGGGTATCCTGTCGCCCGTGCGAGTCGGGATCTTCGGTGCGACGGGGCAGGTCGGTGGGGTCATGCGGAGCGTCCTCGCCGAGCGGCGCTTCCCGGTCGAGCAGATGCGCTACTTCGCGTCGAGCCGCTCGGCCGGGTCGACCCTCGAGTGGGCTGGCGAGGAGGTCCTCGTCGAGGACGCCGGCACGGCGGATCTCTCCGGCATGGACATTGCCTTGTTCTCCTGCGGCAAGGCCGCGTCGCGCGAGCTCGCGCCGCGCGTCGCCCGAGCCGGGGCGGTCGTCGTCGACAACTCGTCCGCGTGGCGGATGGACCCCGACGTGCCGCTCGTCGTGCCGGAGGTCAACGCAGCGGCCGTCGCGGTCCGCCCGAAGGGCATCGTGGCCAACCCGAACTGCACGACCATGGTCGCGATGCCGGTGCTCAAGCCACTTCACGACGCAGCCGGGCTGCGCAGGGTCGTCGTGTCGAGCTACCAGGCGGTGTCCGGCGCGGGCCTAGCCGGGGTCGCCGAGCTCGCCGGGCAGGTCTCGGCGCTCGGGGATAGCGCGCGAGCGCTCACCTACGGGGCAGCCTCGGTTGCGATCCCGCCGCACGAGGTGTTCGCCGCGCCGATCGCCTTCGACGTCGTCCCCTTCGCCGGGAGCCTCGTGGCCGACGGCTCGGGAGAGACCGACGAGGAGCAGAAGTGGCGGAACGAGAGCCGGAAGATCCTCGGCCTGCCCGACCTCCTGGTCGACTGCACCTGCGTGCGCGTCCCGGTCTTCACGGGCCACTCCCTCTCGCTGCACCTCGAGCTCGGCGCGGACCTCGACCCCGAGCAGGCGCGGCGGCTCCTTGCCGCGTCGCCGGGCGTCGAGCTCGCCGAGATCCCGACGCCCCTTGGTGCCGCCGGTCGCGACCCGTCGCTCGTCGGGAGGATCCGGCGGGACGCGACGGTCGAGCACGGCCTCGCGCTGTTCGTGGTGGGGGACAACCTGCGCAAGGGGGCAGCGCTCAACGCGGTGCAGATCGCGGAGGTCCTGCTCGCCGGCGGCTGACCAGCAGCACCGTCGAGGCTGCCGCTCGGCAGGGTCTGCACGCCGCTACGCTCGAGGCATGGAGGACCAGACGACGAATCCAACGGCAGGTGGGGACATGGCGGAGTCAGGGTCGGACGCAGTGCACCTCGACAGTGTCGCGGGGGCCGGCGGCGAGGCCGTCGCCACCGTGACCGAGCAGCAGGCCGACGAGCTCGAGCAGGCGATCCAGGCGTTCCTGGCCGGCGCGGGGACCGGCGTGATATCGGTGAGCCGGGTCGTGAACCCCTTGCTGCACGTCTGGAGCATCGCACGCGACGTCGACGCTGCGGCGCCTGTCGAGACCCTCCTGACGGTTCTCGTCGGGCGGTCCTTGACCACCTCGGACGAGCTCAACGAGACGATGCGCGAGGTCCGTGCGGCGCTGGCCAGCTCGCGGCCGCTCGCGCGCGTCTGACCCCGTCGTCGCTCAGCGGCTCGGTCCGCCGAGGAGCGTCTCGAGCTGGTCTGCCTGGAAGGCCCGCTCCGCCAGCTCGGCGTCCTTGCCGCCACGGTCTCTCGCCGCGTCCCGGGCTCGCGCCGCCGTGTCGCGCGCGGCGACCCAGGCCGGCTCGTCACCGCGGTGGTGCTCTGCGCCGACCGTGATCGTCCCCCACGGCGTGACGATCGGGGCCGACGGCAGTGACGGCGTGTCCTCGGCGTCCGCGACCCGCGAGTAGGTCGCTTCGTCGACGTCGACGTGGCGGGGAAGTGCGACGTGGCGGAGCGCCTCGACCGCCCCGAGCACGGCGTCCCGCACGGTCGCGGCCGTCGCCCACGCAGGGTCGTCGAGCGCGTCGAGATCGGCGGTCCGGTCCTCCGCCAAGGTGCCGAAGGCGAGGTCGCCGACCTTTTCTCCCTGACGCCGGAGCCGGTGCAGCGCCCAGAGGCGGGCGAGCATGCCGAGCCGGGCTTCCGCCTCGTCGCTCGTGCGATCGAGCACGGCCCGTGCGTCCGCGATGACCTGGCCGAGAGTCGCTCCGCCGGGAAGCACTGCACCGGCGGCCTCGCCGAGCACGTGCTCGGCACAGTCGAGGGCGAAGCGTGCCGCTGTCTCGACGCTCCAGCTCGTCTCTGCGAGCAGGCGCGCGGCCGTCGCGCGCAAAGTGCCCCGTTCGTCGACGTCGCTGGCGCCTGCCGTCGCCTCGGCGAGGAAGATGCGCTCGTCCAACTCGCCGAGCAGGGCGGTCGCGCTGCAGAGCACGAGGGCCGACCCGTCTGGCGCAGCGGTCACCTCGGCCGGGTCACCGGCCGCCGGGAGGTGCCAGCGCACCGCGGCCCCGCCGGCGTGCCCCACACCGGTCGAGTCGGTTGCGACGTAGAGCTTGACGGTCATGATCGGGCTCCCTCGGGGCTCGTCGCCCGTGACAATCGTGCCGCGGGACGCGTCGGAGGGCGACTCGGGCCCCGCCCGTCGGATGGGCGTCTCCCGGTCGCGCCCAGTCGGCAAGTGGGCTGACCGCCTGCCGCTCCCGGCTCCGACGCTAGCCCACTGCGGGCGCGGCCGACGCGCCCCGTAGCCTCTCGCGCACTGCCTGCACGACCGCGCGCACCACCGCGCGCACCACCGCCCGTCGTCGCCACGAGGCCGTCGTGACGTCTCGCTGGACAACGTTGTCTCGTCCGTGTAACGTCCACGCGAGCATCCGCGGGGGCTGGGAGCGACTCAGCGGCGGGGGTGGAGGGAGAGGCCAATGTTTTCGTCACGTTCCATGCGGCTGTTCAAAGGTGTCGTCACCGCGTCGGTCGTCACCGCGTCGGTCGTCGCCTTGTCCGCAGCCGGCGCGTCCGCCACGTCCCCGCATGCGGCCGTCCCGAGGGCGAAGAAGCTCGTCGTGGCCTTCGAGGTCGGCTCGGAAGCCGACCCGTTCTTCCAGTCGATGTACGTCGGGGCGTCCGCCGAGGCAAAGAAGCTCGGCGTCACCTTGATCTGGCAGGGTGACCCGGTCAACTACTCGCCCGCGACGCAGATCCCCATCGTCGAACAGCTGCTCGCGCTGAAGCCCAACGCGCTCATCATCGCCCCGACCGACCCGAAGGCGCTCGAACCCTACACGACACAAGCAATCAAGCAAGGTGCTCTCGTGCTCAACGTCGACTCGGGCCAGGCGAACCAGAAGCCGATCACCGCGTGGGTGACGGGCAACAACGTCCAGGGAGGGACAGAGGCCGCGCAAGCGCTCGCGAGCGCGATGGGCTACGCCACGAACTGCACGGCGTCCTCGCCGTGCACCGTCGCCGTCGGCGTCAGCTCGATCACCACCTCGACGGACGCCGCTCGCGTCGCGGGCTTCGACGCGGAGCTGAAGAAGAAGTACCCGCACATCGTCGCGTTGAACCCCATCGTCTCGCAGTCACAGCCGTCCGTCGCGCAGTCGGGGTTCTCCCAGGACATCTCTGCGCACAACCTGAAGGGCATCTTCGCGGTGGACGGGACGGACGCCGAGGGCGCCGCGTCGGCGATCGCGGCGTCGGGCAAGACCGACATCAAGGTCGTCGCGTACGACGCCTACGCGACGAACATCGCGTCCATGCAAGCGGGCAAGATCGCCGCGATCATCGCCCAGCAGCCGACGCTCGAGGGCAAGCTGATCGTCCAGTACGCGGTGACCAAGCTGCGTAACCCCAAGGCGAAGGTCCCGCATCTGACGACGCTGCCGAACATCTTGTTGACGCCGGCGTCGTCGGCCGCGACGCTCGCGAAGTACCAGTACGTGGCGTCCTAGTCCCGTTGCCCCTCCCGGCACCGGTCCGCTCGGGCCGGCGCCGGGAGAGCCCGGGCCGTCGTAGCCGGTGGAGGGCCGGGTCGGTCGACAGGCCACCGGATCGAATAGTCAGGCAGAGAAAGGCGTGCATGTGACGGCGATGTCAGATGCCGGGGGGATGCCTCGAGTACGGCCTCGCGAGGACCGGGTCCCCTGGGCCCGCCGGGTCCGGGCGACCATCGCGAACCAGCAGTTCGTCCTGTTCGTCGTCCTCGTCGCGCTGCTGGTCTTCTTCGGCTCGCAGAATTCCCGCTTTTTCACCACGGCGGAGTTCACCAACCTCATCATCGACTTCTGTGGTCTCATCCTCCTCGCGGTCGCGGAGACCTACGTGATCATCTCGGGCGGGATCGACCTGTCGGTCGGCTCGACGGTCGCGATATCGGGTGTCGTCGGAGCCTTCGCGATGGAGACCCTCGCGAGCCACCACGTCGGCGAGGTGGCGATCCTGCTGGTGGGCACCGTGGTCTGCGCAGGGATCGGCGGTGCGGTCGGCGTCCTCAACGCTGTCCTGATCACGAAGGCGAACCTCGTCCCGTTCGTGGCGACGCTCGTCACGTTGAGCGCAGGTGCCGGGATGGCGCTCGTGTTCTCCCGGGGAGCAGACGTGGGCTCGAACCCTGCGGCGATCAGCTGGAGCGCGACAGGCGCATGGATCTTTACGTGGGAGTCGATGATCGTCATCGCGATCACGATCGTGCTGAGCCTGGTCCTCCACTTCACCGCTTACGGGCGCTACAACTTCGCCATCGGGTCGAACGCCTTCGCCGCGCGGGTGGCGGGGATCGACGTGAGGCGCCACGTGGCGTCGGTCTACGTGGTCGCCGGGGTTCTCGCCGGTCTGACGGGGATGTTCTTCTACATCCGCCTCGGGGCTGGAGCACCGACCTCGGGGATCGGCGACGAGCTCAACGCGATCGCGGCGGTCGTCATCGGCGGCGTGAGCCTCGTCGGCGGCGTCGGCGTGATGACCGGGACCATTCTCGGTGCGATGATCCTCACCGTCGTGACGGACGGTCTCATCTTCATCAACATCCAGCCGACCTGGAACCAGGTGGTGGTCGGCGCGATCATCGCGCTGGCCGTCGTGCTCCAGTCGCTGCGTCCCGGGCGCCAGGGGGCATCGGCATGACCGAGCAGGGCCCCGTCCTCGAGCTGGACGGCATCAGCGCCTCCTACGGATCGGTGCAGGCGCTCGACGACGTGAGCCTCGTCGCGCACGCCGGGGAGGTCATCGGGCTCGTCGGCGACAACGGTGCGGGTAAGTCCACGCTGATCAAGATCATCTCCGGGGTCCAGTCGCCAGATAGCGGGCGGGTCGTCGTCGACGGCGAGGAGCGGCACTGGCGGTCCCCGCACGACGCGATGCAGGCCGGGATCGAGACGCTCTACCAGGATTCGAGCCTCGCCCCGCACCTCAGCATCGGCTCGAACATCTTCCTCGGACGCGAGATCCGCCGCGGCGGCCTGCTCGGGCGCCTCGGCTTTCTCGACCAGCGCTCGATGGAGCGCAAGGCGCTCGAGGAGCTCGAGAACGTCGGCGTCACCGTGCCGCTCTCGCGCCGCACCGTGTCCCAGCTCTCCGGGGGTCAGCGCCAAGCGGTCGCGATCGGGCGGGCTGTGCTGTGGTCCCAGCACGTCATCGTGCTCGACGAGCCGACGAACCATCTCGGCGCCCGCCAGTCCCAGGAGGTGCTGCACGTCATCCGCAGAGCCCGCGAGCGCGGGCTCTGCGTCATCTTCGTGTCGCACACGCTCCCGCACGTGATCGAGGTCACCGACCGGATCGTGGTCCTGCGGCTCGGACGGGTCGTACGGGACGCGCCGACGTCGCAGTACACGGTCGAGAGCCTCCTCGCGACGATCACCGGACTGGTGGCGGCGCCGGGCTCGTGAGCGGGCGGCGCGCGCGTGCCGTCGGCGCCTGCGGGGCTTAGCTCGATCGCCGGTGCGGGTGCGGCGCGATCTCGCCGGAGCCGCGCGGGATGAAGCCCGTCTCGACGACGCGGAGCTCGGCCGGGCTGTCGTCGCCCTCGATGCGCCGGAAGAGCAACGCCGCTGCCTGGCGACCGATCGCGACGACGTCCTGGGTGACGACGGTGACTGCGGGATCGAGCAGGTCCGCCATCGGGAAGTCGTCGAAACCGACCAGAGCGACGTCGTGCTGGCGTCCTGCGGCCTGCAGGGCACGGACGCTGCCCATCGTGAGCAGGTTCTGCGACGCGAACACGGCGGTCGGCGGCTCGGCGAGCGTGAGCATCCGCCCGACCGCTTCCGCAGCGGCGTCGGCGGTGCGCAGGTTCCGCGCCACGAGCGAGGGCGACGGCTCGACGTCGAACTCGGACAGCGCGTCGCGATAGCCCTGCTCCCTCTCCATCTCGGTCGCGATCTGCCGGAGGTCGCCGAGGAACGCGATACGACGGTGACCCCGGAGGAGGAGCTGACGGACGGCTCCGGCTGTTCCGTCGCGCGAGCTGCTGACCACGCAGTCCGCCGTCAGCCCGTGCGGTGGCCGGTCGACGAAGACGAGGGCGACGCCGGCCTGTTGCTCGACTGCCAGGTGGCTCTGGTCGTCGCTCGCCGGCGCGATGATCATGCCGTCGACCCTGTGGCGGGCCATCATGACCGCCATCGAGCGCTCCCGCGCGACGTCCTCGTCGAGCGAGCCGCCGATGACCGAGTAGCCGTGCGTCCCGGCCACCTCCTCGATGGCGCGCAGCACGGTGGCGGAGAACGGGTTCGACAGGTCCTCGAGCAAGACGGCGATCGTCGACGATCGGCGGTCCAGGCGGCGGAGCGACCTCGCGCCCATGTCCGGGAGATAGTGCAGGCTCTCTGCAGCGGCACGGACGAGGGCCTGGAGGCGGGGATCGACGGTCTGCTCGTCGTTGATGACCCGGGACACGATCTTCAAGCTCACGCCGGCCAGAGCGGCGACGTCTTTCATCGTCGGACGCGCGCCGTTACCCTTCGGAATCGGTTGGTCGGCCATGCGCCTCGCCCTCGTCACCGCTGTCGGCAACAGTAGGGGAGACAACGTTGCCTCAGCAAGTGGACCGCGACGAGCCTCGATCGACCGCCGGTTCGTCGTACGAGCGTGGTCTGTACCTGGTCTGCGCGGACCACGGTGCGCACTCGCACCGTAGCCCTGCCACAGTGGACTTTCGCAGTTTCTGGCGGTCGCGCTGCTTCGAAAGGTCGCTCAGTGAGATGACCGCTTCGGCCAGCGATGGTCCTCCTCGAAGATCTCGAGCGAGAGGCGCTCCAAGTCTGCGATGAGCACTCGCAGCTTGCGGGCGTTTGCGAACCAGGCTTCGTAGTCCTGCCACTGCTCCGCGCCGAGCACCCGGTTGACCGTCTTGTTGTCGATCGTGCGGGTCCACTGGATCGATGGACCGTGCAGGCGGGGCGGATCACCGTGACACGCGCAGTTGTCCTTGCCGCAGGGGTCGTCGCGCACCACCACTGAGCCCGGGAGCGCGAAGCCGATCCCAGACCCTGATAGTGCAGCCGAGTTGGGATCGCGCTGGTCAGCGGCGCGTGATTCACGCGGAAAGTGCCCCTGTGCCTGGGAGAACGTGAGTTGCGAGGTCACGTTCACTCCCAAGCGAAGAAGCACCAACCAGGTGAAGTCTCCAGCGACCCTCTTCGAGATCGAGGACCCGGTTGCCGCGAGGTCGTGCCGGCTGGTGGAGCCAGTGGTGGCCGAAGCGACCGAGGACGACGTGACGGGGATAGCCGGCATCTCGCTGTGGGGCGAGCTGCTCGACCGCCTGGGGCTCGTAAGGAGGCGGACCGTCGCGCCCTGCGCCCGATCGGACCGGGGGGCTACGGCGGCGGCGAGTGCTACCGACCCCTCGTCGAGCTCCAGTCGGCCGGGGGCGACTTCTCCTCGGACCGGTCCCTCCTCGCGGACGACGCCACCGCACGGCTGCGGGGCACCCACGCGCTCCCCAGCCACACGACGCGACCGAAGGAAAGGACCGACCGCGCTCGACCTCGCAGGTGAGATGATCACCGAGACCTCCTCGTGGCTGCCTCGGCGCGCGTTCTCGCTGTGTGCTGACGGGGCCTACGCGTCGCGTGCGAGACGCGGCTGTCCCCGCACGACCCTCACCTCTCGGATGCGACGCGACGCGGCGCGCTATGAGGCGGCACCTCCACGGACCGGCAAGCCCGGACGGCCGAGGAAGGAGGGCGAGCGTCTCGAGACGCCGGCAGAGATTGTGGTCAAGCTGCACGACGACCAGTTCAGCGCTGTGCGCGTCGACGTCCGGGGCAAAGAACGCGACCTGCTCGTGTCGTCCCGGCTGGTGCTGTGGTGCACGACGGATCCCGACCACCTCGTGCTCCTCGTCGGGGCTCCGATCCCGCGGGCGTCATGCACGACGGCTTCTCCTTCTCGACCGATCTCGAGGCGCCCCCGGGCGACGCCGCCTCGCTCGACGCGCGGCGCCGGTCGATCGAGTGCGTGAACCGCGAGGTGGAGCAGTGCCAGCACGCGGAGGACCCCCGGAGCTGGAAGGGGAAGGGACCCGAGCGAGCGGCGTCGCTCTCGCTGTGGCTTGACGCGGCCATCTGGACCTCGTAGATCCCGGGCTTCGGGACGACCGTCACCTGGACCATCTGGCCCTGGTACCAGAAGGAGGCGGCACCGAGCTTGCTCGATGCCCTTGCTGCACTGCGCCGGGTCTTCTGGGCCGAACGATGACGGCTCCGGAGGTTTCCGTACACCCATTCCCCAACAAATCCTCGATGGCCTCCTCGATGCTCTGGCGACCGCGGCATAGAGCAGGGACATCGACTCCGCCGGAAAGGGCCCGCGACAGGCTGAGAACTACGAAACTCCACTCCGAGGGGGCGCGATGTCAGCTCATGTCGTCACTGGTGCCGTCGAGCCCGTCGAGCCCGTCGAGCCCGTCGAGCCCGTCGAGCCCGTCGTGGCCGGCGTCGCGTGCTCGACCTGAACCTTGGTCGAGACGCTCGGGCCGTGCTCGGAGCCGACGCCACCGGGCGGTCCAAGGGCGAGATCGTGCTCGCGGCGATCAAGGCGAGCGACGAGCAGGTCATCGCCGCACACGGCCGGGAGCGGACCGGCCTGTTCGCTACGGCGGGGCGCAGCCCGGAGCCTCGCCACGTCGGGGATCCGCGCAAGGTCACCGTCACCGTCACCGTCACCGTCACCGTCACCGAAGCCGAAGCCGAAGCCGAAGCCGAAGCCGAAGCCGAGGCCGAGATCCTCGCCGGCGTGCTCGCCCAGACGACGCTGGGCTTGTCGGCCTTCGTCGACGAGGCGCTGCGGCGGGCGGCGGACCGGGTTGGGGCACGACACCGACTGGCGGCGAGCGGGACCGGAGCGGCGAGAAGAGCCAGGGCCTCGATCCCGGTCGGTCGGAAGCGACCGACCGCATGTACCTCATCGGCCTCCCGAGCAGGGTCTTCGGCCGGGCAGTCGAAGTTGCGGGGAGGGAGCGCCCTTCTTGTGCGAGGGCACCGGGTCACCGCCGACGGGCAGGGGCGAACCTCGTGCTACGCTGTGCTACGTGAGGCTGATCACCCATCGGGAGATGCGGAACCAAAGCGGCGAGATCCTGCGTCTCGTGGCTGGTGGGGAGACCGTCCAGGTGACGAACCACGGTGAGGTTGCGGCCGTGATCGTCCCGCCCGGCACGGACCTGTTCACCGAGCTCGTGTCTCGAGGGCAGGTCCGAGTTGCCCGCCGATCGCCTTCTAGCCTGCGATCGATCACCCGACGCCGACGTGGGACGTCCAGCGAGGAGATTGTGGACGACCTTCGCGGGCGACGGTGAGGAGTGGTGCAGACCGTCTACCTGGACACCTCGGCAGCGATGAAGCTCGTCATCGACGAAGCAGAGTCCGACGCGCTCGTCGACGAACTGGCTTCTGACGGCGACCGGCGGCTCGTCTCGTCGTGGTTGCTCCACACCGAGTTGCACTGTGCGGCAGGCCGGCACCCTCGTGACGTCGACCTCGACGCGGTGCGCTCGGTGCTCGACACGGTGAGCCTGGTCGACCTCACCCGCGGTGACCTGCTCGCCGCCGGGACGCACGCGCCGCTGCGCTCCAACGACGCCATCCATCTCGCGGTCGCGCTGCGGATCGGCAGCGACGAGATCGTCACCTACGATGCTGAGCTTGCCGCCAGGGCGCAGTCGGCGGGGCTCGCGGTGCGCTCGCCGGGCGCAGGAGCTACCTGACGTCCACGCGGACTCGAGTTCCCATAGGAGGCAGTCCACCGACTCGCCGTCTTCGATGTCGCCCCTCGCCACCACGATCGCAACCGAAGCGCGACGTGGGCGGGTGTGCGGCGACATGCCCGGATGGCGGAAAACCCTCGAGGCCCGCCTGGACGACAGGTCTGGTGCGCTCATGGCCCGCGCCAGTACGACCTGTGCTCGGTGCATCGGCCACCCGGGTCCGCATCGAAGGGCATGACACGGCCGTGGAGCGCCGGAGCCCCCGTTCGCTGCCGGGTTCGCTGCCGCCGGTCCCCCATTGGGACTGTCACTGACCCACATCGACGACTGACGTCGCCCACTGGTGCCTACCATCAGACCAGCTCAGGGGCGGTTTGTCAGCCCGGAAGGCGGTATTCGAACCCGCGACCTCAGCGTCCCGAACGCAAGGTGCAGGCGTCATCCACAGGCTGGTCAGAGCGCGAAAGTGCTTGTCAGAGGGGATTTCTACTGACCGCTACAGGCCGCCAGGAATGTTGATTTACCCCTGGTTCGTGGTCTGAATGTGGTCTGGCGGACCATGACGCTCACCGGTTCAGCAGTTCTTCGACAGCCTGACGAGGCGTGAGAACCGGCGGATCGGCGTCGGGCATCTCGGCGAGGTCGTGATCGCCGCTCACGAGTGCACGGACTTCGGAAATCCTCGCCAGGGCAACGAGGTAGTCGTCGTTCGGGCCACGACTCACCGGTGGCGGAGCGGGCGGGTCCGGCAATGGGTCCCCGTAACGGGCTACCTCGACAACGAAGGCCCGTGCCTCTTCGAGCGTCGCGTACCGTCGGAACTTCGGGCGCTCGAGCACTCCGGCCAGCTCCGCGAGGAGTCGTGGGCACACGACGATGCCGATCTCCTCTGCGCGAACCGCGCGCCACAGGGTCGCTGGGTGTCCCTCGGGTGTGATCAGCGCTCCGACCAATACCGCTGGGTCGATGACGACCCGCTCCACTTACGAAGCAGCCTTGCCGGTTCTCCGTTCGCGGCGCATAGCCTTGAGCTCGTCGTAGGCCAATGTCAGGGCCTCATCCTCGGACAGCGCCCGGGGAGCGTTGCGAGCCCAAACGTCGTCAACGACGCTGTGACCGCGCCGCTCGAAGTGCACGCGCAGCGCCTGTTCGATCACGTCTGCCTGCGAGCGTCCAGTCTGGCGCGCCTCGGCTGCGGTCGCCTCCACGAGCGACTCGTCCATCTCGACCGTCATCGGACGCTTGACCATCTCTCCATGATGCCAAAAGTGGCCGAACGTGACTACCGCTGGGTCGCGATCACCTGCCGGACAGCGAAACGACTCGCGCGGGCGGACGCTCGTTTTGGGATGCGCGGGCCGACAGGAACAGCTCATCCAAGCGTTCTGTAAGCGCCTCGTCGAGGGCAGGGAAAAGAGGCTCCTCGCGAACGAGGGTTGATCCCAGGTAGGTCCTGGTGAGACAGGGGGTCGAGCGCGAGGTGGCCCCCGGCTCCTAGCTTCGGTTCTTGCCAGATTCGAAAAGGAGCCGAGGACCGTGTCCGACCGTATCAACCTGTCCCTTCGTCGCGTCGACATGGTGGCGTTCAAGACGATCGACGAGGAGGGCCGCCGAGGTCGTGCACGTCTTCGAGCGGGAGGACTGCGAGCAGAGAACCTTCGACGAGCGCTTCTGTGGGATCGGCCGGGAAGGG
>DAHWHN010000113.1 GCA_027335685.1 Acidimicrobiaceae bacterium
AGGTGAGGTTCGTGTTCGGCTCGTTGTAGGTCCCGCCGACGATCTCGAGCGTTCCGTGCGCGACGAGCCGCCGGATCTCCGCGCGTCGGTCGGGATAGAGGTCCCAGAACGGCTTCAGGTAGTCGACCTCGGCGAGCACGAACTTGTAGTCCGGGTCGACGCGCGCCCGCTCCATGTGCGCCTCGACGAGGACGAGCCCCGTGTGCTGGAACGTCTCGCGCCGGTCCCCGGCCCACGCCACCTCGTCCCAGCCCGAGGTGTAGGCCGCCTGGGTGTTCCACCACACCGGGTCGTAGTGGAAGTGCGACACCATGTACATCGTCCAGCCGGGCTCCGCGACGCGCAGCACCGCCCACTGCACCGCGGACGCGCCGCCTCCCTCGAGCACGAGCTCGGCCTCCACCTCCTCGCCGGCAGCGCGGCCCGCGCGGTCCACGAAGCCGACCTCGGCCGTCACGTGCCCGGTCCGACCGATCACGCCGTGCCAGGGCTCGGGACACTCGAGCCCGGGCCCGTCGATCCGGCAGACGACGGCTTGTCCGGGGGGGCCGCCGACCACGACGCGAGCGACCTGACAGAGCCTGCCGGCGCGCTCGGTGAAGAGCATCGTCGACTCGATGGACCGGATCTCGAGCACATGTCCCTTTCTTGGTACGTCTCGTCGGGAACCTCCCGACCTAGCGCAGGGAGGGTCCCCGGGAACGCCCCGGGGATCCTCCCTGCCATGCGTGGCGTTGCCGTCCCTGCCAGCCCGCCCGAGCGCGCGACTGCGAAGCGTCGAACGGACGACGGGCCTCGACCTAGCTCGCGGGCGCGAGCTGTGCCGCGGTCATCGGCTTCGAGAGCGAGACGGTGTTCTTCGCCCCGACGATCGCCGTCACCTGCTTGGTGTAGCTCGTCGCCGCCTGGGCCGCCGTCATCGTCCCCTCCTCGACGTCACCCGTCAGCTGCTGGATGACGTAGGAGATCTTCGGGTACACGGGGAACGCGGGCCGGAAGTACGAGTGCGGCAGGAGCGAGAGCGCGAACTTGAGGTCCGGCTCGCTGTTTACGTACGACGGCACCGACGCCGAGTCCGTGCGGGTCGTGAGGACGCTCCACAACTTGCCGATCAGCGCCTCGTTCTGCTTGCGCGTGGCGAGCTTGATGAAGTCCCACGACAGGTTCGCGTTCTGGGACTTCTTCGGGATCGACAGCGCCCAACCTCCCGAGAGCGTCGAGTACCCCGGCGCCTGGCCGTTCATCGTCGGCATCGGCGTGTAGGCCATCACGGAGCGCCAGTTCGGGAACGTCTTGCCCACCCAGGTCTGCGGCAGCCACTCGCCGTCGAGGTCGACGGCGAGCTGGCCCTTCGGCAGCAACGTCGCCGCCACGGTCGTGCCCCAGGTGCCCGTCTGGGACTCCGACGGGCTCGGTCCGAGGCCCTTGCCGTAGACGTCCTGGTAGAACTGGAACGCGTCCTTGATCCCGGGGTCGTTCACGACCCACTTGCCGTCCGCGTAGTCGTACAGCGTCCATCCGGTGCCGTAGTAGACGTCCTCGAAGCCTTGCATCGTCGACGCCTCGCCGGTCGGGACGCCGCCGTAGACGTTGATCGGCGTGACACCCGGCAGCTTCGTGTGCAGCGTCTGCAGCGTCGCCAGGACCTGGCTCCAGGTCTTCGGGTGCCACGGCAGGGCGATACCGGCCTTCTTGAACAGCTGCGTGTTGTACCAGAGGAACCTGTCGTCCGTCGAGTACGGGACACCCCAGACCTGACCGCCGTAGGTCGTGATGCTCTTCATCGCGCCCTTGAAGTACTTCCACGCCGACCAGCTGTCCACGTACTTCGTGAGCGGCAGCAGGTACCCGGCCGACTCGTCTGCGGAGATGAGGAACGTGTCTTCCATCGCGATGTTCGGCGCCGTCGACGCCGAGCTCATCATCAGGTCGAGCTTGGTGTAGTAGTCGTTCTCCGAGGCGTTCACCGGGTCGAGGACGACCTTCACGCCCGGGTAGTCCTTCTCGAACTGCGGCACGATCGCGCTGAACCATTCGCCCATCGCGTTCACCGCGCCCGGGCTCTGCTGGAACTGGTAGACGATGTTCAAGGTCTTGCCTGCCGACGCCCGCTTGACCTTGTGCACCGCCTGGGCGTGTGCGACTCCCGTGAAGCTCGCGACCGTCATGACGCTCGCGGCGACCGAGCCGAGCGCGATCGCCTTGTGGCGCGCCCGCCAGACCGAATGTGAACGGAGCATGTTGATAGTTACCTCCCAGACTGAGTGATTTCCCCTGTGCTAGCAGCCATCTGTGCTTGTCTGACCCTACGACCTGTCCATCCACCTCCTCGCAGGTCGTGCCGACCCCTGTCCTGGTGTGCATCGGAACATCGTCGGACCCGTCGTCTCCGGACTAGCCCTTGAACGCACCGCTCGCGAAGGACCCGCCAAGGCGCCCCCCGGTGAACAGGTACAACAGAGCCGGCGGGATCGAGTACAAGATGGAGAACGCGGCGAGCCGGCCGTACTCGACGTTCCCGTAGCTCCCGAAGAACTGGTAGATCGTCACCGCGATGGGCAGCTTGCCGGTCGAGCTCAAGAGGATGAACGGCAGGTAGAAGTTCGCCCAGCCGGTGATGAAGCTCAGCAGGAACGCGACGAGCAGGCCCGTGCTCATGAGCGGCAACACGACGCGCACGTAGCCCTTGATCCGGCTCGCTCCGTCGATCCAGGCCGACTCCTCCAAGGCCGGGTCGACGTTGTCGAGGAAGGTCTTCACGAGCCAGATGCTGATCGGCGTCGCGAAGGCCGCCATGAGCAGCAGCACCGGGAACAACGAGTTGAGCCAGCCGAAGCTCCGGAAGAACTCGAACAGCGGGACGATCAACGCGGTGACGGGCACGCCCGTGATGAACAGCACGAGCAAGAGGTAGCCGACGCGTCCGCGAAAGCGGAACCGGGAGAGCGGGTACGCGGCGATGGTCGCGAGCAGGAGCGCGATCGCCGCGCTCCCACCCGAGAGGATCAGGCCGTTCACGACCGACGTCGTGAACCCCGGGCTCGTCATGACCGACGTGAAGTTCGACAGGGTCAGCTGCGTCGGGGCCTGGAAGCTGATCGTCGAGTTCGCGGTCAGCGCGCTCTCGACGAGGAGAAAGAGTGGAAGCGCGAAGAAGGCGAAGGCCACGACGAAGATCACGAGCTTCGGGATGCTCACCGGGCTGCGCCGCATCAGGCGCGCGAGCGCGGGCTCCTGGGTCATCCGGCGGGACTTCCTCGTCGTCGACGTCACGGTCGCAACCGGTGGGCTCGCCATGTCACCTCCCTGCTCCGGCCGACTCTTTGACGTTCGCCGCGGCGACGCGCACGTAGAAGTAGGCGAGGCCACAGGCGAGGAGGAGGAGCACGAGCGAGACGGCCGTGCCGTAGCCCAGCTCGTAGAAGGAGAACGACGTCTGGTAGGTGTACACCGGGATCACGTCGGTCGCCCCGGACGGTCCACCGGCGGTCAGGACGAAGATGAGCGTGAAGTCCCCGAGCGTCCAGAGCGTCGTCAACGCGAGAACCGTGGCAATGGCCGTCCGGATGAGCGGGAGCTTGACGTAGCGCATCAGCACCCATTCGCCGGCCCCGTCGAGCTTGGCTGCCTCGATCACCTCGAGCGGGACGGCCTGGAGCGCGGCGCCGAGGACGAGGACCGAGAACGCCATCCCGCGCCAGGCGTTCGCGACGATCAACGACAGCATCGGGTACTTGAAGAGGAACGGCACCGGCGAGATCCCGACGAAGCCGAGCAGCGTGTTCGCGAGCCCGCTCGGGACCGAGAGGTAGCCGCTCCAGATGAAGGCGACGACGATCTCGGGGATGATCCAGGCGAGCACGACGACCGAGAGCAGGATCGACCGCGCGAGCTTTCCGAGGCGCTCGATGTACATCGCGAGGAGGAACCCGACGATCACCTGACCGACGATCGCGGACCCGACGAGGTACTCGAGGGACGCCTTCATGCCCTGCCAGAAGTCCGAGCTCGTGAACAGCGTCCGGTAGTTGCCGAAGCCCCCGGAGGCCGGGTGCGCAGCCTGCGGTCCGGTGAGCGCCAGGTTCGTGAGCGAGATCCCGATGGCCTTCACGATGGGAACACCGAGGAAGAAGGCGATGTAGGCGGTGGGGATGCCGAGCAGGATGGCGACGAGCAGCCGTTGGCGCCGCAGGTTCGCAGACCGCGGCCGGGCAGTGCGCTTGCGCCCGAGCGCCGAGGGACCGATCTGGCGGGACGGTCTCGGCCGCAGGACAGCCTGGCTCATCGAGACGAGCTCCCGGATCCTGTGCCACCAGAGGGCGAGTCGCCCGCACCACCGGTCGGCTCGGCGTGGCCCCGGTCCGTCCCCGGGCCCGCGTGAGGCTGCGACAGCGGAGGCATCTCCGAGTCCCTACCAGCCAGTCGCCTCACGATTCCCCCTGTCCCCGTCGTGTGCCGAGTGCCACCGGTGCCGCGTCGCCCTGGTGCCGACGACGTCGCTCCCCCGCGTCCCCGTCATGCCCGGCTCCCGCCCACCCGGGCACCGGACCCGCTTGCCGAGGTGCCGCGGCGAGCAGGTCCGGTGCCTGACGGTGGGGGTGCTTCGTCGCCAGCTTAAGTCCATCTGACTTATGAAGTCAACGCCAGGTGCGTCTACTATTGGGCGTCCACCGGTGGCGGCGCGATTAAGGTGTGCACGTTTCGCAGGCCAGTTCACCCCGCTGGAGGGCCCGGGGCCAGCAGGTGCAGCACGGGCGCGTCGGGGAGAGCACATGCAGATGGGAACGAACCAGCCGAAGATCGGCACCTACAACAACAGCGTGGTGCTCAGCGCGATCCAGTCGTCGGACGGTATCAGCCGCGTGGAGATCGCTGAGCGCTCCGGTCTGACGGCTCAGACCGTCTCGGTGATCGTCCGCCGCCTCGTCGCCGACGGCCTCGTACGCGAAGAGGGCACGATACCCTCGGCGATCGGCAAGCCGCGGACTGCGCTGCGCGTGGTGGCGGAGGCCGGCTACTCGATCGGGATCCACTTCGACCCGATCGAGGTCTCGTGCGTGCTCGTCGACCTCGCCGGCCGTCCCGTCGCGCGGTCGAGCAAGCGGATCACGGCGAACCTCGATCCCGAGAGCCTTGTCGCGAGCACGGCCCGCGTCGCCCAGCAGCTCGTCAAGCGCTCCCGCATCGACTCCTCGGCCGTGCTCGGCCTCGGGGCTGCCTGCCCGGGACCGATCGACCAGACCCAGGGCCTCGTCATCTCCCCTCCTCGGCGCGACCGCTGGACCGAGGTCCCGCTGAAGAAGCTCCTCGAGGAGCAGACCGGGCTGCCGGTGATCATCGACAACGACGCCACGGCCGCGGCGATCGGCGAGCGCTGGGCGGGGATCGGCCGATCGGTGCCCAACTTCGCCTACCTCTACCTCGGCACCGGGATCGGCGGCGGGGTCTTCCTCGCCAACCAGGTCTACCGCGGCGCCTCGCTCAACGCGGCCGAGTTCGGCCACATCGTCGTCGAGCCCAACGGGCCCGTCTGCTACTGCGGCAACCGTGGGTGCCTCGAGGCGATGTGCAAGCCGGCGTCCCTCGTCGAGAGCGTGCGCTCCCAGCTCGAGGCCGGGCAGTCGAGCTCGCTGTGCGACGCGTACGCGCGCGACCCGGCGACGCTCACCGCCGCAGCTATCGGATCGGCTGCCGCCGCAGGCGATCCCGTCGCGCGCGAGGTGGTCGACCGCGCCGCGGACTACCTCGCCGACGCGGCCGTCGTGATCGCGAACGTCCTCGACGTCGAGCTGCTCGTCGTCGGCGGGCACTCGCTTCGCGACGTGGGCGAGATCTACCGCGAGCGCATCGCGGGGGCGCTCACCCGGCTTCCCCTCGCCCGCAAGGTCCACACCGTCGGCGTCGCCCTCTCACGCCTCACCGAGGACGCCGCTGCCATCGGCGCCGCCTCGCTCGTGTTCCACCAGGCGTACGCACCGAGCATCGCCGACCTCACGACCGACGTCGCGAGACAGGCCGAGTGACCGGCTCCCGGCTGAGACGACCTCAGGGCCACGCCACCAGATGACCGGACGGACGGACGGACACGCCGGCGCCGGGCGCACGCGGGGCGCACGGGGCGCACGGCCCGAGGGCGACATCCTCGCTCTCGACATCGGGGGCACGAAGATGCTCGCCGTGCTCGTCGACGAGTCGGGACGAGAGCGCCGCCGGCACCAGGTCCCGACCCCGGCAAGCCGGCCCGGTGAGTCCGCGCAGCTCGACAAGACGCTCGCCGAGCTCGTCGCCGCAGTCGTCGGTCACGACACGGTGCGCGCCATCGGCATCGCGTCGGCCGGCCCGGCCGACATCCGCGCGGGCACGATCGATCCGGTCAACATCCCGGGCTGGCGCCACTTCCCGATACGGGACGTGGTCTCGGGGCACTGCCACGACGCGCCGGCCGTCCTTATCGGGGACGCGCTGGCCGCCGCGATCGGGGAGTACGAGCGCGGCGCCGGTCGAGGGGCCACGTCGCTGCTCGGGATCGTCGTCTCGACGGGTATCGGCGGCGGTCTCGTCCTCGACGGACGTCCGTTCGCCGGCGCGTCGGGCAACGCGGGCCACTTCGGCCACGACGAGATCGAGCCCGGGGGCGACCGGTGCGGATGCGGCGCCCTCGGGTGTCTCGAGACCGTCGCGAGCGGTCCGGGAATGGTCCGCTGGGCGCGGGCGCGCGGCTGGACGGGGGCGGACGCGCGCGAGCTCG
>DAHWHN010000130.1 GCA_027335685.1 Acidimicrobiaceae bacterium
TCGGCGTGTCCGACCGGTCGGTCGGGTCCCGGGCTGCCTGCCGGCTCGTCGAAGGCCGGTCCGGCTGGCGAGGCGCTCGTCACACGTGGAGCTTGTTGAGCGCGGCCTGGAGCGACGCGGCGTAGGCGGCGACGGTGTAGCTCGCACCGGAGATCCCGTTGATGTTCGCGCTCTGGGCGTTCAGCACTTCGGAGCGGAGCATGGGGATGACCTGCTGGGCGAGGCTCGCCGAGTAGGACTCGGCGACCTGGATGCTCGCGAGGGAGACGTTGGTGATCTTGCGACCCGTCACGGTCACGCGCACGGCGAGCTGGCCGTAGCCGTACTGCTCGACAGGGCCGACAGCCGACCGCACGGCGCCCGTGGTGGTGGCCGTCGCGTGGTGGGGCACCGTCGTCGACGGCGCGCTCGACGAGCCTGTCCCCGACGAGCCCGTCCCCGACGAGCCCGTCCCCGACTTGGCCGGTCTTGCCGTCGAACGCGCCGAGCCCGTCCCGGCCGAGCCCGTCGCCGAGGACGAGGTGCTCCCGGGTATCGACACCGACACGGTGGTCGTGGTCGTGTGGAAGCCCAGGACGCCGGCCATGCCGGCGACGGTTGCCGCGATGACGACCGGGGACTTACGCATGGTCTGCTCCTTGTCCAGCTGGGGGTGCTCCAGCTCCGCGGCTGGTCGGCACGTGACCTGTCACAGGCTGAAGGCCTCGTGGTGAACCTGCGTCCTGGGAATACCGGCGGATCGCAGCACGGCCTCGATGTGCGAGACGAACTCGGGTGGGCCGCACACGAAGGCGTCCCGGCGCTTCAGGTCGGGGACGAGACGGACGAGCGAGCTCCGGTCGACCCGGACCTTCTGCCGGCTCCCGATCAGCTCGTGGAGCTTGCCACCGCGAGCCCGAACCAGCTCGTCGATCTCGGCACGCAGCACGAGGTCCTCGGGCTTCGAGGCCCGCAGGACGACGACGGGCGACGAGTCGGCCGGCAGGTCCTCGAGCAGTGCCCGCAGCGCCGTCACGCCGATCCCGGCTGCGAGGAGCAGCAGGTCCGGCTGGGTGGCGGCGTCGCGGGTGAACCGACCGTACGGGCCTTCGATCGCGACGCGTGTCCCGGGCCGGAGCGTTGCGACGGCACTCGAGTGGTCGCCGACGGCCTTGACCGTGAGCCGTAGGTACCGCGAGCTCGGGAGCGCGGACAGCGAGTACGGGTGCGCTTGCCACCACATGCCACGGACGAGGAAGCGCCAGGCGAAGAACTGCCCGCCTTGCACACCCAGGCGGTCGAGGTCGCGGCCCTCGCAGATGATCGACGCGACGCCTGGACCCTCCTCACGCACCTCGACGACCCGGAGCTTGTGCCGGAGCGTCCGCACGACCGGCAGCCCGACGCGGTAGGCGAGGACGAGCCCCGCCGTGGCGGCCCAGGCGGCGCTCCAGACGGCGACGGTCAGCGGGTGCCCGACGAAGGAGGGGCCGAGGACGATCTGGTGCGCGAAGGACAGGGCCAGGGCCATGTAGAGGTACAGGTGCAGCGCCCACCAGGTCTCGTGCCGGACCCGCCTGCGGATCGCCCGGATCGACACGATCCCGACCAGCATCATGAGGCCGAAGCCGACGACGGCGGCGAGCATGTCCGGGTAAGTGCGGACGAAAGAGCCGAGCTCGGCCCAGACCCCGGTCTTGGCTGCCTGGGCGTAGCCGATCGTCGTGAGGACCGCGTGCAGGGCGATGAGGCTGAGGGGCCAGGGCGAGACGCGCTTGTGCCAACGGACGAGCTGGTCCTGGCCGATCGCCCGCTCGACGACGGCGACGCGGCTCACGAGCAGGACCATGACAAGCGCGAGGTAGGTCCCGACGAGCGCGGCGAGGTTGCCGGCAAAGGTCGCGACGCCTCCGGGTGCGTGCAGCGACCCGCTCGGCTCGTCGACGATCGCCAGCGCGACGACCGCCCCGAACCCGAGCCCGACCAGGATGGCGACGCCGTGGCGCGTCACCTCGTGGAGCGCCTCGCGGCCTCGCCGGCGACCGCCTGCGGAGGATCCGTGGCCGCCCGCCGCCGGCGGGCCAGCGCGGCGCGTCGCGTTCGGCGTGGTCGTCGGCGTGGACGTCATCGTCATCGTCTCGGCTCCGGATCAGCGCGCAAGGAAGACACCCACTTCGGACACGACGGCAGACGCGAGGAGCACGCCGATGCCGATGCTCGCCGCGACCGTCCACTGGCGCAGGCTCGCTCCGGTCACCTGGCGACGGGTGCGCCAGTAGAGGTCCCGGGGAGCGAGCTTCGCAGTGTCCTTCAGGTGCCCGAGGACGTGGATCGCCAGCACCGCGAACCACAGGACGAACGAGGCCTGGTGGATCCGGAAAAGTGGCGAGCGGATGCCGGCGGGCGAGTAGAGCAGCCCGATGCCGCTCGCGAGCACGACGAGCGTCAGCACGACCACGAGCGGTCCGAGCGCCCGCAGCGCCGGGCTCGGCGGGCCCTTGCGGCGGTAGGCCGGCGCGCCGGTGTAGTAGCGGACGAAGCGATAGCTCGTGCTCGCGATCTTGACGAGGACGGGCGGGACGAGGACCATTCCGATGACCACGTGCGCGGTGAGCAGCGAGCGCACGCTGAGCACGGTGACGCCCTCGATCGCGAACAGGACGAGCAGGACCGCCGCAGTCGTGCCGGTGAGGCGGGCGTTCGCCTCGACACCCGCGTCCGCCTTGCGGGTGGCGGCGTCACGCGCCGGGCGCGGCGCGTGACGCCGTGCCGTTCCTGTGGTTCCCGACGTCGCCATGCGCCGAGCATGACGTCTGCCCCTTACGCCTGCATGAACACAGGACACTGTGCGCCCCGGCACAGCTTCTCGACAGCTTCCGAACCTCGTGGCGCCAGGCCGGGAGGCCTCAGCGGCGAGCAGGCGGGGCGATGCGCCGCCACAGGTCGGAGCAGAAGATGCCCGCCGGGTCGGCTGCGTCGCGCACGGCGGCCCACTCGCCGAGGCGCGGGTACATCGTCTCGAGCAGGTCGGGTCGGAGCCGGCCGTCCTTCGCGAGGTAGACCCGCCCTCCGGCTGTCGCGACGAGCTCGTCGAGCTCGTCGAGCGCAGCGGCCAGGCCGGGAGCTCCGAGGGGCAGGTCGACGGCGAGCGTCCAGCCGGCGGTCGGGAAGCCGAGCGGGGCGTCGTCGCTCGAACCGAAGGTCTTCAGCACGACGAGGGACGCGAGCAGGCCGGCTCGCTGGAGGAGCTCGAGCGCGCGGCCGACGACGTCGGGTCGCGAGAAGGGCGTGACGAGCTGGTACTGGGTGAAGCCGGCCGGGCCGTAGAGGCGGTTCCAGCCCGCGACGGCGTCGAGCGGGTGGAAGAACTCGGTGAGCGACTGGATCTCGCCCTCTCGCCGGCGCGGCGCCTTGGCGTACCACAGGGCGTTGAAGGGGAGCACGACCGAGCGGCGCACGAGGCCGACAGGTGGCGTCGCGGGCACGCCGAGGAGCTGGTGGGGCGCGTACGCGAGCGGCGCCCGCCGCCGGTGCTGCGGAAGTGCGTCGGCGGACGCGTGGTCGCCGCCGGTGACGACCGACCGGCCGAACGCGCGGCCGCGCGCGAGGCCGTCCACCCACGCGACCGAGTGGCGGTGGCGAGTCGCGTGCGCGAGCAGGAGGGACATGCACGCGTCGAGATCGCCGGCTCGCTCGGTCTCGACGTCGACGAAGGAGGTCTCGACCCGGCGGAGCTGCAGGGTGACCTCCGTGACGACGCCGGTGAGGCCCATGCCCCCGACCGTGGCCCAGTAGAGCTCGGGTCGCTCGGCCGCTCCGGGACCGACCCGGTGGGTGCCGTCGGACCCGACGAGCTCGATGCCGCGCAGCGACCGCGAGAACGCGCCGTCGACGTGGTGGTTCTTGCCGTGGACGTCTGCAGCGACGGCTCCCGCGACGGTCACCTGCGCCGTCCCGGGCATCACGTCGACGCACCAGCCGTACGGGAGGCAACGGGCGAGCAGCGAGGCGATCGAGGTACCCGCGCCGGCGCGCACGATCCCGGACGCGGGGTCGAGCTCGATGCCGTCGAGCGCGGTGCAGTCGAGCACCGTGCCGCCCGCGCACTGCGCCGCGTCGCCGTAGGAGCGACCGAGGCCGCGGGCGAGCAGCCGTGTGCCGGAGGCTGCCGCGCTCTCCACCACCTGCTCGACGTGCGCGCGCCCTGCTGCGCGCACGACCGTCGCGGCCGACGGGGCCGCTCGTCCCCAGCCGGAGAGGAGGCGGCGCGTCACGTGTAGATACCGAAGGCGACGAGCGCGAGCCAGAGCGCCCCGAGCCACTGCAGGCTGCGGTCGCCGAGGGCGAGGTCCTCGGGCGCCTCGCCGCGACCGGTCTCGAAGGCGAGCTCGGTCGCCAAGAGCGCGCCGACGAACGGCACGATCGACAGGCGGAACACGACGTTGTCCGCGTCGCCGTGGTGCAGGTCGAGCAACGGCGCGCGGCCGAAGGCCCACAGCACGTAGCTGACGACGGCGACGCTCAGCGCGACGACGCGGACCGAGCGCAGGAAAGCCGGCGGGTAGCTCCCGAGGACGGCCCGGTGCCGCCCCGCAGCGCCCCGGGCCTCGAGCTCGGAGCTGCGCTTGCCGGCGACGACGAACAGTGCCCCCGCCGACGTGACCATGAGGAACCACGGGGAGATGGCGAGGTGGACCGCTGCACCGCCGGCGCCCGCGCGCAGCACGAACCCCGACGCGACGAAGGCCAGCTCGACGACAGGTATCCGCTTCGCGCCGAGGGAGTAGCCGGCGTTGACGACGACGTAGACCCCGACGACGAGCGTGATGGCCGTCCCGGCGAGCAGCCACGAGCCTGCGACGCCGGCGAGGACGAGCAGGCACCCGCATGCGATGGCGAGCGGTGCCGCCAAGTCGCCCGACGCGACCGGCCGGTGCCGCTTGTCCGGGTGGGCACGGTCGGCGTCGGCGTCGAGGACGTCGTTCAGCAGGTACACGCCAGCCGACACGGCCACAAAAAGGCCTGCGGCTGCAGCGGATCGGCCGAGGACCCCGGGCCGGCCGAGCGCTCCCGCTGCGCCGGGAGCTGCGAGGACGAGGACGTTCTTCACCCACTGGCGCGGGCGCGACGCCCGCAGGAGCAGACGGGCGGTGCTCAACCCGTACCGGACAGTCCGGGTCGCGCGGACATCGTGATGAAGTCCCGGGTCCACCACGACGCGAAGTACCGCGCCGGTCCTCCGGACATCTGCGGGAGCATCGGCGTCCCGTTCGACGGTGCCGCGAGGCCGGTCGGCGACGACGGCCGGTAGGTCGAGTAGTTGACCCAGTCGGTGTTGATGTCGAGCTCCATGGCCCGGACCGCTCCGGCACGGACGAGGAGGGCGGCGAGCGACGTGATGTTGAGCCCGGGCCCGCCGACGTAGACGAGCGCCCCGTCTCGCGTCACGCCGAGGCCGGACCGCCAGACGTAGACCTGGTTGCCGAGGGTGGCGCCCCAGACGGTGGTGTCGTTCGCGTTCAGGCCGGGAACGGGGTGGCCGCCTGCGACGAGCAGGTTGAGGTTCTGCCGGACCGAGACGACGTCGGGGGTGAGCGCCGACGGTCCGGGCCACGCCTCGACGGTCGCGTCGCCGTTGCGGTACTCGACGAAGGAGGCGGCGCCGGTCCGTAGCGGCAGCACCATCTTGTGGTCGGTGTAGTAGCCACCGTTGGCGTTGCTCATCAAAAAGCCGGCGTTGAAGGCCGACACGAGGGTCCGCGCCGCTCCCGGGAGGATCGGCGCCGTGTAGGGGTACGGGCCGCCCCCGGGGATGCTGCTCCCGGAGTACAGGCGTGCCGCGAGGAGCTTGGTGTCCATCCACGCGACGCCGACCACGAGGCTCGTGTGGATCGCGTCGGGACGCAGGAACGCCTCGTACACGGCGGGATGGCCGTCGACCGGCCGGCCCATCGCGTGCCAGACGCCCTCGCCGGGGATCGCAGGGTGGGCGAACGGCACGATGTCGGCCGGCTCGGGCAGCGGGACGACCCCGCGCGCCGTGCCCGGCCGCGGCGTCGACGCGACCGCTGTCGCGCTGGTCGCGCGGGGTGCCGCAGGTATCGCGCCCGGCGCCGGCCGGCCCCCGATCGGCGGCTGGTGGTGGGTGTACCAGATCCTCTCGGCCTCGACGACGATCGACGCCCCGCCGTGCTCGCGGAACCACTCGGCCACCCGGGCCGGGAGGGAGCTGCCGAGGCCGGGATTGCCGAGGGCGTCGCCGAAGGAGACCCAGACGGGCGTGAGCGCGACGAGCACGACGAGGGCGGTCGTGGCGACCGGATGGCGGCCCGGGAGCGTCCGCCGGGCGAGCCGCCGCTCCCGACGGCGCGACGAGCGCGAGGAGGAGTGGCGCCGCGCGCCCCGGCGCCCCGGCGCCCCGGCGCCGTCGGGTGGTCGTGTGGTCTCGACGGTCGGTGCGGACATCTCTCAGCCCGTGGCCGTGTGGGTCGGGGTCGTGCCGCCGGGCGCGAGGATGTCGAACCCGTCCGGTTTGAACAGGTAGCCCGGCTTCGTCCCCGGCACGCCGTCCACCCCGTACTGCCAGACGAGGGCTCCGGTGCGCGGGTCGATCGCCACGATCCTGTCGTTGTGGTCGTCGTTGGCCATGAGCACTCCCGAGGGGAGCTGCTCGACGAGCGACGGCATGTTCAACATGCCCGTGCCCGACGCGGGCGCGTAGCGGTAGAGGATCCGGCCCGCACGGTTGAACTCGACGAAGGCTCCCGGATCGCTGTAGTCCGCGACGAGATAGCGGTCCGGACCGAGCCGCTGCGGGTCGGAGGGGTACGCGACGGACGGCAGCTGCACGGTCCAGACGAGCTTGCCCGAGGTGGTGTACTCGTCGATCCAGCTCCCGTTGATCTCCGACACGAGGAGGTTGCCGTCGGGGAGCGGCGTGTCGCCGTTCGGCGATCCGAGGTAGGTCGGTGGTTGGTGCGTGCAGACCCGGGGCACGCCTATCTGGTGCAGGACCGTCTTGGTCTTCGGGTCGATCACGAGCACCCGGCAGTTGACGGGGTCGGCCACGGAGATGTCGCCGTTGCGGAGCAGGTAGGCGTCGTCGGGGTTGTCGAGGTAGCCGGGGGCGTAGCCTGGCTGGCGCGGATGGCCGTACTGCCAGAGCAGCTTGCCCGAGGGGTACGCGATCTCGACGATCGTCTCGTTCTCTTCCTGGTTCGAGATGATCGCCGTGCCGTGCCGGATGAAGAAGGCATCGTCGGGGAAGTAGAAGCCGCCGGGCGGTGCGGGCTTGCCCGCGCTCGGGTAGCGCCAGGTGATCGCGCCGGTGTCGGACAGGACGAGGAGCCGGTCGTTGCCGCGGTCGGCGATGAGGAGCTTGTCCCCGAAGTACGGAGAGCCCGCGCCGGGAAGCCCGGCGGTCCCGAAGGCGCGATCGGGATTGACGACCTGGACCGCAGCGGTGCGGGAGCCGTCTGCGAGCTCGCCGCCGACGATCCACAACCTGCCCGCCGTCACGGCCGATCCCGCGTAGGCCACCGCCGTGCGCAGGCGGCCCGCGAGGAGGACCTGCGACGTCGACGTGTCGAAGGCGTAGACGGCGTAGGAGTTCTTCGTGCTCGTCTCGGCGCCGCCCGTGAGGTAGACGGCGTCGCCGAAGGCGGCTGCCGACGCGCCTCCGAGCGCGACGGGGAGGTGGCCGAGCACCCTCGCGTCGTGCCGGGCCGGGTCGACAACCTGGATCGTGTCAACCGGGACCCCGGCCAGGGTCTCGCCGCCGAAGACGAAGATCTTGCCCCCGACGGCCGCCACGGCCGCGTAGCGGACGGGCACGGGCAGGGCGGCGACGCGCCGGAAGCTGCGGCCGTCGGTCGTGGCGAGGACCTCGGGGTCCATGGCGGTCCCGTCGTAGCCTCCGACGACGTAGGCAGTCCGGCCGATCGTGACCGCCGAGGAGTCGGCACGCGCCCCGGGGAGCGTCCCTGGCGTCGTGGAGCCGCCCGCGGCGACCTCCTGGGTGGTGGCCGACGGGGCGGTCGACCCGCCGCCGAGGACGAGGTCCCCGCCAGCGACGGCGGCGCCGGCGGCGTCGTGCGTGGCGACGTCGAGGTTGGCGAGCTCGGAGAGCTGCCCCGACGAGGTCGACAGGTGGAACACGCCGTTGCTTGTCGCACCGCTCGCGGTCAGGCCGCCCGCGATGAGGAGCTGGCCCGGTCGGGCCGTCGGGAGGACGACCTCGCGGCTGATCGGCGCCTGGAGCTGCCAGGGCAGCAGGCCGGCTTCGGCGGCCGCAGGCGCACCGGCAGCTTTGCGGCGGGAATCGAGGCTCGCCAACCGGCCGGCGGCCGGTTGGGTCGCATGGGGGTTCCCGGCCGGCGGCCGCGCTCCCCGGGCACGTGTCGCCGAGGCACCCGGATGCGTGAGGGTGGCGATCGCCGCGACCGCGACGACGAGGCCGAGGCCCACGCCGAGTCGGCGGCGGCGGTAGACGGCGCGGCTGGCCGGGCGGGGGACCTGACGACCGCGCCCCACGCGCGGCCTCGTCGCGGCCCGGCTGTGCGCGTGGGCGCGCAGGGGCCGGTCGTGCGGTCCGCTCACGGCCGCGCCGTGCAGCGCGCCAGGCGCCGAGTGGCGCCCGGCAGGTCTCGTGTCACCGTCGGGACGCTACGGCCAAAGGCTGACGGCTACATGAACACGGCCCGACGGCGACCGCCACGGTGTGGCAAGTTATCTTTGTATTAGAGATACTTATCCATCGAGATGAAAATCCGCGGCGCCCCGGTGCGCCAGATGCCGGAACGCTCCTGGCGGAGAGCCTGGGACAGGAGGGAACGTGGGTGACCTGACACGCTGGCTGCTGCGCCACCGCCGGCTCGTCGTGCTCGCGTGGGTCGTCCTGGCCCTGGTCGGAGCGGCCACGGCCTCGCTCACGACCAAGCGGCTGACGTCGAGCTTCGCCGTGCCGGGAGTGCCGGCGTTCCGCGCCGACGCGGCTGTGCTCGCCCGCTACGGAGGTGACGGCGACCCCGTGATCGCTGTCGTGACCGCCCCGAAAGGCCGCACCGTCGACGCAGCGTCGTCGCGGTCGGTGCTCGCTCGCGCGAGCAGGGCGGCGACTGTCGGTGGGCGCTACCGCGTCGTGAGCGTCACGACGGGCAACGACGCGCGCTTCGTGACGGCCGACGGCCGGACGACCTTCCTCCTCGTCTTCACACCACCCGCAGGGTTCGGGAGCAAGGACCTGGTCCCGGGTGTCACGGCGGCAGTCCGTCGCGCCCTTCCCCGGGAGTGGTCCGAGCAGACGACCGGTACCGCTGCGCTCCAGAGCCCGACGCACGCGTCGCACGGCAACGGTGTCCTCGCCGAGTCCGTCATCGGCGCAGTCGGCGCCCTCGTCATCCTCGCCGTCGTCTTCGCCTCGGCGCTCGCGGTGCTCCCGCTGCTCATGGCGGGCGTGGCGATCCCCGTCACCTTCCTGCTGCTCCTCGGGCTCACGACCGTCGCGAGCATCAGCTTCGTCGTCCAGTTCCTCGTCGCACTCGTCGGCCTCGGCGTCGCGATCGACTACTCGCTGCTCGTCACGACGCGCTGGCGGGAGGAGTCCGCCCACCGCTCGGCCGAGGACGCGGTCGTCGCCACGATGGAGTCGGCCGGTCGGTCGGTGGTCGTCTCCGGCACGACCGTCGCCATCGGCCTGCTCTCGCTCGTCGTCATCCCGGTGCCCTTCCTCCGCTCGATGGGGATCGGCGGGGTGCTCATCCCCCTCGTGTCGGTCGCGGCGGCCGTGACCCTGCTGCCCGTCTGCCTCGCCAGCTTCGGCCCGCGCCTCGACCGGCACCGGCTCCGGCGTGCGGACAGCGCGAGCCTGCCGTGGGTCCGCTTTGCCGCCTTCGTCACCCGGCACGACGGCGCGGCGGCGGTCACGGCCGCTGCGATCCTCGTGGCCCTCGTCCTGCCCGTCGCCCACCTGTCGGTCGGCCAGCCCGTGACGGCGTCACTGGCCCAGGGCGGGCCTGCCCAGGCCGCGCTGGCGACACTGCGGGACGGTGGCGTGCCGAGCGGCGTCGTCTCGCCCATGCAGGTGCTCGTCCGCGACCCGCGTGGCTCCTCGGCGCCCGAGGTTGTGACGCGCCTCCTCGCGCGCGTGCCGGGCGTCTGGGACGTGGTCGGACCTGCGGGTCCTCGGGACGAGCGAGGCGGGACGGCGCTCGTCACGGTTCTCGTGCGACCGCAGGTCGGCGCGCCCGGGGGCACTGCGGTCGTCGCGGCGGTCCGGCGTGTGGCCGGGCGCAATCCAGCCGTGATCGGCGTGAGCGGGACCGGGCCGGACACGATCGACTTCGACCACGCGCTCTACGGCCGCTTCCCTCTGCTGCTCCTGCTCGTGAGCTTGCTGACCTTCGCCGTACTGGTCCGCGCGCTGCGCAGCCTGCTGCTCGCTGCGAAGGCCGTCGTCTGCAACCTCGCGAGCCTCGGTGCCGCATACGGGGTCATCGTCCTCGTCTGGCAGGACGGGCACGGCAGCCGCCTGCTGTTCGGCCTGGCGCCCACCGGCACGATCACGAACTGGGTGCCCGTCGTCGTGTTCGCCTTCCTCTACGGCCTCGCAATCGACTACGAGGTCTTCATCTTGACGAGGATGCGCGAGAGCTACGACGCAGGTCGTGACACGGTCGCCGCGGTGATCGACGGGATCGGCCGCACCGGCCGCCTCGTGACGAGCGCGGCCCTCATCCTCACCTTCGCGTTCGTGTCCCTGGCGACGGCGCCGCTGACGTTCTTGAAGGTGCTCGCCACAGGCCTCGCCGGCGGGGTGCTCGTCGACGCCTTCGTCGTCCGGTGCCTCCTCGTCCCCGCCCTCGTCACGCTGTTCGGCGAGTGGAACTGGAAGCTTCCGCCGGTCCTCGGCCGGCTCCTCGGACTGGGGCACGAGCGGCCTCGCGCGGCGCCCGTCAGGTGACGGGCGCCTCGACGGCGAGCTCGACCCCTCGAGCCGTCGCCGACGTCTCGAGGACGCCGTGGCGCAGGTGGAGCGCCGACGGCCACCAGTTCCAGCGGCCGAGGAGCACGACCGCGGCGGGGACGAGCACCGTGCGCACGACGAAGGTGTCGAGCGCCACGCCGACCGCGAGGCCGATCCCGATCTCGCGGATCTGCGCGCCTTCGGACCCGGTCCCACCGGCGACCGCGAAGACGAGGAAGGTCCCGGCGAGCACGAGTCCCGCCGAGGTGACCGTCGTGCCCGTCACCTCGATGGCGCGCACGACCGCCTCGCGCAGCGTCAGCTCGTGGGCTTCCTCGCGGATGCGGGACATGACGAGGATGTTGTAGTCCTCGCCGAGCGCGAGGAGGAACACGAACATGAGGAACGGCAGGACGAAGCTCAGCCCGGCAGCGCCCCCGGCGACCTCGAAGACGATGACGGCTGCGCCGAGCGACGCGAGATAGGAGGTGGCGACGCTGACGACGAGGTAGACGGGGGCGACGAGGCTGCGGAGCAGCAGGGCGAGAAGGACCCCGATCACGAGGACGGCGATCGGCACGATGTGGACGAGGTCTGCTTGCGAGGCGGTGCGGACGTCGTAGAGCGACGGCGAGTCCCCGGCGACGCCCGCCGCGCTCGCGCCGGACCGCTCGGCCGCTCGCTCGAGGTCTGCGCGCATCGCGGGTACCTCGGCGACCGCGGCGTTGGAGTCTGGGCTGCCCGCCCGCAGGCTGGCAAGGAACTGCACCGTGTGGCCGTTCGCGCTGACGACCTGCGTCGTCGCGCGGTAGGCCTGGTAGGCCGCCGAGGCGACCCGGGAGCCGGGCCCGCTCGTGGGCTGCACCGCGGGCAGGCGGCCCGGAGGCCCGAGCAGGCGGTGGAGCCGGACGAGCTCGCTCGGGCCGATCGGGGTGCCGTTCGGATCGAGCGGTTGGATGAGGCTCGAGTACAACGGACTGCGGTCGATCTCGGCCGCGGCCGCGGCGAGGGGGGTGGCGTCGAGCCAGACCGGGCGCGAGTAGCGCAGCACGAGGTTGACCGGGTTGCTGCTCGCGAGGGAGAAGTGCTCGACGAGAAGGGTCTGGCCCTTGGCCGAGTCGCTCCCGGCCGGCGGCGCGATGCCTCCCCCGAAACCCGAGGCGCGAAAGCCGAACGCGAAGCCGGCCAGGCAGAACAGCACGGCGGCACCGACCGCGAGAGCCGGGACCGGGCGCCGGACGACGCGGCCGGCGACCCGTCCCCACGCCCCGCTCGAGCGCTGGCCGGCGACGGGGGCGACGGGCCAGAACAGTGCCCGGCCGAGGATCGCGAGCACCGCTGGAACGAGCGTGACGCCGGCGAGCACCATGAGCGCGATGCCGATCGACAAGGGGACCGCGAGGCCGTGGTAGACGCCGAAGGTCGCGAGGAGCAGGCTGAGCAGGGCTGCGACGACAGTTGCCGCGGAGAAGGCGATGGACGGGCCGACGCGCTCGACGGCACGCACGACGGCTTCGTGGTGGTCGAGGCCGCGGCGCAGCTCCTCGCGGACGCGAAAGACGAGGAACAGGCCGTAGGCGGTGCCGGCACCGAGGACGAGCACGATGAGCAGGAGCTGGGTGATGCTCGAGATCCCGATGCCGAGGCGCGCGACCTCTGCGACGACCGGCTCGGCTGCGAGCAGGACGACGACGGCCGGGAGCAGGGTCGCGAGCGTCGCAAGCGGGGAGCGGAACACCCCGAGCAGCAGGACGACGATGAGCGCGATCGAGAGGTACTCGGTGCGCGACCCGATCCCGCTCGCCTGGTGGGCTTGGTCGGCGGTGATCGCCAGGTCGCCCGCCGTGTGCAGCTCGAGGTTGCGCGGCGCGCCGACCTGGGTGAAGAGCGCGCGCAGGGCGTGGACGAAGTGGACGTCGGGGGTGTTGGTCGTCTGGGAGAGCGACGCCCGCACCTCGAGCTGGGCTGCCTGCTTGTCGCCCGATATCTCCGTGATGCGGGCCGCGCGGGCGTGCGGGAGGCGCGCGGCGCGTGCCGCCAGGCGCCCGATCGCGCGCAGGTCCGCGGCGTCGAGGGGCTGGTGGTCACGCGTCGCGGCGACGACGAACGCGTCGTCGTTGTTCGACGCCCCGTAGAAGGGGCTCGCGAGCCGCGACGCGACGTTGCTCGGCGCGCTCGCAGGCAGGAACTGCGTGTTGTTGTTGTTCACGGCTTGCGCAAGGGACGGCAGGAGGCGCATCGAGGCGAGCGCGAGGACGAGCCAGACGGCGAGGACGAACCACCTGCGGCGCACGGAGAAGCGGCCGGTAGCGGCGAAGAGCGAGCTCATGGTGGAACCCCAACGTGACGGAGGGCGCCCGACGATGCCGGACCGGCGGAGGACACCGCACCGGCGGTCGTGCCCCGGCACCGGCTGCCGAACAGATCTCGAGAGTCAACCACAGTGCCGGACGCAGAGCAGGTCAGCGCGTGCAGATCCGCGCCTCGACGCGCGCCAGTGGACCGCTCGCCCACCCGGCGCTACGCTTCACCTCCCGTCATGGTCAGCCGGCGGTTTCGACGTGGCGCGAGCAGGTTGCGGCGGTGTTCCCGTGGCCGGGCGGCGACGATCGCAGCGTGCGCTGCTGCCGCGCTGTGCGTCGTGGCCGGCGTGGGCGCAGCCGTGGCCGCCCCTGCGGCTCCGCGCGCCGGCGCCTCGACGGTCGCGGGAGACCGGGCGCAGGTGACCCAGATCGAGCGGCAGCTTGCGACGGCGGGCGAGAGGATCCAGCGTCTCGTCGCCGGCTACGACGCCGTCGAGCTCCGCAAGGAGCGCGTCGACGCGCTCTTGCGGCACACGCGCCATGCCTTCGCCGCCGACCGGCGTGCGGAGGCGGCCGCCGCCGCGCACCTGCGTGCCGTCGCGGTGTCCGCGTACGTGAGCGGCGGCAGCCTTCGGTCCGGCGTCTCGCTGTTCGGAGCACCCGGGTCGCGGGCGGACCTCGCGTCCGTCTACGTCGACGTGGCCGGAGGGGCTCTGCAGTCGTCCGCGACAGCCTTCCAGGTGGACCGCCACCGCGCCTTCGTGACCGCGGCGACGCTCCAGCTCGAGCAGAGCCGGGTCACGGCCACCTTGCACGAGCTCACGGTCGCGCGTCGAGCCGCCACCGCCGCCGTCGCCGCGGACCAGTCGATGCTCGGCCGCGTGAAGGGGAACCTCCAGGCCCTGCTCGTGGCCGCCTACCGGAGCCAGCAGGCGTCCGAGCGGGCGGCCGAGCGGGCTCTCGCCCTCCGGGCGAGCGCGCAACCCGTGGTGCCCCCGCCGACGCCGGTCGCCACCCCGGCCGCGCCCGCGACAGCTGTTGCGCCGGGGAGCTACGCGAACCCGCTGCGCGCCGTCGGTGGGCTCACGCCCGAGCGGATCGACCAGGGAGTCGACTACAGCGGCTACGGCCCGATCTACGCGCTCGGCGACGGTGTCGTGCTCAGCACGGTCGTCGCCGGCTGGCCGGGTGGGACCTTCATCAGCTACCGGTTGACCGGCGGACCGGGCGCGGGCCTCGTCGTCTATGCCGCCGAGGACATCGAGCCGCTCGTCCAGCCCGGCCAGGTGGTCACCGCGAACACCGTGCTCGGCACGGTCTACGAAGGCCCCGACGGCATCGAGACCGGGTGGTCGGATCCCGCCGGCCAGGGCTGGACGATGGCACACGACTACGGGCAGTTCTCCGGCGCGAACTCCACGGCGTTCGGCGCCAACTTCTCGCAGCTCCTCCAGTCCCTCGGGGCTCCTGGCGGCATCTTGCAGAACGACCCGCCGACCGGCGCCCTGCCGCCCGGCTGGCCGAGCTGGTGAGGGTCCGGGCCGCGCGACGCTCCGGCGCGCTCGACGGGCGGCCTACTCGTCGTCCTGCTCGCCGTCGCAGTCGACGATCAGGTCCGCCGAGAAGCGACGCGCCCTGACGCGCTCGGCGTTGCGCTCGTCGGACCCGAGAGCGTGGGAGCGGGCTCGTTCGGGACTTGCCCCGAAGGACTCGTGCCGGGCGACGAGGCGCCGCCGGCGCTCGTGCTCGCCGAGCGCGACGTACCAGACGTCGTCGAGCAGCGCACGTAGCTCCCGCCAACCCTCGCCGTCGTCGAGCAGGTAGTTGCCTTCGGTCACGACGATCGAGTGCGCGGGAGCGACCGCGATCGCGCCGGCGATCGGCTCGTCGAGCTCGCGCCGGAACTCCGGCGCGTAGACGATGTCGTCGCCCGGCGTCGTCATCCGCACGAGCAGCGCAAGGTAGCCGGCTACGTCGAAGGTGTCCGGCGCGCCCTTGCGCGCGGCGCGCCCCAGGCGCACGAGCTCGTCCTGGGCGAGGTGGAAGCCGTCCATCGGCACGAGCACGCAGGTGTCGCCGAGCGCGCCGACGACGCGCGCGGCGAGGGTCGACTTGCCCGCTCCCGGGGGTCCGGCGATCCCGAGGACCGCCCGCCGGCCGAGCCGGCCGAGCGAGCGGGCACGCTCGACGAGCACGTCGAAGTCGGCGAGGCGCACGGCCGGCGGAGACGTCCGGTCCCCCGCGCTCCCCGCCGGGTCGCTCTCGGGGCCGCGTCCGTCTGTCACGGGCGTTAGCTTACGGACGGGAGAGGCCGGGCCCAGGTGCGCACTGCCCGACGGGTAGCGTCCGCGGCCACGGTGGCGGTGGGACGGGGAGGGGTCTGAGATGATCGTACGTGGTCGACCACTGCGGATCGGGGTGCAGATCCAGGCCCAGCGGACGACCTGGGAGTCGTTCTCCTCGGCCCTGCTCGGGATCGAGGATCTCGGCTTCGACACGGTGTGGACCTTCGACCACCTGCTCCCGTTCTCCGGCCCCGACGACGGGGCGGCGTTCGAGACCTCGACGACGCTCGCTGCGATGGCGGTGATGACGTCGCGGATCCGCATCGGCGTCCTCGTCAACGGCGTGCTCTACCGTGATCCCGGCACGCTCGCGAAGAGCGCCGCGCTCGTCGACCAGATCTCGGGCGGGCGGCTCGAGTTCTCGCTCGGTGCGGCGTGGGCGGAGCGGGAGTTCCGTGCCTACGGCCTCGCCTGCCCCCCACTGGCCGAGCGCTACGAGCGTCTCGACGAGGCGCTCCACATCGTCCGGTCCCTGTGGACCGAGCCGAGGACGACGTTCGTCGGGCGCCACTACCGCGTCGAGGACGCGCCGTGCGAGCCGAAGCCCGTCCAGCGTCCCCACCCGCCGATCATGGTCGGCGGGTCGGGCGCGGGCAGCCTGCGCGCCGCCGCCCGGCACGCCACGAGCGTGAACATCCAGGGCTCGCCCGCGGTGTGCGTGGAACGCGCCGCACGGCTCGCGGGAATCTGCGAGCAGCTCGGACGAGACGTCGCGGACCTCGAGCTGTCGTGGCACGGCCAGCTCGCCCTCGCGCCGGCACACGCGCAGGCCGAGGCGGCGGCACGGGCGATCGCTGCAGGCCACGGCCAGGACCTCGAGAGCCAGCGGGGCAGCTGGCTGCTCGGCACCCCCGAGGAGGTCGCCGAGCAGATCCGCGACTACGCCTCCGCCGGGGTGTCGCACCTCGTCCTCGGCGTCGGGCACCCGTTCGACCTCGAACCCCTGCGGCTCGTCCAGGAGCAGGTCCGGCCGTTGCTCGGCTGATCGCGGGCCGACGTGCCGCACGGGAGGGGAGGGTCTGTCGCCGTGAGAGCGCATAGCACGCGTCAATCTTGTCTATTCGGATCGCTATCTAGCGCTGTGTTACCGTCTAGTAGAAAGATCCGATCGCAGATTTAGGGAGCACGGAATAATGCCGACTCGAACCATTGTCCAAGAGTATTGCGACGTGTGCTTTGCCGAGCAGAACGAGAAGGAAGTTCCTGCGACGGACAAGATCCGGTTTGCCTGGCAAGGGCGCGACCTGCTCCTGCTCGCCTGCGAGAAGCACGCCGATCCGATCCGCAACGAGTTGCAGCGTCTCAGCGAGCTCGCGTCTCCCGAGGTCGGGGGACGGCGCGTCAGCCAGGCAGCTCGCCAGCAGCGAGCTGGCTCGGCGGGTGGGCCTGCTGCAAAGACGCTCTTCTCGCAATTGAGCGACGACGAGAAGCTGCGCTTTCGTCAATGGGCGGATATGCCGAACGCGCGCCGCATCGGGGACGCGCGTGTCAGGGAGTGGATCGAAGCGGGGCGGCCCTGACGACCGGCGACGGACTGCGCCCGGCACGGCGCGGCCCGTCGCCAAGAGTTCACCCGTGTGCAAGGCGCCGGTCGACGTGGCGATCCTCTGCGTTCAGCACGGCCCGGTACGTTCACGCAGGGTCGCACTCGCCGGTCCGTCCGGCAGGTCGGCCCCCGGCCGGGCCGGCCGGGCCTACTCCCTCCTTCGAGAAGGGTCGACGCGTGAGCAACCTCGGACCATCCCCACGAGCGGACGAGACGGACGGCGAGCTGGCGCTGCCACCGGTCGACGCGCAGGGCGCCAGTGAGCACGGCGCGCAGTCGCAACGTGCGTGGTGGATCGACGCTCTCCTGCCCCTGCTCGACGAGAGCTGGTGGAACCACCTGTAGCCTGCCGTCCCAGGCGGTCTCCAGCGAGCTCACAGCTTGGATTGCGCGAGTTCCCAGCGGCTCTTGATGTTCGTACCGCATGATCGTCTCGACGGGGGTCGCCGGAGGCGGCCCGCCCGACTGGCGTCGAGAGGCGCGGCCAGTGCCAGCGCAGCTCGACTCGAGAGGAGGCTGATCATCGTGTCGACAGCGAAATCGGACAGCGGAGCTCGCGAGCCTTCCCGGGTCGACGGCGACCGGGCGCGGGCGCTGCGGGAGGCGACGAGGCGCCACGACGGCCGCCCGACGAGGGCGGTCCAGGTCGGTGCCGTGCTCGGTGCCGCGCTCGTCGTCGCCGGCGTCGCCGGAGGCGTGGCGAGCGGGAGCTCGTCGCCGGTCGCGACTGTGCGCAGCGCTCGATCGCAGGGCAGCCCCGGGGTCCGGCTCGACGCCGAGACGGCCTCGGCGTACGAGGCCGCCCGGTCCACGGCCCGCACCTCCCGCGCGCCGGCACCGGTCACCGGTACGGCGGCGATCGTCGCCCAGGTCGAGCCTGCTGTCGTCGACATCAACACGACCCTCGACCCACTCGAAGGCGGTGGGGCAGCCGCGGGGACGGGGATGATCGTCGCTCCCGACGGCACGATCGTGACGAACAACCACGTCGTCGCCGGTGCGGACACGATCAAGGTCACGATCCCCGGACACGGCGTCCACGACGCCGTGGTGATCGGGACCGACCCGACCCGTGACGTCGCGGTCCTGCGGGTTCCCGGGGTGAGCGGGTTGCCGACCGTCAAGTTCGCGAACTCCGCGGGCGCGACCGTCGGGACCTCGGTCGTGGCGATCGGGAACGCGCTCGGCCTCGGCGGGAGCCCGACGGTGACGACGGGGATCATCTCTGCGCTCGGCCGGACGATCACGGCGTCGGACGCGACGGGCGCGAACACCGAGACCCTGCACAACCTGCTCCAGACGGACGCGCCGATCTCGCCGGGCGACTCGGGCGGTCCGCTCGTCGGGACCGGTGCGACCGTGCTCGGGATGGACACCGCCGCGGCGTCCGCAGGGACTGCCGGAGCCAGCCTCGGCTTCGCGATCCCGTCGAACACCGTGACGACGGTCGCTCGTGAGATCGAGAAGCACGAGGCCGTTCCCGGCCTCGTCTTCGGGCGGACGGCGTTCCTCGGTGTCGAGGTGATCGACAGCTCCCAGCTCGCGAACGGCACGGACCCGTTCGCCTTCCCGGGGGGCTACGTCGGGCCCGGGTTCGGTCTCGGCCCCGTGGCGACCACGCCGAACGGGACGCCCGGCGTCGTCGTCGCCGCGGTCGACCCGGGTAGCGCAGCTGCTGGTGTCGGCATCGTGAGCGGCGACGTCATCACCGCCCTCGACGGCTCGTCCACGCCGACGACGACGGCACTGTCGCAGGCGATCGACGCCCACCGGCCGGGGCAGGTGGTGACCGTGACCGTGAGCACGCAGTCCGGGACCAAGGTGCTGCGCGTCCGGCTCGGCGAGGGTCCGGTCGACTGACTCGCGGCCGCCCCGCGCGCCCGGCCGTGGTCGGGCGCGCGGGGCGACGTCCTACGATCGGGCCGGCTCGGGGAGATGCGACAGGGCGTCGCCCAGGGACATGTCCTCGAGCGAGCCGATCACGAGGTCTGCCGCCGTGAGGTCGAGGCCCCGGGTGAGCACGCCGGGAACGGCAACGCAGCGCATCCCGGCGGCCCGGGCCGCTGCCAGGCCGTGCAGCGAGTCCTCGATCGCCACGGCGCGCGCCGGCTCGACGCCGAGACGGGCGCACGCGTCGAGGTAGACGTCGGGCGCCGGCTTGGCCGCGAGCGACCCGTCCCGGCAGGAAACGACGGGGAACGCCGCCGACAGCCCCACCTCCTCGAGGCGCGCCGTCACCCACTCGGGCGGCGAGCTCGTCGCGACCGCGAGCCCGAGCCCGGCCCGGCGAGCCGCGTCGATCCAGTCTGCGACGCCGGGCAGGGGGCCGAGGCCGGCGAGCTCCTGCTGCTCTGCCTCGTGCGCCCGTCGGGCCAGGTCGGCCCGTGGCGGCACCTGCCGCGACGCTCGCTCGGCAAGCGCGGCGTAGGGATCGAAGCCGCCCTCGGTCCCGACGCCCGTGAGCCACTCCTCGAGCGAGAACGTGCACCCGTACTCGGCGAACACGGACAGCCACACCTCGTGGACGACGCGCTCGGTGTCGACGATGACGCCGTCGAGGTCGAAGACGACGGCGGCGAACGGCGCCGGGTCCGGTGCCGGCTCTGGGACTGGGGTCATGACGGCTCTCTCGGGGACGAGGGTTGGAGCCCAACGGTAGCGCCTGGACCTGGTCGAGCCCGCCGCGACAGGCGCGCACCAGCGGTGGTAGTGGAGCCCGACCGCCGACTCCTGTACTGTCCGGGGCGGGGAACCTGCTCGCTTGTGTGGGTCGTGCCCGTAGGACCCGACGGCACGAGCTGGGCCGACGCGCCGGACCGATGCGGTGGAGACGGCCCGACGCGGCACGGGTGCAACACGTCGTGACATAAGGACATGAGGAGGAGCACGCAGGTGAGCTGGCGCGTGACGGGCGAGGCAACGTCGCACCACACCGGACGTCCGACCGTCCGGCCACACCGGCGGTCCGGGTGGCCGGCCGGGTCGTGGGCGTCCCGCACGACGCGGGCTCTTCTCGCGCTCGGCAGCTGCGGGCTGCTCGCGGGAGGGCTGACGGCAGCCGGCCAGCAGGTCGCTGCCGCCCAGCAGCCGGCGCGTCCGGCGCGCGCCCTGGCGGCGAGCGGCGCGACGGTCACCTTCGCCGAGCAGCCTGCCACGATCCCCAACTACATCTTCCCTATGATGCCGAGCCAGGTCGCGGGGAACGTCAACTCCACGTTCCAGTACCTGATGTACCGGCCTCTGTACTCCTACGGCAAGAACGGCCAGCCCGTCTTGAACGAGCAGGACAGCCTGGCGCTGCCGCCCGTGTACTCCGCGCACGACACGAAGGTGACGATCCAGCTCAAGCGCTGGAAGTGGTCGGACGGCACGCCGATCACAGCACGCGACGTGATATTTTGGATCAACCTTCTGCGCGCGAACAAGACGACTTACTACAACTACGTGCCGGGAGAGTTCCCCGACGACGTCGCGAAGGACACGGCAGCAGGTCCGGAGACCGTCGTGCTCACCCTCACCAAGCCGGTGACGCCGGTGTGGTTCACCGACAACGAGCTGAGCCAGATCATCCCCCTCCCCCAGCAGACCTGGGACCGGACGAGCTTGTCGGGACCCGACGGCAACGACGACACGACGACGGCGGGGGCCAAGGCCGTCTTCAAGTTCTTGAACGCGCAGTCCTCCCTGACCGCCGACTACGGGTCGAGCAAGCTCTGGAAGGTCGTGAGCGGGCCGTTCGTCGTGCAGTCCCTGAGCACCAACGGGCGGGCCGTGCTCGTGCCCAACCCGAACTACTCGGGCACCAAGCCTCGGATCGGCGAGCTCGTCTGGGAGCCCTTCACCTCGGCCGACGCGGAGTTCAACGCGCTCGTGACGGGTGGCGTCGACTACGGCTACGTGCCGTTCAACGACATCCCGGCGCTCGGACGCGTGAAGAGCGCCGGCTACCGGATCGAGCCGTGGCCGGCCTGGTCGATCAACTACATCATGATGAACTTCAACAACCCCACGGTCGGACCCCTGTTCAAGCAGCTCTACATCCGCCAGGCGCTGCAGTACCTCATCGACCAGACCCAGTACGTCAAGACGTTCCTCGGCGGCTACGGCTACCCGACCTACGGCCCGGTGCCGACCCAGCCGAAGAACCCGTACGTGACGTCGGTCGAGCGCCACAACCCGTACCCGTACAGCCCGTCGACCGCGAGGCGCCTCCTTTTCGACCACGGATGGAGAGCCGGCAGGGGCGGGACACTTTCCTGCGCGAGGCCGGGCACGGCCGCTCGTGACTGCGGAGCAGGGATCTCGGCCGGCACGTCGCTGTCGTTCTCGCTCGAGTACACCTCGGGGTCGCCGGTGTACCAAGGCGAGATGGAGACCTTCCAGGGCGCGGCGAGCGAGGTCGGGGTCAAGATCGCGCTGAAGTCCGCGCCGTTCGCGAGCGTCATCGGCAACTCGCTCCCGTGCACGCCGAAGCAGGCGAGCTGCGCCGACCAGATGCAGTACTGGGGAGGCGGGTGGGTGTTCTCGCCCGACTACTACCCCTCGGGCGAGAACTTCCTCGCCGGTGGCGCCGAGCTCAACTCGAGCAACTACGACGATCCGGTTGCCAACAAGCTCATCGAGGCCTCCATCAGCGGTGGAGGGCTCGCGGGCTACGAGTCCTATGTCACCAAGCAGCTGCCGCTCCTCTGGATGCCGGAGCAGATCCAGCAGATCTCCGCGATCAGCTCGTCGTTGCACGGCATCGGCCAGCAGAACCCGATCTTCAACACCAACCCGGAGAACTGGTACCTGAGCGGCGCCAAGTGACGCAACCGGAGGACCTGTCGGCTGTCGTCGCCGTCACGGGCCTGGCGCTCGCTCCCGACGGGTCGCGGCTCGCGGTGTCGACGGCGGAGCCGGACATCGTGGGGAACGCCTACCGTCACGAGATCGCGTTGTTCGACCGAACTTCAAACGGCTGGACCGCAGCCGGGGTGCCGAGGATCGGCGGGTCCGGCGCTGTGTTCTCCCCCGACGGCACGGAGCTGGCCTATGTCGAGCGCGACGCGTCCGAGGCAGCGCACGTCGTCGTGCTCGACCTCGGGTCGCGCTCGGCGCGCCGGGTCCTCTCGTGGCCCGAGGTCGTCGGCGACCTCGCCTGGTCGCCTGGTGGTCGCCACCTCGGGTTCGTCGCCCGCCAACGGATGGCACCACGCGGTGTGCTGTACGCAGACCGCGCCGACCCGCCGCGGGTCGTCCGCCACCTCCAGTACCGGTCCGACACCGTCGGCTGGACGTGCGACCGTCCCCGGCACTGCTTCGCCGTCGACGTGCGGGAGGCGTCGCCTCCCGTCAACCTGAGCGGCGACCGAGCCGACGACAGCTGCCTCGTGTGGCTGGGTGAGGCCGAGTACGCGTTCGTGTCGCGGCGCCACCTCGGGGCCGAGCTCGACATCGTCTCCGACGTGTTCCTCGGCAGTGTCGACTGGTCGTCCGGCGAGCGCAGCGTCCGCCAGCTCACCGCCACCGACAGGCAGTGGGGCCCTCTCGCCGCCGTCCCGGGTGCCGGGGCGCTCTACGGTCGCTACGCGCGGGTCCGGGAGTTCCCCTGCCACGAACGCGTCGCGCGCCTCGACACGGCGACGGGCGCGGTCGTCGAGCTCGCGCCGGGCTACGACCGGTCGATGACGGGAGCCCTGGAGGTGCGGGTGGACCCGGTGTCGGGCCGCCGCGAGCTGTGCACGCTCGCGGCGAGCGAGGGACGCGTCGACCTCGTCACCGTCGCCGACTCGGTCTCGCTGGACGGTGCCGTGACCGTCGCACCCGGGCAGCGGTCGGCGAAGGCCTTCGCCGTGGCCGGGCAGACCGTCGTCCTCGCGGAGGCGGCCGGAGCCCGGCCCGTCGAGGTCTACGAGGTGCTCGGGAGTGCTCTGAGCCAGGTCACGGCCTTCCACGACCGCTACACGACAGCGGTCGGGAGCGTCGAGCCGACCTACGTCGGCGCGACGGCGGACGACGGCACGGCGATCGACTGCTGGGTGCTGCGCCCACCGCCAGGGAGGCCGGTCGTCGGGGCCGTCCTCTACATCCCCGGCGGGGGTGGGCAGTTCGGCTACGACTACCACCACGACATGCAGGTCCTCGCGTCGTCCGGCATCGCCGTGATCTTCGGCAACGCGCGTGGGTCGGGCGGCTACGGCGAAGACTGGGCCCGCGCCGTGTGCGGGCCGAGGAGCCGCTTCGGTGGGACGGGATGGTGCGGGGTCGACGGGACGGACATGCTCGCCATCGTCGGCTCGGCGCTGCGCAGCCTCCCCGACGTCGAGCCGCGTCGCGTCGCCGTGATGGGCGGGTCCTACGGCGGGCTGATGTCCGCTTACCTCGGCTTCACGACCGACGTCTTCGCGGCGATCGTCGCCGAGCGCGGGCCGTACAACCTCGAGGCCATGGCGGCGACCTCCGACGAGGGATCGTGGTTCTTCGACGCCTACATCGGGGCGACCGTCGCCGAGGACCCCGAGCAGTACCGCAGGAGCTCGGTGATGAGCTACGTCGACCAGGCCAGCGCACCGGTGCTCATCCTCCACTCCGAGCAGGACCTGCGATGCCCGGTCCAGCAGGCGGAGGAGCTGTTCACGGCATTGCGCAGGCGTGACCACGACGTCACCTTCGTCCGCTTCCCGGACGAGTCCCACGAGCTCTCACGCTCGGGCTCGCCCGTCCACCGCGTCCAGCGGTCCCAGGTCATCCGGGACTGGCTGCTCGCCCGCCTGTCGGGCTCCGTCGCCGCGTTCGAGGCCGAGAGCCCCGGGATCTGAGCGCGGGACGCCTGCGTTGCTCGGCTACGTCGTCAGGCGGCTTCTCCATGCGGTGCTCGTGCTGTTCGGGGTGACGGTCATCACATTTGCGCTCCAGAGCCTCGTCGCGAGCGGGCCGAAGCTCGCACGGGAGATCATCGGGCCGAAGTCGACGAGCGGGCAGATCAAGGCGTTCGAGGCCGAGTACGGCCTCGACCACCCGCTCGTCGTGCAGTACCTCCACTTCCTCGGACAGCTCATTCGCGGCAATCTGGGCTACTCCTACAAGCTCAACGTGTCGGTCGACTCCTTGCTGCGCGAGGACCTTCCGAAGGACGTGCTCCTCGTCGGCACGGCGCTCGTCGTCGCCGTCCTCGTGGCAATACCGGTCGGGGTGAGCCAGGCGGTCCACCGCAACAAGGCGGTCGACTACCTCGGGACCGGCGTCTCGTTCGTCTTGTACTCGATGCCGTCCTACTGGCTGGCCCTGCTGCTCATCGAGCTGCTGGCGGTCACCTACCACGTGTTCCCCGCGGAAGCTCCCCAGGGTTCGACGCTCGGACAGGTGCTGAGCGATCCCCGGGCGCTCGTCCTTCCAGTCGCCGACCTTGCCCTCGTCAACTTCGCGCTCTTCAGCAGGTACATGCGGTCGGCGGCGATCGAGAACCTGGCGGCGGACTACATCCGGACCGCTCGATCGAAGGGCCTGTCCGAGCGGGCCGTCCGCTACCGGCACCTGCTCCGCAACTCCCTCAGCGCGGTCGTCACCCTCGTCGGGCTCTCGTTGCCGGCCGTTCTCACCGCCGGCCTCGTCGTGGAGTACGTCTTCAACTTCCCCGGGATCGGGCTCGCCTACTACAACGCAGCGGTGTCGTCCGACTACCCCGTGGAGCTCGGGATCACGGTCGTCGTCGGGGTGGCGACGGTCGCGGGCAACCTGCTGGCAGATCTCGGGTACGCGCTCTTGGACCCCCGCGTCCGGTACGGAAGGCAGGAGCGCTGATGCAGCCCGATCTGGCGCGTGGCGACGGACGCGCCACGCCGGACCCTGACCACGTCGCGGCCGAGGAGCCGTCTGGTGGCGCGACGGGCGGGACGAGGCAGGTGGGCGGGGGAGGTATCTTCTCGAGCATCGCAGGAGCGTTCTCGTCGAACCGACTCGCGCTCGTCGGCGTCGTGGTCCTCGTGGCCATCGTCCTGTTCTGCTTCGTCGGCCCGCTCGTCTACCGGACGAACCAGACCGTGGCGGACCTCGCTCTCGCGAACCTCCCCCCGTCCCGCGCGCACCCGCTCGGCACGGACGGCACCGGGTTCGACATCCTCGGCCGGCTGATGCTCGGAGGACGGAGCTCGCTCGAGCTCGGGCTCGGCGTCGCGGCGCTCGCCACCACGGTCGGGGTCGTCTGGGGGGCCGTCGCCGGTCTCGCCGGCGGCGCGGTGGACAGCGTCATGATGCGGCTCGTCGACATCTTTCTCGCCATCCCACCGCTCTTCGTCTTCGTCTACCTGGCCACGGTCTTCACGCCGACGATCGGCTTGCTGATCCTCGTCGTGTCCCTGGTCTCCTGGCTCAGTCCGGCCCGGCTGATCCGCGGCGAGACGCTGTCGCTGCGCAGCCGCGAGTACGTCCAGGCGACCCGAGCGGCGGGAGGCCGCTTCGCCCGGATCGTCCTTCGCCACATCGTGCCGAACACGTTCTCGGCGATGGTCGTGAACGCGACCTTCCAGGTCGCCGACGCCATCCTCATCCTCGCGACGCTCTCGTTCCTCGGCTTCGGGCCGCCCGCTCCCGCTGCGACCTGGGGAGGGATGTTGTCGAACGGCGTCAACTTCCTCTACGACGGCTACTGGTGGCAGGTCTATCCTGCGGGCATCGCCATCGTGATGACAGTCGTGTCGTTCAACTTCGTCGGCGACGCGCTCCGCGACGCCCTCGACCCGAGGTTCCAGAGGCGGTGACCGACGCACGCGACGCTCCGCCGGACGCTGTCCTCGCCGGGCTCGTCGCGTCCTTCTGGGACTGGCGCCGGGTCCAGGCGCCGAGGACTCGTGACGACATCCCTCGCCTGGACAGGCCGGCGGGCTGGCGTCCTGCATGGTCCCCGCAGGACGTCGAGCTGCACCGCCTGCAGCTGGCCGAGCTCGAAGGCCGTCTCGCACGCCTCGAACTGCCTGGCAACGGCGGTCCGGACGACATCGACGCCCGCCTCCTCGGCTCGGCCCTGGCGCGGGTGCGCTTCGAGCTCGACGTGGTGGCGTCCTGGCAGCACGACCCGTCCTTCTACCTCGACCAGACGCTCGGCACCGTGTTCGACCTCTTGCTTCCCCCGCCTCCTTTCGCGCAGCATCGCTGCGCCGAGATCGTCGTGCGCCTCGAGTCGTTCCGCGCGACGCTCGTCGCAGCGCGGGAGAACTTGGCCGGCCGCGTCGCGGACGAGCTCGCGCGGACGGCCCTTGCAGTCTCCGGTGGGGCAGGTGGCAACCTCGTGGATGCGATCCGGGCCCTCATGCCCCTGCTCGACCGGTCGTCCGCGACGGCGATCTCCGACGCGGCCTCGGGCGCGGCGCGCGAGCTCGACGGCTACCACCGATGGCTCGAGGCCGAGTCGCGGCGCAGCACGCCGGCCGTCGCGGTGGGTCGCCGCGCGTTCTGCCACTACCTCTACGACGTCGCCCTGCTGCCTTTCACCCCGGAGGAGATCCTCGCCGCGGCACACCAGGAATGGGACCGGGCCGTCGCGTTCGAGCTGTTCGAGCTGCACCGGTCTCCTGCGGCAACGTGGCCGGACCTGCCGCGCAGCGCCGAGGAGCAGTCGGAGCGGGAACAGGAGGCCGAGCTCGAGGTACGCGCGTTCTACGAGTCGCACGATCTCCTCAGCCAACCTGCCAGCCTTCGTCACTACCTGAACCGTCCGCGCCCGGACTATCTCGCGCCCCTCCGCTGGCTCGGCGTCGCCGACGACCTCACCGGCCCGGACAGGCTCGCCGAGGACGGGCTGAGCTACGTGCCGCCCCCGGGACCCGAGCTCTCCTACTTCTACCGGGCCAACGCCGCCGATCCACGGGCAGGTATCGTCCACGAGGGAGCGCACTACCAGCAGCTCGCGCTCGGCTGGACCCACGAGCGGCTCGCCCGCCGCTTCTTCTACGACTCCTGTCCCAACGAGGGGATCGCGTTCTACAACGAAGAGATGCTCCTGCAGGCCGGGCTGTTCGACGACGCGCCGATCACGCGCCGGATCGTCTACAACTTCATGCGGCTGCGCGCGCTCCGGGTCGAGGTCGACGTCCGGCTCGCCCTCGGCGAGCTATCCGTCGCCGGCGCCGCGTCGATCCTCGCCGCGCGAGTTCCCCTGGAGCGTGCGACCGCCGAGGAGGAGGCAGCATTCTTCGTCGGATCGCCTGGTCAGGGTCTTTCCTATACGGTCGGCAAGCTCCAGCTCCTCCGCCTGCTGGCCGACGCGCGGCTCGCGGCGACCGGCGAGCTCGACGTGCGCGCCTTCCACGACTGGCTCTGGCGCAACGGCAACGTGCCGTTCTCCCTCCTGCGGCTCGCCCTGCTCGGCGACCGGTCCGATCTCGAGCGTCTCGACGAGCTACGTCTCGTCGAGCTCGGGGCCGGCGAGCGCGAGGGGGGCGGAGCCCGATGACCGTGCCGGCCCACGGCGAGCCATCTTGTGGTCGCGCCCGTGGGTGAGGGCGTGACGTCGAGGATCGACTGGGTGCTCGCGAGTTGCCGGCTGCTCGAGAGGATAGGAGCGGAGTTCGAGTCGTCGCGCCCTTTCGCCGGCCTGAAGATCGGGACGGGGATCCATCTCGAGCCGAAGACGGTCGCGCTCCTCCTCGCTCTGCGCCGTGGTGGCGCAGACGCCGTCTCGACGGGCAACCTCGGGAGCACGCAGCCCGACGCGGTCGCGTACCTCGTCGGGCACGGCGTCACGGTCGTCGGAGGGCCGACGACGGACGAGGACGAGCACGACAGCAATCTCCGGGCAGTCCTCGCGGCCGAGCCGGACCTGCTGCTCGACAACGGCGGCGACCTCTTCGTCCGGTACCTCGACGCCCCCTACGCGTCCTTGGTCGGCGGCACCGAGGAGACGACGTCGGGGCGGATGCGCCTCGAGCCGCTCCGTGACCGGATCGCGCGACCCGTCCTCGTGATCAACGACAGTCCGA
>DAHWHN010000149.1 GCA_027335685.1 Acidimicrobiaceae bacterium
GGGCGCTCTTCGGTCGCCCGGCCGTCGAGCCAGTCGAATCCCCAGCCTGTGACGTCGACTGCGACTGCCTCGGCCACGAGATCGTCGAACGGGCGCACGGATCGTGCATATCAGATTAAGCGCCCGGCGCGCCCGGCGCGGCCTAGCGGCTCGCGGAGCGGCGTCACCGGGGGACCGGCACCGCAGGGCGGGCCTCAGGCGAGCTGCGCGCCGAACCAGCTCGCGAGGGTGCGGACGGCCCGGTCGACCGTCGACGGGTCGTCGTAGTACTGGTAGCGGGAGGCGTCGGGCTCGACGAACAGCTCCTTGCGCGTGCCGGCCACGGCATCGAAGTGCCGGCGCGCCGCGGCGCCGTCGGACGCGCGGCCGCCGTGGAGCATCGCGACGGGGGCGCGGACCAGGCGTGCTGCGGACAGCGACTCGAACTCGAGGTAGGCGACGTCACCCATGACCGCGTAGCGGTTCTCCCAGAGCCCTCGTCCGGTCTGCGAGAGGTACCAGCGCCATGGTTCGCGGCCCGGCAGCGCGACGTCGTCACGGACCGGGTCGACGACCGGGAGGTAGTCGACCTCGCCGAGCTCCGCGAAGCGTGCCGACGCGGCCTTGGCCCGCGCCGCACGCGCGTCGAGGCGGCTCTCGGGCGAGGGGCCGGTCCCGGGCGAAGCGGCGTCCGGGCAGTCGCCGGCGAGCTGCCGGTCGCTCTCCGGGTCCCGGTAGACGCCCGACACTGCTGCGAGCGCCCCGACGCGTTCGTCCTCGCTCGCGACGACGACGACCTCGGACGCGCCGTCGCCGAGGCCGACGAGCGCGAGGCGCGAGCGGTCGACCTCGGGTCGCGCGAGGATCCAGTCGATCGCAGCCCGCACGTCGGCGGCTCGCCGCAGTGGCTCGTTCAGCCCGCGCGGCTCGCCTGCGCTCTCGCCGACGTAGGCGGCGTCGAACGCGAGCGCGACGTAGCCCTCGTCTGCAAGACGCGTCGCGTACTGCGCGGGCGCGTGCTCCTTCACGGATGCGAACGGTCCGAGGATCACCGCGGCGGGAAGCGGACCCGACGCGTGCTCGGGGACGTGGAGAAGTCCGGCCAGGCGCAACCGTGCGCTCTCGAAGCTCACCTCTTCGACGAGGTAGTTCCCGTGCCGGCACGCCGTCGTCATCGGTCCCCCTCCGCGCGCGGCGCGCACGCCGAGGCGCGGCGGAGCGCGCGGGCGACGATGCGTTCGAGCTCAGCGCGTGACACCGGTCGGCCTCCCCGCGGCGTCGGCCGTGCTCAGACGTCCGACGAACTCCGGGATCACGAGCGGGCTCGACCCGTCCTCGTTGCCGTCCAAAAGGCCGAGCAGGAGCTGCGTGCTCCGCCGCCCCATCTCCTCGAAGTCCTGTCGCATCGTCGTGAGCGGCGGGTCGTAGAAGGCGGCCTCGGGGATGTCGTCGAAGCCGACGATGCTCACGTCGTCGGGGATGCGCCGCCCGGCCTGTTTCAGCGCGAGTATGACCCCGAGGGCCATCTGGTCGTTCGCGACGAACACCGCCGTGAGGTCGCGGTGGCGGGAGATCTCGACCCCGGCGCGAAAGCCCGAGGCGGCGCTCCAGTCCCCTCGGATCACACGGGGCTCGACGGCGCCCGCGTCGGCGAGGGCCGACTGCCATCCGACCAGGCGGCCGCGGGCATCGTCCCAATCCTCCGGCCCGGCGACGTGCCAGACCGTCCGATGGCCGCGGAAGAGCAGGTGCTTCGTCGCCCGGCGCCCGCCGGCTTCCTGGTCGGCTCCGGCGCTCGGCAGCCCGCTCCTCTGCGACCCGCCTGCGACGACCATCGGGACGCCGAGTGTGCGGTCCCGCAGCTCTTGCAGCACGGAGGCACGGGGCGCGACGACGACGACACCTTCGACCGACTGGGCGACGAGAGACTCGGTAACCTCGGCGATCGAGCGCGCGTCGATGCTCTTGCCGGACGCGATGCTGACGAAGTAGCCGGCGTCGCGCGCCGCGTGCTCGACGCCGCGTATCGTCGCGGCCTGGCCGTAGAGGGTCGCGTCGAACGCGACGACGCCGACGGTGAGCGACCGGCGCGTGACGAGAGCCCGCGCAGCGGGATTGCGCCGGTACTCGAGCTCCTCGACGGCGTCGAGCACGCGGCGCCTCGTCTCGGGCCGCACGGACGGGTGGTTGTTGAGCACCCGCGAGACCGTCATTGCGGAGACGCCGGCGACCCTCGCGACGTCGGACATGACCGCAGGGACGCGCGCCGCGTGCTCGCCCCCCGGAGGTGCCGCCGTGTCCCCGCCCCCGGAATCCGACACGGTGCTCCTCCGCCAAGTCGATGCAGAACGCCGATTGATGTTATCGCAATCGGTGTAACATGACGTACGCTCGTGGAGTTGCGCTCGCGCGAAAGGTCGGCGGCGCACGTCGCATCGGCGCGTGCGCCGGTGCTGAGGTGTGGCGAGCCTGCGCGGTGGGGGCGTGCGTGGCGTCACAGGTCTGCGCGTCCGTGGGAGCGACCGACACGAGCGAGGCGAGCTCGCAACACTGCGAAGGGATCGTCGCCGTTGCGCCGGTCGATCTGGAACTTGAGGATCAAGCAGGCAATGAGCAAGATTCCTGTCACCATCGTCGCCGTGAGCGAGCTGTCGCCGCGAAGAAGGAGGCCCTCGGTGAGGTAGCCGAGGACGAAGGTCGCGACGATGACCCCGCCGATGCGACCGCGGCCGCCGAAGATGTCGACGCCCCCGAGCACGACGATGGTGACCGCCGGCAGCAAAAGCGAGTCCCCGAGGTCGTCGCGAGCGGCGTTGTAGTAGCCGGAGACGAGGATGCCGCTCACGGCCGCCATGAACGCGCTGACCATGAAGGCACCGACGACGGTCCGGTCGACCCTGATCCCGGACCAGCGTGCCGCCGGTCGGTTGTAGCCGATCAAGGTCACCGCGCGACCGGTGCGCGAGCGGCTGACGAACAGCCCGATGCCGACGGCGAGGACCGCGAAGACGATCAGCTGGTAGGGGACCGGCCCGATCGTCCCCGTTCCCGCGATCCGCACGAACGAGGTCGGGAAGCCGTAGGGCGGAGACGCGCCGCTGAGCGCGGTCGCAACGCTGCCGAGGATGAACTGCATGGCCAAGGTGACGAGCAGGGAGTCCACCTTGAACAACGTGATGATCAGTCCGTTCGCGAGCCCGATCAGCGACGAGGCGACGAGCGCGACGACCACGGCGATCCAGATGTCGAGGTGGTCGGACTGCCAGAGGACGGCCATGAAGATCCCCGAGAAGCTCGACATCGTCCCGACCGAGAGGTCGATCTCGCCGGCGAGCACGACGACCGCCAGCCCGAGCGCGATCGTGCCGATGTCGACGAACTGCTCGGTGAGGGCGAGCAGCCCCGATCCGCCACCGAAGAACCCGGAAACCGAGAAGGAGAAGTACGCGATCTCCGCAACGGCCAGCACGACGAGCGAGACGATCCAGTTGCGGTCACGCCGACCGATGTCACCGCGCGGGCGGCGGGTGCTGGACGGCGCAGCGACAGGGGCCGGCCCGGGGGCAGGCGCCGGGGGTGTGGGGAGCGTCGTCGTCATGGCGCCCGCCTCGGCCGCCTCGTGCGCGACGGCGATCGCACTGCGGAGCGCCGGTCGAAGAGCATCGCGAGGAGCATGAGCGCTCCGACTCCTGCGGGCTCCCAGATGGCCGGTATGAGGGCGAAGACCATCGCGGTGAGCGCGACGGACAGGAAGATCGCGCCGAGGACGCTCCCCGCGACGCCGCCACGCCCCCCGGTCAAGGCCGTGCCGCCGATGAGGGTGGCGGCGATCGACGTGAGGTTGATGTTGTCGGCGGTCCCTGTGGTCGAGTCGACCGACCCGACGTGGCAGAGATAGATGAGGCCTCCGATCCCCGCCAGGACGCCGCACAGCGTGTAGGCGATGAAGGTCACGCGCTGCACCGGGATGCCCGAGCGGTGTGCCGCAGCGGCGTCGTTGCCGATGGCATAGATCGAGCGTCCCGTGTTGGTGTGACGCAGGAAGAAGGTCACGGCACCGGCGAGCGCGACGACGATGAGGAGCACCCACGGGACCCCGCTGACGATGTCATCGTTGCCGAGCGCGGCGTAGGAGTTCGGGATGTTCGAGATCTCTTCGCCCTTGGCGAGGATGAACTGGAGCCCGCCGTAGACGCTGAGGGTCGCGAGGGTCGCGATGATCGGCGGGATCCGGGCGATGCTCACGAGGACGCCGTTCGCGGCCCCGAGTACGAGGCCGACACCGAGCACGATCGCGAGCCCTACGACGATCGGCAGGTTGAGGTCCTGCGCGGGGAACGCGACGAGCACCGCGGCGATCCCGAGGATCGGCGCCACGGAGAGGTCGATGCCCTTCGCGAGCACGACGACGGTCTGCCCCATGGCGAGGATCGCCGTCGCCGCGGCGTCGGCGAGCATGAACGAGATGTTGCCTGGCGCGACGAACGTCGGGTGTGCGGCGGTCGTCACGGCGACGACGATGCCGATCGCGACGAGCAGCTGGATCTCGCGCATGCGCAGGAGCCGCACGACGTGGCTGCTCAGCACGTCGCGCGTGCGGCCCGCACGCGGCTCGAGGACGGTCGTGCTCACATTGCCCCCTCGACGACGAGCTGGCCGAGGCGGGCCGTCGTGACGTCGTCGCCCTCGACCTCGCCGACGATCCGGCCTTCGTAGATGACGAGCACGCGGTCGCAGATCAGTGTGAGCTCCTCGAGGTCCGAGGAGATGACCAGGCACGCGAGCCCCGAGGTGGCGAGGTCGGCGACGATGTCGTAGATGTCGTCCTTCGCCCCGACGTCGACACCGCGTGTCGGCTCGTCGAAGATGGCGACCTTCGGCTCCGCGAGCAGCCAGCGCGAGATCATCGCGCGTTGCTGGTTGCCGCCGGACAGCGTGTTGATGCTCGAGCCGAGGGCCTGCATGTGCACGGCGGTGCGCGCTGTGGCGCCCGCGGCGAGCAGGGTCTCCCGGTCGGTGCGGATGAGGTGCCAGCGCCGGGGGAGGTGGGGGATGATCCCCGCGGTCACGTTCCGGCCGATGTCGACCTCGCCGAAGATGCCGTTGCGGGCGCGGTCCTCGGGTAGGTAGATGAGCCCCGCGTCGATGCACTCGCGCGGCGTGCGGTGCGTGAGCGGCACCCCGTCGAGCACCACCTTGCCGCGATCGGCCTTGCGCAGACCGAAGATCGCCTCGGCGATCTCGGTCCGGCCGCTCCCGACGAGACCGGCGAGCCCGGTGACCTCGTGCTTGCGGAGCGTGAAGGAGATGTCCGTGAAAGTCGGCGGCGCGGCGAGGTCCTCGACCCGCAGGATCTCCCGTCGGTCGGTGACGTCCGAGCTCCGCCGGACACGGGTCCGCACGCCGATCGGTCGCCCGATCATCGCGGTCACGAGCTCGTCACGCGTGTAGCCGCCGCGCGGGGCGTTCATGACGAAGCGACCGTCGCGCAGGACGGTCACCTGGTCGCTGATCGAGATGACCTCGTCGAGCCGGTGACTGATGAAACCGAGCGCGAGCCCGTCGGACCGGAGCCCGTCCACGAGCTCGAAGAGGACGTCCACCTCGTGCGGCGTGAGGGGAGAGGTCGGCTCGTCGAAGAGGATGACCTGGCAGTTGTGGACGAGCGCCCGGGCGCACTCGAGCAGCTGCTGCTGAGCGATGCTCAGGTTGCGTGCGGGGGTCTCGATGTCGATGTCGAGACCGACACGCGTGAAGTAGCTGACCGATTCGCGGCCGATCCGCTTCCAGTCGACCAGCCGGGTGCGCCCGTGACGCGGCAGGGCGCCGACGTAGAGGTTCTCCGCGGCCGACAGGTGCGCCATCAACGTCGGCTCCTGCGGCACGAGGTAGATCCCTTGCTGGAGGGCGCTTCGGGGGGTGAGGCCGTGGAGCCGCTCGTCACCGAGGACGAGCTCGCCCGCGTCAGGCTCGTAGAGCCCGCTCATGATCTTGAACAGCGTCGACTTGCCGGCGCCGTTCTCGCCGAGCAGGGAGTGGACCGATCCCGGCTCGAGCACGATGCTGACGTCGTGCAGGACCTCGGCGCCGTTGAACGCCTTCGTGACGTGCGACGCGACATAGCGAGAGCCGCGGGGCTGTCGCGCGTCGCGACCGTCGCCCGGGTCCTCGGTCGTCGTCGCGGTCGTCGTCGCGGTCGTGTCCGGCCCGGGTCCGACGAGACCGACCATGCCGGAGGCTGTCGCGCTGCCGGCTCGATCGCTTCGGTTCATCGCAAGCACCTTCTCGACGCGCGGCAGCCGATCTGCGGGCGTGTCGTCCACGAGTTGGGAATGGTCGGGAGTGGACGGGAGCGGACGGTCACGTCGCGGAACATGCCGACGACGTGACCGCCCGCCCCCAGAGTCTCAGGCCATCAGAAGTTGTACTGCTTGTAGTTCGCCTTCGTGAACTCGAGTGGCGCCGAGAAGATGATCGTGTTGCGCGTCGCACCCGTCACCGGGTTCGACTTCGCGGCCACGGTGAAGCGTCCGAGGGACCCGGCCGTGAAGGACGCTCCGGCCTTCAGCTTGTTCTCGTAGGCGAGCTTCGCGACGTACATGACGAGCTTGCCCTCGTTCACCTCGTTCCAGAGGAACAGAGCCTGGAGGGTGCCGTTCGCGAAGTACTTCTGGTTGGGCTTGGGGTCGCCGATGCCGAAGACGCCGATCTTGCCGGTCTCGCCGAGGGCAGAGACCGCCTCGGCCGTGCCGACGACAGCGGCACCGTCGATCGGAAGGATGGCCTTGACCTGCGGGTATGCGTGGATGATGTCCTCGGCTTGGGTGAGCGAGGTCGACACGACGGACTGTCCGTAGCCGATCGTGTCGATCTTGACGTGCGGGTACTTCGATGCGATGTAGGCCTTCATCGCGTGGATCCAGGCGAGCTGGATCGTGGCGTCCGGTGTCGAGGACATGATCGCGACCTGCGCGTCCGGCCCGCCGAACTTCACGGCGGCGTCGACGACCCCGGCAGCGATCGTGTTGTACGCCGTGTCCTGGATGAAGAAGTCCCGCGCCGCCGGTATCACGTCGGAGTCGAACGTGATGACCTTGATCCCGGCTTTCATCGCCTTCTCGAGCACGGGTGCCGGCACGGTCGGGTCGTCGGAGGACAAGGTGATCACGTTGTACTTCTGCGCGATCAGGCTGTTGAAGATCTGGACCTGACCCTCCGCCGAGGCGGTGGCCGGGGCTGTGTAGGTGAGCTTGATGCCGAGCGACGGCGCCACCTCGCGCGCGCCCTGGACGTTGGCCTCGAACACCGGAAGCCCGAGCAGCTTCGGCACGATCGCGACCTTGATCGGTGCCGCGGCGTGGCGGACCGAGGCGGCGCTCGTGCTGATCGCGACGGCGCTGGACCCCGCTGCGACGGCGCAGGCGAGTGTCGCGGCGAGCCCGACACGGCGGAGCCGGCGTAGCCTCGACGAGCCTCGACGAGCATGTGTCATGTGTTCCATCAGGATTCCCCCTTCGGTTGGTGCTGCATCTCGACGGGCGCGCGCGACCGACGCGGCGCCATGGTCGACGCGTCGTCGCACGGTCCCCGTTACGTGCCGGTGACTAGTGCCTCGCGCGCTCCTGTGTGCGCAGGCTCGGGCAAAAGTCGCCTACACGTGGCAGTCGGCGTCCTTGCCTGGCGCTTGGTATCGCTATCATCAAACGGCCAGGAATCTGCTCCTTTCCACCGTGCTCGTGCGCGTCATACCAGGTGGAGGCATCACAACCTGGATGATTGCGATCACACGGCCAGAGGGTGCAACGTTGTTAGCGTTAACAGAACTGGCCAAGCGACTAGCGAATCGTCTGAGAAGGTTGCGACGAACTCCCCAAGCAGAACGTTACGCCTGGGCCAACAATTGGTCAAGAGTTCGTCACGACCACGGTGTGCGATCCGTGTACCCGCGCGCCCGGTCGGCGCCTGCGCGTGCGCTGCCTGTGGCCGTCTGGCCGCCGTGATAGCTGGTTACGAAACGTCGACGCCCCTGCGCCGGAGCGATGGCGCGGGGTCCTGTTCCGTGGCCTGCACGGGAAATCGGCTGCAGGGTGCACGAGGTCGAGGTCGGTCGGCCGTCAAGGATGCCCGAAGCGGGAGGGCTAGGGGACGAAGGTGGTTGAACGACTCGCCGCGGATTGCCGAGCTGCGCTTCCGGATCAGCGCGGCCTGTCCCGGAGGATCCTCCTCTCCATGCACCAGCTCGCGAAGACGCAGTCTGCAGATGCAATCGTCCAACAGGCCGTTGGGCGACTGCCGTGGGGGCGTGTCACGGTGCTCCTGAGCAGGCTCGACGACCAGCCGGCGTCGCCGCATACGCGCAACTCGCGGGCCGCCCGCTGCGCCGGGAGCACCTCGAGCCTCCCAGCGCTCTGAACAGGACAGATACGGCGTGTGCACGGAGCGGCGGTGCCGGCATCGTCACCGACGCGTCGGAGATCGGAGCGCTCGCGAGCGCTGTCGACCTGGTCGACGCCGTGGAGGAGGCCGCCGGGACGACTCCCGCTGAGAAGTACCGCGCGCCGGAAACGGCGTGCACCAGCCGCCCGAGCCGCGCCACAGCCCTGCGGCACGCCCGGGCGGCAATGGCCGCTACTGCCGAAGCGAGCAGCGGGTCGCGTATCGCTGCGGTCGACCCGGCGGCTTGTGCCCCGGCTGTCGTCGAGGTCGTCGCCGCATGTCGCCCGAAGGCGCGAACTGCCGCGTCGTGGACGGAGCTTCGGCCCGTCTGGGAGCGGCTCATCGTCGACTTCGCGCCGGCCGGCCGCGGCGCCGTCGGCGATCCCGCGTCGGTGCTTGTCGACGTCCTCCGCTGGGCGCGCGAGGGACCAGGTCGTCCGGACGCGAACGCCCCACTCGCGCTCGACGAGCTACTCGACGGCGGCTCGGGTGGCAGCCTCGTCGACGCCTACGACGAGCAACTCCACGCCGAGGGCGTCGTGGACTTCTCCCGGGCGACCCGCTGCGCCGCGCTGTGCCGGGCGCTGCGCTCGCTCGATCCCCGCACCGCCAACACCCGCGCCGCCAACACCGATAGCGCCTACCAAACGGGTCGCTGGACCCACGTCGTCGTCCTCGTGGAGAGCGGGCTCATGGTCGTCATCGCCCGGGCGGCCACGAACCTGCGCTGCCTGCAGGCCTGGGC
>DAHWHN010000151.1 GCA_027335685.1 Acidimicrobiaceae bacterium
GGGTCTTGGCGTCCAGTGTGTTCTCGATCGAGCGCGCTTGCTCGGCTATCGCGCGGAGCATCCACGACATCCGGACGACGACCAGCGCGAACTCGACGATCGAGATGAGTGCGAGGGGCGCCACGTCGCTGTGGTTCCCCGCGAGCGCGCCGACGAGGAGGATCGCCGGAGCGGTGAAGCCGGCGATCGCAACGACGGGAAGGCGACGCACCACACCCGGCCTCCGTGCGGGCGCCTTTTCCCCCCGACGTAGGGCCATCGACGGGTGGAGGGCCGCGGCCCCGACAAGCACGTAGTTCGCCAGCCAGCCGGCGTCGACGGGGTTGCCGGCCGAGTAGGAGCCATGGAGCTCGAGCACGTCGTAGACGAAGTCCGACACGACCATGGCGACCATCGCCACGGCGATGAGGCGGTGCACCCCGAGGCGGGCCCCACCGAAGAGGAGTCCCTGGAGCACGATGAACAGCACACCGAGATCGAGAGCGGGATAGGCGAGGTTGACGAGCTTCGCGAAGGTGCCCACGCTCGGAGCGTGGGCGTAGGGGCCCATCAGGAAGTGCCACGAGAGCGCGAGCGCGCCGACGGCGACGATCGTCGCGTCTGCGAACGACTCGCGGCTCCGCCCGCCGTGCGCCGGGTCCCTCGTCAGCCGCGTGACGCCGACGATCAGGAACGGGTAGCCGGCGAGGTAGAAGGCGTCCGCGATCGACGGGAACGGTGTCGCCCGGTGCAGGACGAACTGGTAGACGCCGTAGACACCGTCGCCGAGGACGAAGCTCAAGTTGCCCGCCCCGATAGCGAGCCATCCGGCAAGGTCCGCCGGCCGCCACCTCCGGATCCCGAGCGCGACGCAGCCGACCGACGCGAGACCGATCGCCGAGTAGGCGGCGTCGTGCTCGGCGGTGCCGTGGAGCATGAAGTACCCGAGGACGGCACTGCCTCCGACGAGCACGACGAGCTTCCAGGTGGTATCTGAAGCGTCTGGTCGCATGCGCCCTCCGAGCTGGCCTAACGACGCGGCCGTCGCCAGGTTGAGAGCCCGGCGAGGTGGTCGACGTGCACACTCCTGGCTCGGGTGCCGCAGCGACCGTGTCGTGGCGAGGGGAAGCGCGCCCCGTATGCCGTCCGTCCCGTCCGTCCCCGCGTTGGTTCCCGAGAGCCCGTCGCCGTGCGGACCCCTGCGGATCGCCGTGAGCTGGTCAGGTCGTTCGCAGCGTCGAGGTGCGGCCGAGGACGCGCTCATGCGAGCGCTCGACGTGCTCCCGCATCGCCGTCGCCGCGTCCTCGGGCCTTCGGGCGAGGATCGCGTCGAGGATCGCCCGGTGCTCCTCCGCCGTCGCCGTGCGCTCGGGCGCGACGCCGGCCTCGAAGTAGAGCCGGTAGAGAAGGACGTGGGTGTGCAGGCCCGCGAGGGTGCGCCGTAGGAGGCGGTTGCCCGACGCGGCGGCGATCGCGTCGTGGAACGCGATGTCGGCCTCGACGAAGCTCCGGTGCCGCCGGTACTGCTCCTCGGGGACGGCCGAGGGTGGCTCGGCCATCTCCTCGACGGTCGAGCCGAGCAGCGCGGCGAGATCCCCGGCCGGCTCATGCGTCGCCTGGCGAGCCGCCTCGGGCTCGAGCAGCGCCCGGAGCGTGAACAGCTCGTGGAGCTCGGCCCGGTCCGGCTGGGCGGTCACGGTGTAGCCCTGCAGGCTCCGGCGGGTCACGAGACCTTCGGACTCGAGCCGTGCGAGCGACTCGCGGACCGGTGTCGTCGACACCTCGAGGTCCCGCGCGAGCTGGTCCATGTTGACCCGGCTGCCCGGCGCGAGCTCGAGGTCCATGATCTGCGCCTTGATCGCGTCGTAGACGCTCGCGGTCAGCATCTGGCGACCGGGGAGCGCGCGCGGCTGCGACGCAGCCAGCCTCCCTGGGGCCGCGTGCGGGAGCCCGTCCGGTCCCGTCACGAGGCCGCCCGCCCGGAGCCGTCCCGCACCTCTGGCTCGCCTTCCTCGGTCGCGATGTGAGCGCAGCTCGCCCGCATCTGCCGCCCCGATGCTACTTGACAGGTCGCGCCGACCCCTCTACCATCTATCCTACACGATACATCCTCGGGGGAAAAGGGGGGAGGCTGGTCGTGCCCACGATCGAGCGGGCTGACGCCTGGCTGTGCCACATACCGGTCGCCGCGGTCCGCACGGACGCCGTCCAGTCCTTCGTCGAGCAGGAGACGGTCGTCGTCCGGCTCGCGGGCCCGGACGGCCTCGAGGGCCGCGGGTACTCCTACACGATCGGCACGGGCGGGACGGCCGTCCTCGCCCTCGTCGAGGACTACCTCCTCCCGCGCGTCGTCGGCGCGGACGCGGCGCGGCCCGAGGCGCTCTGGGACCGGCTCCGCCGCTCGACGCTCGCGACGACGGTCGGCCCGATCACGGCCCTCGCGCTCGCGGCGATCGACACCGCCGTCTGGGACCTGCGCGCCCGGGCTCTCGGGACCCCGCTCGCGCACCTCGCCGGGGGCGCCCAGGACTCCGTTGCCCTCTACGACACCGAGGGCTGCTGGCTGCACTTTGGCACCGACGAGCTCGTCGCGAACGCCGTCGCCGCGGCAGACGCCGGCTTCGGCGGCGTGAAGGTCAAGATCGGCAAGGAGCGCGCGGCCGACGACGCGGCGCGCCTCGCGGCGGTGCGCGACGCGGTCGGGCCGGGGATGGCGATCATGGTCGACGCCAACCAGGGCTTCACGCGTGACGAGGCGGCCCGGCGCGCGCACCTGCTCGAGCCCTACGACCTCACCTGGATCGAGGAGCCCCTCGCGGCCGACGACGTCGAGGGGCACGCGCTCCTCGCGCGCTCGACGTCGATCCCCGTCGCGGTCGGCGAGTCCCTCTACTCGCTCGGGCAGTTCCGCGCGTACCTCGACGCCGGGGCCGCGTCGGTGCTCCAGCCCGACGTCGCCCGCGTCGGCGGGATCACGCCGTGGCTGAAGGTCGCGCACCTCGCGGAGGCCTTCGGCGTCCCCGTCGCGCCGCACTTCCTCATGGAGCTCCACGTGAGCCTCGCCGCGGCCGTGCCGAACGGCCGCTGGGTCGAGTGGATCCCCCAGCTCGACTCGGTGACGACGAGCCGCATCCGGCACGCCCGGGGCAGGGCGCTCCCGCCGGACGCGCCGGGCATCGGCATCGACTGGGACGACCGCGCACTCGAGAGCACCGTCAAGGCAAAGGAGAGAGCATGATGCACAGCCCATACGAGGTGGACCGGACGCCGCGCCGCCAGCGGCGAGGGCGGGCGATCGCGATGGCGGGCCTCGCCGGCGCGGCGATGAGCCTCGCGGGCACGGCGGTCGCCGGGACCTCGGCCAGCGCCGCGGACACCCACGCGGCGGCCGTCGCCGCGTTCAAGCCCGTGAAGGTGCCGAAGTCGAAGATCAAGATCGCGCTGATCCCCGGTGGGCCCAACGTCTACTTCGCGCCGTGGGGCCTCGCCGCGCAGGCGCTGTCGAAGCAGCTCGGGGTGACGGTCAGCTACGTCGTGCCGCCGACGCCGACCTTCGAGCCGTCGGTCGAGACGAGCACGATCGACTCGCTCGTCGCGAAGGGCTACAACGCCTTCGCGATCTTCCCCGACGGCGAGTCCTCGATCATCCCGGTCTACCAGCGACTGATCAACCGCGGCATCCCGGTCATCGACCTCGCGGGCTGCACGAGCGACCCGACGCCCGCGCTGCTGTGCTACGCGACCAACGTCGAGGCCTCCGCGACCTACGAGACCCAGATCCTCGACAAGGCGATCGGCGGCAAGGGCGACATCGCCTTCCTCACGGGGCTGCTCACCGACGCGAACACGGCGCTGCGCGAGAAGGGCGTCGAGAACGCGGTCGCCGCGACCCACGGCAAGGTCAAGCTCGCCCAGGTCGTCTCGAACATCGACAGCCCGAGCGCGGCTCCTCCCGCGGTCGAGAGCCTGCTCGCGTCGAAAGGCGCCGAGCTGAAAGGGATGCTCTCGACGGACTACTACCCCTCCGTCGCCGCCGCGAGCATCCTCGCGAAGAACAAGCAGTTCCGCCACGTGCTGTTCATCGGGCAGGACAACAGCCCGACCGTGATGGACGCGATCAAGGCCCACGACATCTACGGCACGATGTACCAGAACTCCTACGGCCAGGGCATCGTCGGCGGCACGTGGCTCTACGACATGGTCGCGAAGGGCTGCACCGTGCGCGCGAACGCGCCGTTCACGAAGATCCCGGGCACGGCGCGCTTCGTGAACTCCGGGTACTTCTTCGTGAGCCAGAAGGCGGTGTCGCAGTACATCGGCAAGCCGGAGAACATCCCCTCGAACACGAGCCAGGTCCTCGCGGCCACGTCGAAGTACCTCGCCTGCCCGTAGCAGGCAGAGCGAGCAGCCCCGACGAGGGGTCGGCCACGCCCGGTCCAGCCGGCCGGGCGTGGCCGCCGCCGTCCTGCGGCCCGCGTGCGGTCGAGCCGCATCCGTCCGAGTGAGGTAGCGAGGTAGCGAGGTCATGACGTCGACGACGAGCGAGCCTTCGACGACGAGGGCGCACGGCGCGGGGCCGCCGGGACGAGACGGCACCCGGCCCGCCGTGGTCCGCAGGGGGATCGTCGGCCGGCTCGCCTCCGGGCAGAGCTCGGTCGTCGGGCTCGTCCTCCTCACGATCGTGACCTGGACGATCTTCGGGACCGTCGGCTCGGGCTTTCTCACGAGCTTCAACCTCTACAGCATCGGCCAGCTCGCGGCCCGGGACGCGGTCCTCGGCATGGCCCAGGCGATCCTCGTCGTCATGGCGCGGATGAACCTCGCGGTCGGCAGCGTCGGTGCGATCTGCGTCTCGCTGCTCGGCTACATGCTCGTCGACGCGCACATCCCCCTCGTGCTCGCGATCGTCGTAGTCGTCGTGGCGGGCGTGTTGGCCTCGCTGCTCATGGGCGTCGTCGAGCTGAAGACGGGGCTGTCGAGCTTCATCGTCACCCTCGCGTTCCTCTCCGCCTACGGCGGCGGGGCACTGCTGCTCACGCGCAACGCGAACTACGAGATCACGAGCTCGGTGCTCGGGCGGCTCGGCTCCGGCACCCTCGTGTCCGCGGCGATCTGCCCGCTCGTCGCGGTCGCGGTCGTCTGCGGCGTCGTCGTCTGGCTCGTCTACAACAAGACGGCCGTCGGCTGGAAGATGCTCGCGGTCGGCGCGAACGAGCGTGCGGCGCGCGCCTCGGGCGTGGACACCTCGCGCGTCCTGCTCGCCGGGTACGCGATCTCCGGCCTGCTCTGCGCCGTCGCGGCGCTCATGGAGGCCTCCTACGAGCTGAACGTCAACGCGAGCCTCGGCACGAACTGGCTCCTGCCGTCGTTCATCGCCGTCGTGCTCGGCGGCGTCGCGCTCGCCGGCGGCGACATCACCGTCGCCGGGATCCTGCTCGCCGCCGTGTTCTACGACAGCCTCCAGTCCGGGCTCACGATCCTCAACGTGCCGAGCTACTGGCTCGACCTCGCGGAGGGCCTCGTCCTTCTCGCCGCGGTCGTCGCCGACCAGATGCGCCGCCGCCGCCGGAGCCGGGTGCGGCGGGCGCGACGTGCGCGTCTCGCCCTCGGCGGCGCGAGCCCGGCATGAGCCAGGTGCTGCGGGCCAAGTGGCTCCCGCTCCTCGCCGCGACCGTCGTCGCGGGGATCGTGCTCGGCATCGAGACGAAGTCTTTCGGCGCGAGCTTCAACGTCTACGTCATCCTCCAGACCGCCGCGTTCGACGCGGTCGTCGGCCTCGCCCAGATGGTCGTGCTCGCGGTCGGCGACATGAGCCTCGCCGTCGGCGGGATCGGCGGCCTCGTCACGATCGCGATCGGCAACGCCGTCGACGTCCACCACTGGCCGGTCGGCGCGGCGGTCCTCGCCGGGCTCGTGCTCGGGACGATCTGCGGCGTCGTCAACGGCGTCGTCATCGCGCGCACGCAGCTCTCGGGCTTCATCGTCACGCTCGCGACCGGCAGCGCCTTCACCGGCATCGCCTACGGCGTGACGAGCGCGATCCCCTACTCGAGCGTCCCGTCGTCGATCGTCAGCCTGAGCCAGGGGCGCGCGTCGTTCTTCCCCTACCTGCTGCTCGTCGCGTTCGGCGCGACCGCGCTCGTCGGCGCCGCGCTGCGCTGGCTGCCCGACGGCCGGAGCGTGCTCGCGGTCGGCGGCAACCGCGACGCGGCGACGCTGTCCGGGCTCTCGCGCTCGCGGGCGCTCGTCGTCGCGCACGGCTCGTCGGGGCTGCTCGCCGGCGTCGCCGCGGTCATGTACATGGGCGTGCTGCAGAGCGCGACCCCGGCGACGGGGACGGACTGGCTCATCATCTCCTTCGCGGTGCCGATCATCGGGGGCACGGCGCTCACCGGCGGCGAGGCGTCCTCGGTCGGCGGCCTGATCGCGGCCGTCGTCCTCGCGACGATCAACGACGCGCTCATCGTCTTGAACGTCAACACGAACGCGGTCGAGATGGCAGAAGGGCTGCTGATCCTCGCGGCGGTCCTCGCCGGCCAGGTCGGCCGCCTCGCCGGCCTGCAGGGCCGCGCGCACGAGACCGGGCGGCCGGGGTCACGCCGGCGTCGGGCTGCCGGCGCCGCGGCTGGCGGCGCGGGCCTCGACCCGGTGGCACGGTGAGCGCCCGCGAGGCGTCGGGCAGCCCGCTCGCACCGGGCACGCGCGGCGGGCCGCCGCCGGTGCTCGAGCTGCGGGGCGTGTCGAAGTCCTTCGGCGGCGTCGCGGCGCGCGACGGCGCCGACCTCGTGCTCGCAGCCGGCGAGGTCCACGCGCTGATCGGCGAGAACGGCGCCGGCAAGAGCACGCTCATCAACGTCGCGACCGGGGTGTTCCCCCCCGACGCCGGAGCGGTCCTCGTCGACGGCGAGCCGGTCCAGCTCACGAGCCCGCGCTTCGCGGCCGCGCGCGGCGTCGCGGTCGTCCACCAGGAGCGCAACCTCGTCGGCGCGTTCTCCGTGGCGGAGAACCTGTTCCTCGGCCGGACGCCGACGCGCGGCGGCCTCGTCAGCTACCGGCGCATCGCCGAGGAGGCGCGTCCCTGGCTCGACCAGGTCGGCCTCGGGCTCGACCCGCTCGTCGAGGCGCGCCGGCTGAGCCCGGGACAGGCCCAGCTCCTCGAGATCGCGAAGGCCCTCGCGCAGCGCTGCAAGGTCCTGCTGCTCGACGAGCCGACGTCGTCGATCACCGAGGGCGAGTCCGAGCACCTCTTCGCGATCCTGCGCGAGCTGCGCGACCAGGGGACGGCGATCCTGTTCGTCAGCCACAAGCTCGAGGAGGTCTACGCGCTCTGCGACCGCGTGACGGTGCTGCGCGACGGCCGCAACGTCGTGACGGCGCGGCCGCTCGGCGCGATCACCCGCGACGAGGTCGTCCACGCGATGGTCGGCCGCACCGTCGACGCCGCGGCGGCCCACGACCACGGCGCCCCCGTCGGCGCCGCGCGCCTCGAGCTCGACGCCGTGTCGACCGAGTACGGCCACGACGGCGTCAGCCTCGTGGTCCACGCGGGCGAGATCGTCGCCCTCTACGGCCTCGTCGGCGCCGGGCGGACGGAGCTCGCGCGCTGCCTCGTCGGCCTCGCGCGCATCACGGGCGGGCGGCTGCTCGTCGACGGCGAGCCCGTGCGCATCCGCAACCCCTACGACGCGCTCCGCCACCACGGGCTCGGCTACGTGAGCGAGGACCGCAAGGCCGAGGGCCTCATCCTCCAGCACTCGATCAGCCGCAACGTCGGCATCACGATCTGGGACAAGCTGCGCCGCCGCCTCGGGTGGCTCTCGGAGAGCCAGACGCGCCCCGCCGTCGAGGGCCACGTCGAGCGCCTCCGGGTGAAGATGCAGGGGCTCGCCCAGCCGGTGTCCGGTCTCTCGGGTGGCAACCAGCAAAAGGTCAGCGCGGCGAAGTGGCTCGCCGCCGAGGCCGAGATCCTCGTCTTCGACGAGCCGACGGTCGGCATCGACGTCGCGGCGAAGGAGGAGATGCACCAGCTGCTGCGCGAGCTCGCGCACGGCGGCGCGGCGATCCTGCTCATCTCGAGCGACCTGCGCGAGGTGGTCCGCCTCGCCGACCGGATCCTCGTGATGGGCGAGTTCCGCCTGCTCGGCGAGGTGGCGAACACCGGCGACTATCCCGCGGTGAGCCGCGCGGTGATGGAGCGGATCACCTCGTCGGTCCACGGCGCGCTGCGCCGGTGAGCGCCACGGGAGCGAGCGCCCGGCGAGGAGGTGCGGCGGTGGGCGTGCAGCGTGTCGGGTCCGTGATCGGCCTTGCCGACGGGGCAGGAGCGGAGTACGAGCGCCTCCACCGGGCTGTCCCGCCTCCGGTGCTCGACGCGATCCGCCGCGCCGGCATCGCGAACTACACGATCTTCCGGCACGACAACCTGCTGTTCGCGTACTACGAGCACCACGGCACGGACCTCGCAGCCGACCTCGCGGAGATGGGCAGGGACGAGGCGACGAGGACGTGGTGGGACCGGGTCGGGCCGCTCCAGCGCACCCTGCGCTCGCGCGACGGCGAGCCGTGGTGGGTGGAGATGACCGAGGTGTTCCACGCCGACTGACAGCCGGGTCCCGCCCGCCGTCGCACCGTAAAAGTAGCATCGCGCACATGGACGAGACCGGTTTCCTCGGAAGGCTCCGCTCCGACAGCAGCTACCGCGCGCAGGCGCGCGCGCTCATCCTCACCGACGAGCTCCTGCGCCTGCCGTCGGACGTCGCCCGCCTCGCGGACGGCCAGGATCGGCTGGTCGCCGGCCAGGCCAAGCTCGAAGACTCCGTCGCTCGTCTCACGGTCGGCCAAGGCGAGCTGTTCGCCGGCCAGGATCGGCTGTTCGCCGCAGTGGCCGCGCTGCGCAAGGAAGTCGGGAGCCTGTCGAACACCATCGGCGGGACGGCCGAGGAGGATGCGGCCGACGTCTTGTGCTACGTCGCCCGGCAGCGCGGCTACGTGCTCGCAGGCGAGCCGGTGCCCGTCGACCTCGACGGCGACGGCGAGCTCGACCTGTGGGTGCGCGCCCGGGACGCCGACGGCCGGGAGCTGTCCCTCCTCGTCGAGGCCAAGGTCCGGCTGCGTGCTCGGGAGGTCCGCTCCTGGGCGGCGCTCCATGACGACGCGCGGTTCCGTGAGTCGCTCGAGCGGGCCGGCATCGCCGCCCCCTACCTCCCGTACGCCTTCGGCATCCGGATCTATCCCGAGGCGCGCGACGCCGCGCGGGCTGTCGGCGTCGGCGTGCTGTCGATACGCGGCGAGGACGTCGCGCCGGCAAGGGAGCTGGCGGGCTGAGCGGCGCAACGGGCGGTCAGCTCCGCGGTGCGGCGCCGGGCTGTCGTGGCCCGGCCGTGGCCGGCCCGCGGGGTCGCAGCACCGGGAAGGCGTCGGTGACCTCGAGCGTGTGGCGGCGGAACCGGTAGCGCGCGGCAGGGCGCCCGCCGGCCGACCCCGACGCGGCGAAGCCGCCGGTCGCCTCGAGCACGTCGCGCCGGACGAGCACCCGCTGGAGGTTGGTCACCGAGACCGGCCGGCCGAGCGTCGCGGCGTAGAGCTTGCTGAGCTCCGCCATCGTGAACTCCTCCGGCGCGAGCGCGAAGCCGATGTTGGTGTAGGCGAGCTTGGCGCGCACGCGGCCGAGGGCGTAGGCGACGACGTCACCGTGGTCGAAGGCCATCGCCGGGAGGTCGTCGGCGCGGTGCCAGCTCGTGTCGTGTGGCGTGTCCGGGTCGCTCGTCGTCGGCACGAGGCCGAGGTAGGACGTCGCGAGGACCCGGCGGCCCGGCACGCGCCCGACGGCGCTCCAGGTCCCGAGCTGCTCGAGGTGTGCGAGGTCGCGGACGTCAACCTTCGTCGCGAGGTGACGCGCGACGGCCTCCTCGAGCGTCTCGGCCAGCCCGACCGGTCCGACGGGGAGCGACCAGTTGCCGGCGTGCGGCGCCCGAGCGCGCCGCCAGAGCAGCACCTGGAGCGTGCCGTCTCGCACCTGGCAGACCACGCCGAGGACCTCGTGCGTGATCGCTGCACGTTGCCGGTGCTCGCCACCGGGAGTAACCTCGTCCACGAAGTTATTGTCTCATCATCAAAAACCTCGCGCAGGTGCCGTATCGCCTCGGATCGGGCGCAGCGTCGGACGAGGGGCGAGGGGAGCGACCAGTGCAGGCAGCGTCGGTCGGCGGCGGGAGATGGCAGGACGAGGTGCGCCGCCTCGCCAAGGAGCGCGACGCGGTGATCCTCGCGCACAACTACCAGCTCCCGGAGATCCAGGACGTCGCCGACTACGTCGGCGACTCGCTCGCGCTCTCGAGGCGTGCGGCGGGGAGCGACGCGCGCACGATCGTGTTCTGCGGGGTCGCGTTCATGGCCGAGACGGCCAAGATCCTCGCACCCGACCGGACCGTCCTGCTCCCGGCCCCCGAGGCCGGCTGCTCGCTGGCCGACGCGGTCAGCGCGCAGGACGTCCGCCGCTGGAAGGCCGAGCACCCCGGCGCCGTCGTCGTCGCCTACGTGAACACCTCGGCCGAGGTCAAGGCCGAGTCGGACCTGTGCTGCACCTCCGCGAACGCCGTCGAGGTCGTCGAGTCGATCCCGCAGGACCGGGAGGTGCTCTTCCTGCCGGACCAGTTCCTCGGCGAGCACGTGCGCCGGGCGACGGGGCGCGCCGGGTTCCACGTCTGGCTCGGCGAGTGCCACGTCCACGCGGGGATCCGTCCCGAGGAGGTCGTCGCGCAGATGGGCGCCGATCCCGACGCCGAGCTGTTCGTCCATCCCGAGTGCGGCTGCGCGACGCCGACGCTGTGGCTCGCGGGCACGGGCGCGCTCCCGACCGAGCGGGTCCGGGTGCTGTCGACCTCGGGCATGCTCGAGCGCGCGCGGGAGACGACGGCGGCACGCGTGCTCGTGGCGACCGAGACCGGGATGCTCCACCAGCTGCGCCAGGCGAACGCCCGCACGCGGTTCTCGGCGGTCGACGAGCGGGCCGTGTGCCCGTACATGAAGATGACGACGCCGGACGTCCTGCTCGAGTCGCTCCGCACCGGTACGACCGAGATCCAGCTCGATCCGGCCGTCGCGGCCCGTGCACGCCAGGCGGTCGAGGCGATGGTCGCGATCGGCTCTCCGGGGACGGGCGAGTGACGCCGACGCCCGCCGAGCAGATGGGCGCGGACCCCACCCGACGGCGGCGCCGCGCGGATGTCGTCGTCGTCGGCGCAGGAGCGGCGGGAATGGTCGCGGCGCGCGGTGCGGCGGCCGCCGGTCGCCACGTCGAGCTCCTCGCGAAGACGGCGCTCGGCGAGGGCTCCAGTCGGTGGGCCCAGGGCGGCATCGCCGCCGCGGTCGACCCGTCCGACAGCCCCGCGGACCACGCGGCCGACACGGTTGTCGCCGGTGCCGGCCTCTGCGACGCCGCCGTCGTCGCGGCGCTCACCGCTGCGGCCCGCACGACGATCGAGCGTCTGCAGTCCTGGGGAGCCCGGTTCGACACCGTAGGCGGCCACCTCGTGCTCGGGCGCGAGGGCGGTCACGGGCGGGCGCGCATCGTCCACGCCGGTGGGGACGCGACGGGCGCCGAGGTCGTGCGCGCGCTGCGCGCGCAGGTCGCGAGCGGGCCCGTTGTCGTCGAGGAGCGGAGCGTCGCGCTCGAGCTCCTGACGGGCCCGACCGGCGCGGTCACCGGCGTGGTCGTCGCCCGCCTCGATCCTGCAGGTGCCGTGCGCGAGGTCGTCGAGGTGATGGCGGACGCCGTCGTGCTCGCCACGGGCGGGCTCGGCCAGGCGTTCGCGACGACGTCGAACCCTGTCGAGGCGACGGGCGACGGCCTCGCGCTCGCGGCGCGTGCGGGGGCGACGCTGCGCCATCTCGAGTTCGTCCAGTTCCACCCGACCGTGCTCTTCGAGCCCGGAGCGACCGGCCAGCGCCCCCTGCTCACCGAGGCTCTGCGCGGTGCCGGTGCGGTCGTTCTCGACGGACGGGGCCGGCGGGTGCTCGCGGGCGTCCACCCCCTCGCCGACCTCGCGCCACGCGACGTCGTCGCCGGGGCAATGGCGCGCCGGCTCGCGGAGAGCGGCGACGCGGCTCTCTTCCTCGACTGCCGGGGTGTCGAGGACCTCGTCGCACGCTTTCCGACCGTGGCCGGCGCCTGCCGTGCCGCCGGCTTCGACCCGGTGCGCGAGCCGGTGCCGGTCCGGCCCGCGGCGCACTACTCCTGCGGTGGGATCGCGGCAGACCTCGACGGGCGGACGGGCATCGACGGCCTGCTCGCGATCGGCGAGGTGGCGGCGACGGGTGCGCACGGCGCGAACCGCCTCGCCTCGAACAGCCTGCTCGAGGCCGTCGTGGCCGGTGCCCGTGCCGGCGCGCTGCTCGCTGCCGGCACCGCGACGACCGGGAACGCGGCGACCGGCGCCGCGGCGACCGGGGCCGGCGCCGGGGCCGTCGGGGGCGGTCGTCCGGGTGCAGCTTCCGGTGGAGCTGCACATGCCGGTGCAGGTGACGACGAGCACGTCCGTGCCGGCGAGGTCTGCCGTCCCGGCGAGATCGTCGAGGCCGCGAGCCGAGCGGGCACGGCCCGCGCGACCGAGCGTGGCGCCGGGGTGCTCCGCAGCGCCGCGGGTCTCGCCGAGCTGCTCGGCGATCTCGCCGCCGTGCCGCGCCGGGTGGGTGCCCCGCCCGACCTCGCGACGATCGAGGCGACCAACCTCCATCTGGTCGCGACGCTGCTCGCGCACGCGGCGCTCGCGCGCGACGAGAGCCGTGGCTGCCACCAGCGCGTCGACGCTCCCGCCACCCGTTCCGAGCTCTCCGTCGTGCAGGTCCGCGTCGAGCCGTGGGGCGCCGTCGTCGCGGACGTGACGCCCGTGACCGCGGACTGTTGCACCGAGCGTGCACCGGGCGCGCCCGGATCGGCACGCGCCCGGGCCGGCCGGTGATGCTCGGCGCCGCGACGCTCGCCGGGCTCGCGGGCCGCGGCCTCGACCCCGCGGCGGTCGAGGCGGTGGCCGCGGCTGCGCTGCGCGAGGACCTCGCCTACGGTCCGGACGTGACGACCGAGGCCGCCGTGGACGAGGCGTCGCGCAGCAGCGGCGCGTTCGTCGTCCGGGGCTCGGGCGTCCTCGCGGGCATCCTCGTCGCCGCGGCGGTCTGCGACGTCGCGAGCAGCGGTGCGATCGCCGTCGAGGTTCTCCTCGAGGACGGGACGGTCGTTCGGCCCGGCGACACGGTCGCGACCGTCGACGGGCCGACCCGGCCGCTGCTGCGTGCCGAGCGGAGCGCGCTCAACCTCCTCTGCCACCTGAGCGGCGTCGCGACCGCCACCCGGCGGTGGGTGGACGCCGTCGCGGGTACCGGCGCGGTCGTGCGCGACACCCGCAAGACGACGCCGGGGCTGCGGGCGCTCGAGAAGTACGCCGTGCGCTGCGGCGGCGGGGCCAACCACCGCATGGGGCTCGGCGACGCGGCGCTCGTGAAGGACAACCACGTCGCGGCGACCGGGGGGGTCGCAGCCGCCCTGGAGGCGGTCCGGCGCGCGGCGCCGGGTCTCCTCGTCGAGGTCGAGTGCGACACCCTCGCCCAGGTGGGCGAGGCGCTCGCCGCCGGCGCAGACCTGATCCTGCTCGACAACATGGACCTCGCGACGACGCGGCGCGCCGTCGAGATGGCCCGGGCGCGCGGCGGTGCCCGCCTCGAGGCGAGCGGGGGCCTCTCGCTCGCGAACGCGGCCGAGGTCGCCGCGACCGGTGTCGACTACCTCGCGGTCGGCGCGCTGACGCACTCTGCGCCGATCCTCGACATCGGCCTCGACCTCGACGGTCCCGCGCCGCGCTGACGCTCGGGTCGTCGCCACCGCCTGTCTCGATCTCCGTCTTTCCCCCTCCCCGCTCCGCTCGTGCCGTCCTGCCGGCGGCTCGACGCGGCGTGCAACCTGATCTGGTCACACGATGACCAGTGCACGCTCCCGGAGCGTTCGACCGTGGGTCCTGTCCGGCAGGGCATGGCGCGCGCCGTGCCAGGACCGCGTCCACAGGCCAGGCTCAGGTCCGTCGGCTCGACTCACGGCTTCGCGAGCAGATCGGAGAGCTGCAATGGCAAGGCACCACCTGAGACGCTGGATCCTCGGCGGCGTCGCCACCCTGGTCGTCGTCGGCGTCGGCGGGCCGTACGTCTTCATCCACTTCGTCGAGGGACCGGCAAAGCCGAAGCTTGCGCTCCCGTCGTCGGGCAGCTCCGGAGCGGCCGGGGCGCACCTCGCCAGCTCGTCGGGATCGTCCGTCACGGGGACCTGGAGCGTCTCGAGCGGATCGGTCGCCGGCTACCGCGTCCAGGAGATCCTGCTCGGCCAGCACGCGACGGCCGTCGGCCGCACGCACGACGTCTCCGGGTCGCTCGTCATCCGGGGCACGACGGTCACCCGCGCCCGCTACACGGTCGCGCTGGCGACGGTGGTGAGCGACCAGGCGCAGCGCAACGCGCAGTTCGACGGCAGGATCATGGACGTCGCGAAGTACCCGACGGCGACGTTCACGCTCACCAAGCCGATCGTCCTCGCGGCGCTCCCCGCTCCCGGCACGGTCGTCTCGACGACGGCGACGGGCACGCTCACGATGCACGGCACCACGCACGCGGTGACCCTTGCCGTGAAAGCCGAGCGCCTCGGGACCGGGATCGACGTCCTCGCGGTCGCGACGATCCTGTTCGCGGACTGGCACATCGCGAACCCGAGCGTCGGCGGCTTCGTCACGACTGCCGACACGGGCATCTTGGAGGTCCTGCTCCACCTGCGCAGAGGTGCCGCGACCGAGAGCAGCTTGTCGGCCTCCACGACGACCACGACGCCTGGCGCCGGCCCTGGCGGTGGACCGGGCCAGGTCACCATCCCGGCGACGACGCTCCCCCCGCTGTCGATCTCGTCGCACACGGCCGGGGCGCGCTGACCCACCCGCATGGGAGGATCACTGCATGGCACGCTCCCGGCCCGCCACCGTGCACGCGGCCCGGGGGCTTTGCGCCCCGGGGCTCGCAGCGGCCGTGCTCGTCGCAGCCGTCCTCCTTGCCACCGTGGGCGCCGGCCTGTCCGCCGGGACCGGCCCGCCGGAAAGCGGTCGGCCCGCGCCGCACGCTGCCGTCCCGCTCGTGCCGGAGCCGGACGCGACCGTCGTCGCGGCCCCGCTCGTCGCGACGACGACCCTCGGTCTCCTCGCCGCGGCGCGTCACAGCGTCGAGCTCGAGATGTACGAGCTCGGCGACCCCGCCGTCGTCGCCGCCCTCGACGCGGCGCGCCGCCGCGGCGTCGCGGTGCGGGTCGTCACGGACCCGACCGAGATCGCAAGCCGCTCGAGCGACGCCCGCCTCGTCCGTGCCGGCGTCGCCGTCCGGACCCTCGCGGTCCCCGGCGGGATCGACCACGTGAAGCTCCTCGTCGTCGACGCGAGCCGCGTCCTCGTCGGCGGGGTGAACCTCGGCGTGTCGTCGGGCGCGACGACGGACGCGGACGTCGAGCTCTCGGGACCTGCGGTCGCGCACGCCGCGGCGATCTTCGACCGTGACTGGGCCGCGGCGGGCGGCCGCGGCGCACCGGCGAGCGGTGTCTTCGGTCCGTTCGTCGCCGGACGGGCGGTCGGGCCCGAGATCCTCGCCGTCGTCGCGCACGCGACCGGTCGGTGCACGGTGCTCGCGAACTACCTGACCGACTACGGCGTCCAGGACGCGCTCGCCGCCGCGGCGCACCGTGGCGTCGCGGTCACGGTCGTGCTCAACCCGGCCGCCGACGGCGCGAGCGCCGCGGCGTCGTGGCTCGCTCACCACGGCGTGCACGTCGAGCGCGCGCCGGGCGAGCCGTACCTGCACGCGAAGATCCTCGCCTGCGGTGCGACGGCGATGGTCGGCTCGGCGAACTTCAGCTACGACGCGCTCAGCGTCAACCACGAGCTCGACGTCGTGCTCGACCGCGGCGCCGCGGCGACCGTCGGCGCGTTCGCCGCCCAGGTGGCACGCGCGGACGCCTGAGGCACCGGGCGGCCCGGCTCACCCGGGCCGGCCCGGGCCACTACGCGCTCGTGGCGATGACGACCTTCAGCCGGCCGGGCTGGGGCAGGGCGTAGAGGTCGTAGGCGCGCTGTGCCTCCTCGGGCGGCACGACGTGCGAGACGTAGGACGCGAAGTCGGCCCGGTGCGCCTGGAGGTAGCGGGCTCCCGCGGCGAGGAGCTCGGGCCAGTCGTCGATCGTGCGACCCGACGCGAGGGTGAGGTCGCGCAGGTAGATCTCGAGGTACGGCACGGCGTAGTCGGCGTCGTCGGGGGCGCCGAATCCGAAGACGACGCCCCGGTCCGCCACGGCGCGCAGCGCGTCGGCGATCGTGGCCTGCTGGTGGCCGACGGCCTCGACGACGAGGTCGGGGCGGGACGAGGGGGCGAGGCCTGCCTGCCACGCGGCGGCCGTCGTCACGACGAGCTCGTCGGCGCCGAACGCGACGGCCGTCTCGGACCGCTCGACGGGGTCGACCGCGACGATCCGCTCGGCCCCGCGGGAGCGGAGCACGTGGCAGAACGCGAGGCCGCAGGGTCCCGCGCCGATCACGGCCGCTCGGCGCCCGGCGACCGGGGGGAGCTGGTGCGTGACGGCGCGTAGCACCGTGGAGAGCGGCTGGACGACGATCGCCTCGAGGTCGTCGAGGTCCGCCGGCACGGCCACGATGCGCGACTGGTCGACGACCACGTGCTCGGCGAGGCCCGCCGTCGGCCCGAGCGTGCCGACGACGCGCTCGCCCGTGGCGTAGTGCGGGCTGCGGGACTCGACCACGGTCCCGACGACCTCGTGCACCGGGGCGCTCCCGTGGTCGAAGTAGGGGTGGTGCTGGCCGACGCGCCCGGTAAAGCGCGGCATGTCGCTGCCGCAGATGCCCGCGACGCGTAGCCGGAGCCGCACCTCGCCCTCGCCGAGGGGCTCGTCGTCGGGCACCTCGACGCGCTCGACGCGCCGGGGTGCCTCGAGCCGGTATGCCCACATCTCGTGCTCCTGTCTCGTCCGCCTCGTCCCCACTGTAGGTGGGGAGCGCTTTGCTAGCATCCGGCCGTGCCGATCCTCGCGCGCGACACGCCACCTCAGCTGGCCCTGTCCGGGGAGATCGACATCGCCACGGCCGAGGACCTGCGTCTCGCGGGGGCGCGCTGTGCCGAGGCGGTCCCGGCGGGCGAGCCCCTCGAGATCGACATGTCGGCGGTGAGCTTCATCGACTCGAGCGGGCTCGGCGCGCTCGTCGCGATCCGTCGCCTCGCGGACGCCGCCGGGCACGCGACGGTCCTCGTGGGCCTCTCGCCGTCGATCGAGCGGCTCCTCGAGCTGACCGGGCTGCGTGACTCGTTCGTGACTCGTTCGTGACGCGCTACTGATACGTCGGTGACGCGCCGTGGCCGCGGGTTTGGCACGCGGCGGATCGCGGTAGGTGTGAGGAGGGAGGCGTCGCATGGAGGATCCAGGCGCGCCCGCGCACGCGCCACTGCCCCGGCAGATGGACATGCGCTCGGTGCTCGAGGCCGGCGGTGAGGTCGGGCAGGCGATGCTCGGCTGCGACTGGGCCGCGACGCCGCTCGGACCGCTCGGGACGTGGCCACAAGCGCTCGAGACCGTCGTCAAGGTCATGCTCGCGTCCCGCTTCTCGATGTGGCTCGCGTGGGGGCCCGAGCTGACCTTCTTGTGCAACGAGACCTACCGGCGCGACACGCTCGGGTCGAAGTACCCCTGGGCCCTCGGCAAGCCCGCGGCCGAGGTGTGGGCCGAGATCTGGCCCGACATCGGGCCGCGCATCGACAAGGTCCTCGGCACCGGCGTCGCGAGCTGGGACGAGTCGCTCATGTTGATCCTCGAGCGCAGCGGCTACCGGGAGGAGACCTACCACACCTTCTCCTACAGCCCTCTGCCCGACGAGGCCGGTCGCATCGCGGGGATGCTCTGCGTGGTGAGCGAGGAGACCGAGCGGGTGGTGGGCGAGCGCCAGATGGCGGTGCTGCGTGACCTCGGTGCGGGGCTCGCGACGGCGCTGACGGAGCCCGACGTCTACGAGGTCGTCGCCCGCCAGCTCGGCGCCGAGCTCCGGCTGCTGCCCTTCAGCGCCGTCTACCTGCTCGAGCCCGACGGCACGAGCGCGCGCCTCGCGTGCTGCGCGGGCACCGAGGCCGGCCGTCCGGTCACGCCGGGGCGCGTCGAGGCCGGCGATCCCCGTCCGTCCTGGCCGCTCGCGGCCCTCCGGGGCGGGGGCCACGTGCGCGTCGAGGACCTCGCGGACCGCTTCGCGTCCGTGCCGAGCGGTGCCTGGGAGGAGCCGCCCCGCCGCGCCCTGCTCGTGCCGCTCGCCGTCCAGACCGGCGCGACGCCCATCGGGTTCCTCGTCGCCGGCCTCAACCCGCACCGCTGCCTCGACGCCGCGTACGAGGGGTTCGTCTCGCTGCTCGCCAGTCAGATCTCGGCGAGCATCACGAGCGCGCGCGCCTACGAGGCCGAGCGCGCGCGGGCGGAGAACCTCGCCGCGCTCGACAGGGCGAAGACGAACTTCTTCACCAACGTGAGCCACGAGCTGCGGACGCCGCTCACCTTGCTGCTCGGCCCGGCGGAGGACGCCCTCACCGACGCCGGCGAGCCCCTCGGCGAGCGCCAGCGCGCACGCGTCGAGATCGTCCACCGCAACGCCCGGAGGCTCCTCCGGCTCGTCGACACCTTGCTCGAGTTCTCCCGCCTCGAGTCCGGGAGGCTCGTCCCCCGCGTCGAGCCCGTCGAGCTCGCCGCGCTGACGGCGGACGTGGCCGAGATGTTCCGACCGGCGACGGATCGTGCCGGGCTCACCCTCGACCTCGACTGCGCCGACCTCGGTCGTCTCGTCCTCGTCGACCGGGACATGTGGGCCAAGATCGTCTCGAACCTCGTCGCAAACGCCGTGAAGTTCACCTTCGAGGGCGGCATCGCCGTCCGTCTCCGCCTGGTCGAGCCCGACGGCGCGGCGCGCGTCGTGCTCGAGGTCCGCGACACCGGGATCGGGATCGCGTCGTCGGAGCAGCCGCATCTGTTCGAGCGGTTCCACCGTGTCGAGGGAGCCCGTGCGCGCACCCACGAGGGCTCGGGCATCGGGCTCGCGCTCGTGGCCGAGCTCGCAGCCCTGCACGGCGGTGCCGTCTCCGTCGCGAGCGCGCCGGGGTCCGGCAGCACCTTCGCCGTCGAGGTCCCCGCCCGGCC
>DAHWHN010000129.1 GCA_027335685.1 Acidimicrobiaceae bacterium
GGACTCGGCCTCGTCGAGACCCTGGCTGAGGGTGTTCCACGACAGCGTCGCGCACTTGATGCGGACGGGAAACTTCACGACTCCGGCCAGCGCCGCGAGCTCTCCGAGCCCCCCGGGGTCGAGGATCTCGTCCTCGCCGGCAGTATCTGCCCCCGCGCTCTCGTCGGGGTCGGACCCGGGGTCGAGGTGCGTCTCGTGGATCGACATCATCGCCTTGAAGGAGCGGACGAGGGTCCGGATCTCGGGGATCGTCCGGCCCTTTGCGGCAGCGGACATCATCGACGCCGACGACTGGCTGATCGAGCAGCCCTGTCCGGAGACCTTGAGGTCCGTGACAACGCCGCCCTCGACGGCGAGGAAGACCACGACCTCGTCGCCACAGAGGGGATTGAACCCCTCGACGCGAATCGCCGGCGGGCTCGGCAGCTCGCCGCGGTTGCGCGGAGTGCGGTAGTGGTCGAGGATGATCTCGCGGTAGAGGTCTTCGAGGCCTGCCATGGCTTGCATCGTTCCTTGTCGTTCGTGGGTCTCGGTTCTGGGTCTCGCCGTCGTGCCGCCGAGCGCGCTGCCAGCTCGCTCGCTCTAGGCGAACATCCGGCGGACGTCGCCGAGCGCGTCGACGAGCACGTCGACGTCGGTCTCGTCGTTGTAGAGATAGAGCGACGCGCGAGTCGTCGCGGGAACGCCGAGGCAGCGCATGAGCGGCTTCGCGCAGTGGTGGCCGGCCCGGACGCAGACGTTGCGGGTGTCGAGCACTTGGGCGACGTCGTGAGGGTGCACGTCGCGCACGGCGAAGGAGATGACGCCGGACCGGCGCGGGGCGCGTGCGGTGGGACCGAAGACGGTCAGGGCGTCGCCGTGCGCGGACTCGATCTGGTCGAGCGCGTACGCGGTGAGGGCGCTCTCGTGCGCGTGGATCCGGTCGAGTCCGACCGCACGCAGGTAGTCGACGGCGGCCCCGAGCCCGATCGCCTCGGCGATCGGAGGCGTCCCGGCCTCGAACTTCCACGGCAGTTCGTTCGCCGTGAAACCGTCGAGGCGGACGTCTCGGATCATCTCGCCGCCGCCGAGGAACGGAGGCATCGCGTCGAGGATCTCCTCGCGCGCCCACAGCACGCCGATGCCCGTCGGACCGAGCATCTTGTGCCCGGTGAACGCGAGGAAGTCGATGCCGAGCGCAGCGACGTCCACGGTCCGGTGCGGGACGAGCTGGGCGCCGTCGACAAGGACGAGGGCGCCTGCAGCCTTGGCCGCATCCACGACGGGCGCGAGGTCGACGACCGTGCCGAGCACGTTCGATGCGCCGGTGATCGCGACCAGGCGCGCGCCGTCGAGGATGCGGTCGATCTCGGACAGGTCGAGCTCGTAGCCGGATCCGAGCGGCAGGTAGCGCAGTTCGATCCCGCGCTCGTCGGCGAGCATGAGCCAGGGCACCAGGTTCGCGTGGTGCTCGATCTCGGAGAGCACGACGACGTCGCCGGCGCGCAGCTCGTGCCGGCCCCAGCTGTAGGCGACGAGATTGACCGACTCGGTCGCGTTCTTCGTAAAGACGATCTCCGTCGCCGGGTGCGGCGCGCCGACGAAGCGACCGACCCGATCGCGGGCGAGCTCGTAGAGGCGCGTCGCCTCCTCCGCGATCGCGTAGACGCCGCGGTGGACGTTCGCGTGCGTCGTCTCGTAGTAGCGGTCCATCGCCTCGAGGACGGCCCGCGGTCGCTGCGCGGAGGCGGCGGAGTCGAGGTAGACGAGGCGGCCTCCCGGCCGGTCCGGCGACAGCAGCGGGAAGTCGGCACGCAGCGAGACGGCGTCGAGGGTACCGGGCTCGGCGCTCATCGCTGCCATCCTTCGTAGCCGTCGCGCTCGAGGCGCTCGGCCAGCTCCGGCCCGCCGCTGTCGACGATGCGACCGGCGACGAGGACGTGGATCCGATCGGGGGTGAGCTCGTCGAGGATGCGCCGGTAGTGGGTCACGAGCACGGCGCCGAGCTGTGGCCGCGCCCGTCGCACCTCCTCGACGCCGCGCGCGACGGCGCGGACGCCGTCGATGTCGAGACCGGAGTCCGTCTCGTCGAGCACGGCGAGGTCCGGCTCGAGGAGCGCCATCTGGAGGATCTCGTTGCGCTTCTTCTCGCCGCCCGAGAACCCGTCGTTCAGGTGCCGGTCGCCGAAGGAGAGGTCCATGCCGAGGCGCTCGAGCCACTCGCGTAGCTTGACGCGCACCTCGAGCACAGAGAGCTCTCCGCCGCGTCGCGCAGCAGCGGCCTGGCGGAGGAACTGCGCGATCGGCACGCCCGGGATCTCCTCCGGGTACTGGAACGCGAGGAACATGCCGAGCTTGGCGCGGGCATCGGGAGCAAGCAGCGTCACGTCCTCCCCGCGCAGCAGGACGCGCCCGGACTCGACCGCGTAAGCAGGGTTGCCGAGCAGGACGTTCGCGAGGGTCGACTTGCCCGAGCCGTTCGGTCCCATGATCGCATGGAGCTCGCCGGCGCGCACGACGAGGTCGACGCCTCGAAGGATCGGCGTCCCCTCGACGCTCACGTGGAGGTCCTCGACTGCGAGCAGGGGAGCGGTCGTCGTCGTGGCCCCCGGCTCGCCTCCGGCGTCGGCAGGAGCGCTCACGGTCGGGGGGCGGGCAGCGGGCATGTCTCCATGCTAGGCGCGCGGCGGGATTTCCACTACAGGAGTAGGAGAAATCGTGGTCGGCAGATCGCTCCGGCGCGAGCCTCGTCTACCAGCCCCGAGCCGCCCACTCGTCGAGGTGCGGGCGCTCCGCGCCGATGGTCGTGTCGGCGCCGTGCCCGGGGAGCACGAGCGTCGAGTCGGGAAGGACGGCGAAGAGCCTCTCGTCGAGCGAGCGCATGATCGCCGGGAAGTCGCCGAGGTCGGTCGCCGTCGCGCCGGGGCCGCCGGGAAAGAGCGTGTCGCCGGAGAGCAGGACCGGCGTCCCTTCGACCACGAAGCAGGTCGACCCGGGTGTGTGCCCGGGCGTCCGGATCGCCCGGATGCCGAGCCGGCCGACACGCAGCACCTCGTCGTCGCCGATGGTCCGGTCGTAGGAGGGGAGCATCACGGCGTCTTCGGGAGCGATGGCGACCTCGTAGCCGGCCTCGCGCAGGGCTGGCACGGCCTGGATGTGGTCGGCGTGGCCGTGCGTCTCGACGATGCTCCGGACTCCGAGCGAGCGGCACGTCTCGAGGAGCATCTCGTGCTCGTTGGCCGCGTCGACCAAGAGGGCCTCACCGGTCTGCCGGCACCGCACGACGAAGACGTTGTTGTCCCACGGCCCGACGACGAAGCGGTGGACGACGACAGCGGAGTCCTCGTAGTGCGGCACCACGCTTGCGAGGTTAGGCGACGCCCGGCGGGCTGGTCGACGGGCCGAGCCGGTGTCGAGAAGGTGCCGGGGCGAGCGGGCAAATGCACCCGTTGCGGTGCCGGCATTGGTATCCTGAGCGCACCAGAGAAAGGAGGTGGTCCAACTGAGCAGTCAACGTGTTGGGACCCTGGAGGTGGCTGGCCGCTAGGCGGCAAGCTGGACCATCTGGCGAATTCCACCAGACACCGTCGGCGCAGCGGTCGGGAGCCGGTCCCGCCCGAGCTGTGCTCCGTTGTGCCGATGTCTTTTTCCGCAAGTCGTCAGGTCGCTCCCGCGACCTGCAACCGAGGGGCGCCTCCGGGCGCCCCTCGGGCGCGCTCGCCCTGCGTTGGCGTCTCGGCGGTTGTCGGATCGGGATCGCCGGAGGGGCGATGGCGGGATCGCCGGAGGGGTGATGGAGCCAGGCGGTGGCAGCTCGGCGCAGGCGCTCCGGGGCGAGGTGGCGGCGTTCTGCGCGCGCACTGCTCGGGAGCGGTCGTCGCGCGCGAGGATCCTCGACGAGCTGGGTCGGCTCGTCGACCCGTGCAGCCGGTACGCCGACCCCGTGCACGTCACCGGGTCCGCGCTCGTCGTCGGCCGTCGCGGGGTGCTGCTCCACCGGCACAAGGTGATCGGGCGGTGGATGCAGCCAGGTGGCCACGTCGAACCCGGAGAGCACCCGGCCGAGACGGCTTCGCGGGAGGCGACGGAGGAGACCGGCGTCCGCGTGCGCCATGCACACCCCGGGCCACGGCTGTTCCATCTAGACGTCCATTGCGCCGGGGACCACGTCCACCTGGACCTACGCTACCTGCTGGTCGGATCCGACGACGATCCCTGCCCGCCGCCGGGGGAGAGCCAGCAGGTCCGGTGGTGCGCGATCGAGGAGGCCCTTGCGCTCGCCGACGAGTCCCTCGTCGATGCCGTGGCGCGACTTGCCGGCTCCGGCGAGCTCGACGATCGCGGTTAGACCGCGACGCCGGCCGGTCCCGATGGCCCCGCGCACGTCGGGCGGGGCCATCGGGCGCCGGCGGGAGAGGATCGGCTGGGCTGCTCACCCCCGCCGACCTCCCCCGTCAGGCCTCAGTAGCCGGAGCTCTTTGTCGTGGAGGCCGTCTTCGACCCCGCTGCCGGCTTCACGACGATGGCGTACCACTTGCCGAGGAAGCCCTGGCCGTTCGCCTCGCCGCGCTTTTTGTCCCCGCTGAAGGTGTAGAGCGGCTCGCCGTGGTAGGTGACCTGCATCTGGCCTTCGGGGTTCTTGACCGTGCCGAGCCCCGTGACGCCCTTGCCGCCGATCACCCCAGTTGCCCCCTTCGGGAGCACGAGGGGCGGCCAGATCTTCACGCACTTGCCGACGCACGCGATCTTGCCGGGCTTGTCGAGCGTGAAGTGGTAGAGCGTCATCGCCTGCGCGTCGACGAGGACGATGCCGAGCTTCTTCACGCCACCTTCGTAGACGAGGCGCGCGTTCTTCGTGGCTGCACTCTTCGCGTGGGACGCAGCGGGCGCTGCGACCGCTGCCGGAGCGGACGCCGCGGCGAGAGCCCCGCCGGCGAGCAGCACCGGCACGACGCGCGCCATCGTCCGTCGGGTTGTCCACGGGCGTGCGAGAGCAGTTGCGGCCTGCGCGTGCCTCGATACCTTCGACGCGATCACGTGGTCTCCTCCTATGTCGGGTGTCATGTGTCGGGTGTCCATGGTCCGTCTCGTGATGCTGTTTGCGTGCACGGCCCGGCGCGGTGCCAGGTCGTGCCCCCCTCGCAGTTCTACGGCGCCGAGGCCGACAGGGATCACCGACGAGGCGAGGGGCCCGTGTCACCGACCTGCCGGTCGGTCAGGCGGGGTAGGGCGGGGCCAGGCGGGCGGGGTAGCGTCGTGCGTGCCTTCGAACGTGGCGCCGCGATCCACGGTGATCCGAGTCGCGCACGCGCTGCCGCGCGCTCGTCGCTGACGTGACGGTCGAACGCCGGGCGTGGTCGTCGTGGCGCCGGCGGGCACGCCTCGCCGTCGCTCTCGCAACGGCCGCAGCGCTCGCCGTCCTCCTTGTCGACAACCGCCGCGATCTCGCGGGCGCGCTCGACCGTCTGAGCAGGGTCCGCTGGGGGTGGCTGGCCGTTGCGGGGGCCCTCGAGGCGCTGTCCATGGGGCCGTTCGCGCGCCTGCAGCGCTGGTTGCTCCGTGCCGGAGGCGCCCGGCTCGGGTTCTGGAGGATGGTCGGGATCAGCCTCGCGGGCAACGCCATCGGCACGTCCCTGCCGGGCGGCGCGGCGTGGTCCGTCGTCTGGGTCTTCCGACAGCTGCGCCGGCGGGGAGCGGATAGCGCCATCACCGTCTGGGCCCTCGTGATGGCGGGGGTTCTCTCGGGCGTGACGCTGTTCGTCCTGCTCGTGACGGGTCTGTGGCTCGCCGGCGCGCGCGGGCCGCTCGAGGTGCTGCGCTGGCCGACACTCGGCGTCGTCGGGCTCGGCGTCGTCGCGCTGTTCGCTGCGCTCGCCGCGCGGGGCAGAGCCCCGACAGCTCGCGTCGCGGCGCTGGCCGGACGCCTCGCCACTGCGCTGCGGCGCTGGCCGGCGGGCGTGTCGGCCCTCGACGCGGCGCGCGACCTGCCCGCTCGGCTCGGTGCGGTCTTCGTCCACCCGGGGTCGTGGGTCAAGGTCGTCGCCTTCGCCGCGGCGAACTGGCTCCTCGACCTCGCGAGCCTCGTGACGTGCATCCTCGCCGTGCGCGGTGCCGTCCCGTGGCGGGGGATCCTCGTCGTCTACGCGATGGCGGAGATCGCCGCGAGCCTGCCCGTGACGCCGGGTGGGATCGGGGTCGTCGACGGGAGCATGGTCCTGCTCCTCGACGCGTACGGCTCGCACGCCGCCGTTGCGCTCGCCGCCGTTGCGCTCTATCGCGTGCTGAGCTTCTGGGGCCTCGCCGTGCTCGGTTGGATCGCCTGGCTGGTGATCGCTCTCGGCGAGCGGCGCGTGTCGCGGCGGCTCCGCGACCAGTCGGACCCCTGACGAGCGCGTTCGCCCGTGGCGCAGCCACCCCCGGGCAGCACTCACCACGTGGCACCAGTCACCCGGGGCATCGGCCGGCTGGTATCCCTGGGATGGACGCGGGCTACCCGGTGTCGCCGCCCAGGCGCTCGATGGCGTCGTCGAGAACGGTCCTCAGGCGCCGTGCCGCGCCCTCTGGGTCGCGAGACTCGGTGAGGTGGCGGACGACCACGATGCGGCGGACGCCGGCAGCGACCATGGCGGGCACCGTCTCCGGTGACGCCCCGCCGGTCGCGAAGCACGGCAGCCCACGGCGGCGCGCGCGCTCGGTGGCTTGCGCCGCGTAGTCGAGCCCGGTGGCTGGGCGGCCGGGCTTCGTCGGCGTCGGGACGACCGGGCCGGCCGAGATGTAGCTCACCGGCTCGGCGACGGCCGTGTCGAGCTCGTCCGGCGCATGCGTCGAGAGCCCGACCAGCTTCTCGGGTCCGAGGATCCTCCTCGCGAGCGAGACCGGAACGTCGTCCTGGCCGACGTGGACGCCGTCCGCGTCCACGTCGAGCGCGATGTCCGGGCGGTCGTTGACGAGAAACGGCACGCCGCCGTCCCCGCACACGGCGCGCAGCAGGCGGGCGCGGCCGAGCAGGCTGCGGTCGTCGAGGTGCTTCTCGCGCAGCTGGACCACGTCGACCCCGCCGCGGATGCAGCCGGCGACGAACGCGGCGAGATCGTCCCGGTCCGGGGTGCACAGGTAGAGGCGCGCGTCGTCGAGGCGGCTCGCCGCCGTCACGCCGCAGCCGCCGTCATGTCGCGGTCACCGTCGTCCGTGCGTAGCGGCTGCCTTGGCAGCCTGTTTGTACGAGCGCACCCGGTCGAGCGCCTCGGGGCCGTCGATGTCGGCAACCGAGACGAACGTGCCCGGCTGGCCGAAGGGTCCCGCGGCCTCCGACCACCCCGGTGGCGTGACCCCGAGCTGCTTGCCGAGCAGGCCGACGAAGATGCGTGCCTTCTGCTCGCCGAAGCCGGGTAGCGCACGCAGGCGCGCGAGCAGGGTCGCGCCGTCGGGCGCCGTGCGCCAGAGGTTCGCCGCGTCGCCGCCGTAGTCCTCGACGACGACCTGCGCGACGCGCTGG
>DAHWHN010000012.1 GCA_027335685.1 Acidimicrobiaceae bacterium
TAAGTGTCAAGTCCCGCGGGTGGCTGGCCCTGCGCCCGGTGCTTCCTCGCGGCGTGAGCTGCGCACGGGGCTCCCCGCGACCGGCGACGGTGCCGTCCTCGATGAGCGCGAGCAGGGCCGTCGCGGCGTGCGCTCCCTGCGCGGGGATGTCCCGGGTGACGGCCGTGAGGGGCGGGTGGACGACCTGGCAGTACAGCGAATCGTCCCAGGCGACGAGCGACACGTCGGACGGGACGTCGAGACCCATCTCGTGCGCGACACCGAGACCTGCCACCGCGAGCACGTCGTTGTCGTAGACGATCGCCGTCGGAGGATCGCGATCGGTGAGGAGCTGGCGCGTCGCCTGCGCCCCGCTCTCGGCCATGTAGTCGGTCACGAGGACACGGGGCGAGAGCGCGAGCTCGCGCATCGTCGCGAGGAACGCCGCCGTGCGGACCTCGGTGTGGTGGAAGCCGGGAACTCCGGCGACGCGCGCGATCTGCTCGTGCCCGAGCCGGGCGAGGTAGCGGACCACGTCGACGACAGCACCCTCGTCGTCGCTCCAGATCGCCGGCAGGCTCCCCGTCCCGTCGGGACCGCCCACCACGACGGCCGGGAGTCCGAGCTGCTCGATCTGGTCGATACGCGGATCCTGCTCACGCAGGTCGACGACGAGGACACCGTCGACCCGGCGCTCCGCCCACCAGCGCCGGTAGACGGCCATCTCGGCCTCGACGTCTTCGACGACCTGGAGGGTGAGCCCGATTGAGCGGGAAGACAGCTCGGCCTCGATGCCGGCTATGAGCTCCATGAAGAACGGCTCGAACGCGAGCGTCCGCGCGGGACGGGCGAGGACGAGACCGCAGGCGCCGGCACGGGCTCCCGACAGGGCGCGCGCGGCACTGTTGGGGTACCAGCCGAGGTCGTCGGCGATGTCGAGGATCCGGCGACGGGTCGCAGCGGAGATCCCCGGGCGGTCGTTCAACGCGTAGGACACGGCGCCCTTCGAGACACCTGCATGACGTGCGATGTCTGCGATGGTGACCCGCCGCTTGGTCCTCGAGATCTCCTCCGGTCCCACCGTCGTCCTCCGACCCGGTGGCCGACGCCACCAGAGACGTCAGAGCAAGCTACCAGGGAGCGGGCGACCCGCCGGGGACCGGTGCGGACGCCCGGCCGGCAGCGAGCGATCAACTGACACGCCGAACGCAACGAGGACGGCCTCGACGGCCTCGGACACGACGGCGGGCTGGCACCGCTCGACGGCCTGCTCGGGGGCGAGCCATGCGAAGCGGTCGTGCTCGGTGCCGTCGAGCAGAACTGGCGTTCCCCATGCGACGACGGCCCCGAACGTCGCCCAGGTCGGCGATGCCGTCACCGGCGAGCAGCGCTCATGCATGCCCACCTCCTCCGCGAGCTCGCGCTGCGCACAGTGCGCGACCTCCTCGCCGGGAAGGCGCGCGCCCGACGGAGGCGTCCAGGCCCAGTCGCCGTCGGGGCCCATGCGTGCCCGGTGCACGACGAGCACGCGCCATCCTGCTGGCGACTCGGCGAGCACGACGGTGGACGCGCCGTGCGGTGGCTCCCGGCTGACCGGCTGGCCGTCCCAGGTCGTGAAGGCGCCTGGACCACCACCGAAGTCGAAGTCGGGCTCCCCTCCGACGGTCACCTGCGGGCCGATCGGTCAGAACGCGTTGGGAACGATCTCGAGCCGGCCGGCGAGCACGGACGCGACGTCGAAGCGGACTGTCACGTCGCGCCGACCGGAATCGGCGAGGTAGCGTGCTGCGAGCCGCCGGAGGCGCTGCTGCTTCGTGCGCCCGACCGCCTCGACCGGCGCACCGTGTCCGAGGCTGCTGCGCGACTTGACCTCGCAGATCACGAGAAGGCGACCGCGGACGCAGACGAGGTCGATCTCGCCCAGCTCACAACGCCAGTTCCGGGCGACCACAGCGAACCCTGCCGCCCGGTACCACGCAGCCGCGAGCTCCTCGCCGGCCCGGCCGACCGCCGACGCCGCTCTCCCGCCGCCGCCCTGGCCTGTCGGCGGTGCCGCGACGCGCGGCCCCTCCACTAGAGCTCCTTCTCGGGAAGGGCCTCGACGTTGACGTCCTTGAACGTCACGACGCGCACCGAGCTCACGAAGCGCGCCGGACGGTACATGTCCCAGACCCACGCGTCGCCGAGCTCGACCTCGAACCAGGTCGCACCGGCCGCATCGTGCGGCGTGACCTTGACGTCGTTCGCGAGGTAGAACCTCCGCTCGGTCTCGACGACGTAGTGGAACATCGGGAGCACCGCTCGGTACTCCTGGTAGAGGGCAAGCTCGCTCTCGGCCTCGAACTGGTCGAGGTCCTCCTCAGCGCTCAACGCAGGCCACCCATCGCAACGCCTCCGTCCACCTCACTCAGCCGACCCGGCAGCTCCGGCCACCGGCACCGCGAAGGTGCTCAGCGCGCCGCCCTGCGCTCCTTGATCTTCGCCGCCTTCCCGACGCGGTCCCGCAGGTAGTACAGCTTCGCGCGACGGACGTCGCCCTCGGTGACCATCTCGATCTTCGAGATGATCGGCGAGTGGACGGGGAAGGTGCGCTCGACGCCCACGCCGAAGCTCACCTTGCGGACGCTGAAGGTCTCGCGCGCGCCCGAGCCCTGGCGCCGCACGACCGCACCCTGGAACACCTGGATCCGCTCGCGCGTGCCCTCGACGACCCGCACGTGCACCTTCAGCGTGTCGCCAGGTCGGAAAGCCGGGACGTCGTCACGCAAGAAGGCATGGTCGACGAGATCGGTGGAGTTCATGGAAGGTCACGCTCCTCGGGGGCCACTTCGCCGGTGGACGACCGGGGGCGATCAGCCCCGGACAGCTCGACGACGGGTACAGGATAGCCGTGCTCGCGTAGCAGCCGTGACTCACCGGCCGTGAGCCCCCCGCGGGCGCCGACGAGATCGGGGCGGCGCTCGAGAGTGCGGTGGAGTGCCTGCGCGGCGCGCCACCGGGCGATCCTCCCGTGGTCTCCGCTGCGGAGCACGTCGGGGACCGCCATGCCGCGGAAGTCCGCCGGCCGCGTGTACTGCGGGTACTCGAGCAGCCCGGTCGTGAAGCTGTCGTCGGCCACGGACGCCTCGTTGCCGACGACACCGGGGACGAGCCGGGCCACCGCCTCCACGACGACGAGCGCGGCGAGCTCGCCGCCGGCGAGGACGTAGTCGCCGATGGATATCTCCCCGTCGACGAGATGGTCCGCGACCCTCTGGTCGACCCCTTCGTAGCGGCCGCACAGGAGCGAGAACGGCGCTCCGGCGAGGCGCTGCGCCATCGACTGGTCGAACCGGCGGCCAGCGGGCGAGAGCAGGAAGAGCGGACGTGGGGGCGCGAACAGCTCGACAGCGGCGAACACCGGCTCCGGGGCGAGCACCATCCCGGCGCCTCCGCCGAAAGGAGCGTCGTCGACGGAACGGTGCGGCCCGCTCGCCGCGTCCCGCAGGTCGTGGACCGCGATGTCGAGCAGGCCGGTGCGGCGAGCCCGGCCGATCACGCTCGCACCGATGTACGACTCGACGACGTCGGGGAAGATCGTGAGGATGGCAACGGCCAGGCGGGGAAGTCTCGGCCCCGGCGCCTCGGGGTCGGCCCCTGCGCGTTCGGGTCCGGTCCGGGCCGGCTCGCCGGCGTCTCCGCTGGTCCCGGCTGGACGGTCCATCGGCCCCTACCCGAACAGCCCGTCGGGGGCATCCACGAGGATCTCGTCCCCGCTGCGGCCGACCACGAAGCGCAGCGGCACGAGACCCCCTCGGTCGAGGACGAGGAGATCGCTCGCCGGGTTGGCCTGGACCGAGACCACCGTTCCCCTGTCGGCACCGGTGGCGTCGACCACGCGCCGTCCGATCAGCTCGTGGACGAACAGGGCGTCCGGGTCGTCGAGAGGCGGAGCCGACAGCACGACGTCGCGCAGGGTCTCGGCAGCGTCGATGCTCGAGACGCCCGCGAAGCGGACGATGTAGCGGCCCTGGTGCGGTCGCGACTCGACGACCTCGAGGACGGCGGGAGCCCTGCGCGGCTCGGCGCATCCTCCCGAGCTCGACAGCAGCGAGCCTGGCGCGAGGCGCTCGAGGCGGTTCGTCACGAGGTGGACGACCACCGCGCCGCGGATGCCGTGCGGTCGGACGATCCGGCCGATCTCGAGGAGCTCGACGCCGCGACCGGGCCCGGCGCCCGAGCACGACGATCCGTCCACGCGCCGATCGGTGCGGCGATCAGTCGACGATGTCGACAGAGGCATCCGTGTCGTCACGCGCGGCCGCGGCGCGCACGAGGACCCGGATCGCCTGCGCAACCCGGCCGCGCTTGCCGATGATGCGACCCATGTCGGCGGGGTCCACGTGGAGAGACAGCTTCGTGCCCGAACGACCGCTGCTCACCTCGACGGCGACAGCGTCCGGGCTGTCGACGATCGAGCGCGCGACGTGCTCGAGCACGGCACGTGCCGTGCCGCCGTCGGCAGGGCTGGCATCTGCTCGCCGGACGGGCCGCTGGCGACGGGGATCTCCCGCACGGGCCACCTCGGCACCGCCGTCCTCGTCGTCGTCGGCGGAGTCGTCGTCGCCATCGAGGTCGTCGTCGTCCTCGTCGTCCTCGTCCTCGAGGTCGTCCTCGAGGTCGTCCTCGAACGGCGGAGGCTGGAACGGCGAGTCGCTCATCGTCCGACGCTCACTCTGCCGACCCGGCCTCGGCCGCTCCGCCCTCGGCCACGACGGCCACGGGTTCGGCGGGCTCGGCTGCAGCCGGCGGGGTCGTGCGTGACGGCTTGCCTGCAGGAGCCTTGCCCGCACCACGAGACGGGCGGGTCCGGGTCGCAGCTGCCGGCTTCGCGGAACGCGTCGCGGCGTACTCGCCCCACGCGCCGGAGATCTCGAGCAGCTTGCGCACCGTCTCGGTCGGCTGCGCGCCCTTCACGAGCCAAGCGAGGGCTCTGGCATTGTCGACCGTCACGGCGGACGGCTCCGCGCGCGGGGCGTAGGTGCCGACGATCTCGATGAACCTGCCGTCACGCGGTGAATGGCTATCCGCCGCGACGATCCGGTAGGTCGGCTGCTTCTTCTTACCCATCCGCATCAGGCGGAGCTTGACGGCCACGTCGGGTCCTTCGCTTTCTCTTCTGTCATGGTCAGGCCTGCCACCTGCAGGCCCGTCGGCCGGAGCGGACTGCCCCGACCCTCCGGGCACACCTAGCGGAGCGAGCCGGCGTCTTTCAACGACGGGGTGACACGTCCACCCTTCACCTTCTTGGCCTTGCGCCCGCCGGCACGCGCAACGGCACCCATCGCCCCGCCCGATCGCATGAGCTTCTGCATCTCCTTGAACTGGCGGAGCAGGTTGTTGACGTCGGTCGTCGAGCGACCGCTCCCGGCGGCGATCCGGAGCCGCCGGGAGCCGTTGATGAGGGACGGGTCGTCGCGCTCGGCCGGGGTCATCGACCGGATGATCGCCTCCACCCGCGCGACGTCACGATCGTCGATCTGGGCGTCGCGCACCTCTTTCGGCATCCCGGGAAGCATGCCGAGAACGCTCTGCAACGGGCCCATCCGCTTCATCTGCTGGAGCTGGTCGTGGAAGTCCTCCAGCGTGAAGCGCCCCGACCGCAGGCGCTCGACCGCCTTCTCGGCTGCGACCTGGTCGTACTCACGCTCGGCGCGCTCGATCAGGGTCAGCACGTCGCCCATGCCGAGGATGCGGCTCGCCATGCGGTCGGGATGGAAGGCCTCGAAGCTCTCCGGCCGCTCCCCGGTCGAGACGAAGGCGATCGGCTTGCCCACCACGTGCTTGACCGAGAGGGCCGCGCCGCCGCGCGCATCGCCGTCGACCTTGGTGAGGATGACACCGTCGAGCTCGAGGGCCTCCCCGAAGGCCGTCGCGGACCGCACGGCATCCTGGCCCGTCATCGCGTCGACGACGAAGAAGGTGTAGTGCGGCTTGACTGCCGCCGCGACACGGCGGACCTCGTCCATCAGGTCCTCGTCGATCGCGAGACGACCGGCCGTGTCGACCACCACGACGTCTCGGCCGACGCGGATCGCCTCGTCGACACCCTTGCGGGCGACGGCGACCGGGTCGGTGCCGTCGCTCGAGACGGCGGCGCCGACACTGCGCCCGAGAACGCGCAGCTGCTCGACGGCGGCAGGGCGCTGGAGGTCGGCTCCGACCAGGAGGGGATGCCGTCCCTGCTGCTTGAACCACAGCGCGAGGGCTGCGGCCGCCGTCGTCTTGCCGGCGCCCTGCAGACCCGCGAGGAGCACGACCGTCGGCGGACGTGACGCGTAGGTCAGCCGGAAGGCCTCCCCGCCGAGAGTCGTGGTCAACTCGTCGTTGACCACCTTGATGACCTGCTGGGCAGGCGTGAGGCTCTTGGACAGCTCGGCCCCACTGCACCGGACGCGGATGCGCTCGATCAGGTCCCGTACCACCTCGAGGCTGACGTCCGCCTCGAGCAGGGCGACCCGGATCTCGCGCAGGACTTCGCCGACCTCGGCGTCGCCGAGACGGCCGCGGCCACGTAGGCGCTTGAAGATCCCGTCGAAGCGGTCGGTCAGGGTGTCGAACATGGGCAGGGAAAGGTTACTCGCCCGGGAGGCACCTGCTCGCAGCGGCACCGACCTCGGGGAGGCTAGGAGAACAGCGCCTCGGCGAACTCCTCGGGATCGAACGCGACGAGGTCGTCCGCTCCCTCACCCAGCCCGACCAGCTTGATCGGAAGGCCCAGCTCGGACCGGATCGCGCAGACGATCCCACCCTTCGCGGTGCCGTCGAGCTTGGTCAGCACCACGCCGGTCACGTCCACGGCGCCGGCGAACTCGCGCGCCTGGGCAAGGCCGTTCTGGCCGGTCGTCGCGTCGAGGACGAGGAGGACCTCGCTCACGTGGCCCGGCGGACGGTCTGCCACCCGGCGGACCTTGCGGAGCTCGTCCATCAAGTTGACCTTCGTGTGGAGGCGACCGGCCGTGTCGGCGAGGACGAGGTCCGCGCCGCGCGCCGCGGCATGCTGCACGGCGTCGAACACGACAGACGACGGATCCGCTCCGTCGGCCCCGCGGACGATGCCCGCACCCGAACGATCCGCCCACATCGCGAGCTGGTCCCCGGCGGCCGCCCGGAACGTGTCGCCCGCCGCGACGACGACGGAGCGCCCCGCTTGGCTCTCGCGTGCGGCGAGCTTGCCGATCGTCGTCGTCTTACCGACGCCGTTCACGCCGACGAACAGCCACACGCTCGGCGACTCGGCCGCGTAGGCAAGGTCGCGGTCCTCCCCGGCGAACAGCTCGACGACGTCCGCCTTGAGCGCGTCGAGAAGCGCCGTCGGGCTGTCGGCGATCTCGCCGGAGCGGACGCGGCTGCGCAGCCCGTCGAGGAGCCGTCCCGTCAGCGGCAGACCCACGTCGGCGAGGATCAGTGCCTCTTCGAGCTCGTCGAACGTCGCGTCGTCCGCCCGCGCCCGGCCCCTGATCGCGGCGAGCGAACTGCCGAGGAGGTTCCTCGCCCGCCCCAGGCGATCCGACAGGCGCGGACGCTGCGCCGTCGGCGCCGCGTGCTCCCGCTCACCGGGTGCCTTGGTGTCAGGCTCCGGTCCCGCAGGACCGGCGGAGCCGCGGGGAGGGCCGGCGTCGTCCGGCGGCGGCGCTGGCTCCACGTCCGGTGGGCTCGGCGGCGCGGGGCGTACCGGGGCGCGCCCCCTGCGCAGCTCCGGTTCCGGCTCCGGACCGCGGTCAATCTGGTTGCGACGGACGACCGTCACGGTCCCCGCAGAGAGCACCGCCAGGAGCAGGACGATGACGACGATCAGGACGACGGTCACTGCACCTCCAGGGTGCGCTCGGGAGCGGGTCTACGGCGCACCTTCTCGCTGACGACCTTCGACGCGCCACCCGGCTGCATCGTCACGCCGTAGAGCGCGTCGGCGATCTCCATCGTGCGCTTCTGGT
>DAHWHN010000022.1 GCA_027335685.1 Acidimicrobiaceae bacterium
CCACACGACGCTGTGGGACCTGCCCGCCGACACGCGCATCGACGTCACCCTCGACGAGTACGACAGCGGGAGCCCGCTGCGCAACCCCGAGATCGGGCGGGTCTACGGCACGGTCGGCAACGACGTGATGGTGAACGGCAAGCCGGTGTCGCTGATCAACGCGACCCAGGGCAACGGCGTCGCGCACACGTTCTCGATCCCGACGCTCGGCGTGAACGTTCCGCTCTACGGCGTGAACGGCGAGGCGAAGAGCTTCTGCAGCGTGCCGGCTCCCTGCCCGCTCTCCGCAGAGCACAACGTCATCACATTCTCCTTCGTCACGCCGAAACAGACCGGGCAGTACCCCTGGCAGTGCTTCGTCCCCTGCGGCGCGGGATATCTCTACGGCAACGGTGGGCCCATGCAGACGATCGGCTACATGGACGGCTTCTTGAAGGTGGTGAGCTGATGCCGGTGCAGGACGCAGGCACGAGGACCAGCGGCGCGGAGCCGCGACACGCGCGCCGGATCGTCATCATGTGGGTGATCGCCGCGGCGATCGCCGACCCGTTGTTCTACTTCCTGGCCGGCCCGCACATGCCGCCAGGCGACATGACGAGCAGCGCGGCCGGCGCGCAGTTCGACTTCAACGTCCTCACGATGGCGGCCCTGCCCGTCATCATCGGCGTCTGGATCTACGGCGCCTACACCCTGCTCACCTGGCGGGCCGGGCGCGGCGGGCCCGACCCGGTCATGACGCCGACGTCACGGAGCAACATCCGGATCCAGACGGCCTGGATCGGCACGACGACGATCGTCGTGCTGTCCGCGTTCGTCTTCGGCACCGTCGAGCTCGTCGTCCCGGCAGGTGCCGGTGGCGGCGAAGGACCGCAGCCCATCTGGACCCCGACCTCGAAGACGATCCTCCCGGTCCAGGTGATCGCCCAGCAGTGGAAGTTCACGTACCGCTACCCGACCTACGGCGGCTTCGAGTCCGACAAGCTCGTCATCCCCGACAACACGACGATCGCGTTCCATGTCACCTCGCTCGACGTCATCCACGACTTCTGGGCCTACCAGCTCGGCGTCAAGGCCGACGCCAACCCGGGCACGGACAACGTGGCCTTCACGACGACACGTGCCGACGGCAAGGTGACCGTCCGCTGCGACGAGCTCTGCGGCATCTGGCACGGCGCGATGTACAACTACGGCGAGGTCGTCCCGAAGGCGCAGTTCCAGCAGTGGGCGACGTCGACGGAGGCCTCGCTGACCGCAGCCACCAAGCTCCTGCCGCCCTTCGCCTGGTCCTACACACCGAGCGCGAACGGTGCCGGTGGGAGCTACTACCCGGACAACGTCGACGCCTTCAGCAAGACCGAGGTCTACGGAGCCGGCGCAGTGAGCGCGAAGACCGCCGACCAGAAGTCGAGCTGAGGTCGACCGTGGCATCCCCGGCGGGCCCGACAATGGAGCACGAGATCCACCCGACGAAGACGACGACCTCCGCGCTGGCGGAGAGGGGAGAGGGCTGAAGCGATGGCGATCAGCACGCACGAGTCGGTCGGGGTCGGGCGACCCGGCGGAACGCCGCCGCCCGGTGCAGCCGTGCGCCGGCGCTCGGCCTGGCTGGGCCAGCACATGGGCACAGCCGCCCTCGCCGCCGTGATCGGCTACACGATCGGGCACTACGTCGGCAACTCGTTCGCGAACGGCTACGAGAACGTCGCGGCGAGCGGCCAGAACGACGTGTCGAACGTCCTCGCCCTCACGCTAGCCGTCGTCGGCTGGCTGCTCGGCTCCGGTGCGCTCAACTACCCGATCGCGAAGCTCGTCGGCCGCGAGCCGGCTCCCGAGACCGAGGAGACGGGCGTCGGCCGCTTCTTCCGCTACTCGCTCGACCACAAGGTCGTCGCGATGCAGTACGTCATCGCTGTCCTGCTCTTCCTCTTCACCGGTGGCCTGCTCGCCATGGCCGTGCGCACCGAGCTGCTCAGCCCGACGACGCACTACTTCGGCCCCGGCACCTACATCGCGCTCGTGAGCGAGCACGGGACGATGATGATGATGATGGCCACCTCGGTCATCACGGGACCGATCGCCGGTTGGCTGCTCCCGCTCATGATCGGCTCGCGCCGGATGGCCTTCCCGCGGGTCGAGGCCTTCTCGCTGTGGACCTTCATCGCCGGGTACATGGTCATCCTCACCGCCCTTCCCTACGGCGGCTTCCCGACCGGCTGGACGGGCTACGCCCCCCTGCAGACTCAGGCGTCGGGTGGGATGGACTCCTACCTCGTCGGCTTCATCGTGGTCGGGTCCGGCATGATCGCGGCAGGGTTCAACATCGCCGTGACGATCATCAACTACCGCGCGCCGGGGATGACCTGGAGCCGGCTCCCGATCTTCGTCTGGTCGCTGCTAGCCGTGGCATCCCTTCTCGCCCTCGCGACGCCGACGCTCGCGACGGGCTGCCTGTTTGGCATCCTCGACCGGACCGCGCAGACTGCGTTCTTCGTCGACGAGCACGGTGGCAGCTCGTTCTTGTGGGAGAACCTGTTCTGGTTCTTCGGCCACCCCGAGGTCTACATCATGGCCTTGCCCGGTTTCGGGATCGTCGGGGAGATCCTGCCGGTCTTCACCCGAAAGCCGCTCTTCGGCTACCGGGTGGGCGCCGCTGGCATGCTCGGAGTCGCGCTGCTGTCGTTCTTCGTGTGGCAGCACCACCTCTTCCAGAGCGGGATCAACCCGGACATGCGGCCGCTGTTCATGCTCACGACGGAGCTGATCTCCATCCCCACGGGCTTCATCTACCTGACGGCCATGGGCACGCTCTGGAAGTCGAAGATACGCTTCGAGGTGCCGATGCTGTTCGCTTTGGCGCTGTACTTCAACTTCCTGCTCGGCGGGATCAGCGGGGTGTACCTCTCGGACGTGCCGGTCAACGTCACCGTCCACGGCAGCTTCTTCGTCATGGCCCACTTTCACTACACGATCATGGGGGGCCTGATCTTCGCCTTCTTCGGCGGCCTGTACTTCTGGCTACCGAAGATGACCGGCAAGGTGATGAACAAGAAGCTCAGCCTCATCCACTTCTGGATGATGTTCATCTTCTTCAACGCGACCTTCTTCCCCCTGTTCATCGTCGGCCTCCTCGGCCAGCCGCGGCGGGTGTTCGAGTACGCGCAGCGGCTGCAGGGCCTGAACGACTTCTCGACGATCAGCGCCTACCTGCTCGCATCGTCGTTCATCGTCTTCACGATCAACTTCGCGTGGTCGATCTTCATCGACCCGAAGCCGGCCCCGGCGAACCCGTGGGACTCCCTCGGCCTCGAGTGGCAGGTGCCGACGCCCGTCCCGTACAACAACTTCGACCGGATCCCGTTGATCCTCGCGGACCCGTACCACTACGGCGAGCCGGTGCACACGCCCGTCGCGGACCTCGGCGTGCCGGCAGTGGCCCTGGCGGGAGCAGGTGGCGGTGGTGGCGGTCCGTCGGGTGGACTGGGTGCCGGTGCGCCGGCCGTCGACGGCGAAGGGGGAGCGAGCGATGTCTGACACCTCGGCGAGCGCGCCACGACTGCTCGATCGGGCAGAGGAGGCCGCGTACGAGCTGCGGGCGCAGGAGGGCTCGATCTGGACGGGCAGCAGGTTGCTCATCGGGATCGTCGCCTTCGTGTTCGCGAGCCTCGCGTTCGCGTACTTCTACCTGCGCTCCTCGAACAACAGCGGACTCTGGCGACCGCACGGGGTGACCGCGCCGACGATGATCGGCGCGCCGATCTTCGCGATCGTCGTTGCGTCGGCGCTGCTCAACCTCTACGGAACGCTCCGGATGCGCAAGGGATTGAGCGTCGACTGGGAGGTGAGCGGCTGGACGGCGGTCGGCGGGCTGCTGCTCGCGACCGGTCTGCAGATCTGGGAGCTCACGAGGTTGCCGTTCTTCCCGGGATCGAGCGGCTACTCGTCGACCTTCATCGGGTGGGCCGCCCTCAACTCGGCCTTGCTCCTCACGAGTGCCTACTGGCTGGAGACGCTCCTTGCGCGGGCGATCAGGATGCGCAAGGCGGTTGCCGAGGACGGCGGGCCGGCTCGATCGACGGCGCCACCGGCGAGGCTGTTCCGCGCCTCGCTCGAGGGGTGCTCGCAGTACGTGCTGTTCGCCGCGGTGATCAACCTGCTGTTCTGGGTACTGTTCTACGTGGTGGTGTGAGATGGGCGACGAGAGATCGGTGTCGTGGCGTGGCGAGGTCGCTCGACCGCGTCGCGGCGGCCCAGGGGAGGTAGGGCGATGATCGCAGCCGCCGGTTCGTTCAGTTGGGCTGGGCCGCAGTCGCTGACGTTCGCGATCCCGATCGGGACGTTGTGCGTGCTGCTCCTGTGGGGCTTCTTCCAGCGACGCCCAACCAGGTGAGCGGGGGGGTCGGCGGCCGCCGGCCCCGCAGCACCGAGGACCGTGGCCGCCTCTCGCTGCTGGGCGTCGCGACGGTGCTGCTCGCGCTGGCCCTGCTGCCCCCTGTGGGCAGCCTGGCGCGGCGGTACGCGTTCGTCGGGGCCGTGCAGTTTGGTGTCTTCGCCACGATCGTGCCGGCGCTCGTCGTCGTGGCGGCACCGTGGCGTACGGCGGCTCGCGGGGGCCAGGTGCACGCCGTCGTCGCTCGGCTCGCGGCGCGGCGGCGCCGGCACCGCTCGGTCGGCTTCGGCGTCGCCTCGCTCGTGGCCTATCTCGCTGCGGCGGTGGGCTGGCGCGTGCCGCCGTCGGTCGACGCACTCGTGCGGGTGCCGGCGTTGTCGGTGCTCGAGGCGGTGACGCTCGTCGGCGCGGGCCTGCTCTTGTGGCTCGAGCTCGTGGCGCCGGAGCCGTTCGCTGCCCGGTGCCCGATCCCGGGACGCATGGCGCTCGGTGCGGTCGCGATGTGGGTGACCTGGATCATGGCCTACCTGCTCGGGATGTCGCACGCCGACTGGTTCCCCGCTTACCACCACGTCGCGGGAGCAGGGCTGAGCCTGATCGCGGACCAGCAGCTCACGGCCGGCATGCTGTGGCTGCTCGCGGCCGTCGCCTTCGTCCCGCTGCTGTTCGCGAGCCTCGTCGTCTGGCTGCGCAGCGGCGACGACCCGGACGAGGAGCTGCGCAGGCTCGTACGGGTCGAGCGCCGCCGGAGATGGGCGGAGCCGAGGCGACCTGCCACCGGACGTCGGTTGTCCTGAGGGAGCGCGCCGGCTGTGCTCGGTCCGGGCCCTGGACGGGGGTCCTGGGGAGCCGGGTGGCCGGTGGTCCGCCAGGTGCAGCCGCCGATCGGCCGCCGGGGCGGGCCGCGTCAGGGAGCTTGGACGAGGGTGATGCGTGGCAGGTCGTGCGAGTCGAGCTCGTGCTCGAGCGCAGCGATGCTCCGGTAGGCGGCGGCACGGTCGGCGGTCAGGGCCTTCTCGTCTCGAGCGAGCCGGTGGCGCCCGACTGCCGTGCTCGTGTCCTCGATGAGGAGCGTGATCTGGTCGATTGCCGTGAGGGCGGCAGGGTCGCACCAGGTGAGGACGTTCCCGGCGACATTGTTGAGGAGGCGCCCCGTCGGGCTGCTCGGCACGTTGATGCTCGCGAGGTCGACGATGCTTTGGTTCGTGAAGGTGCACGCGCCGAGGTCGTCGCGGATGAGGCCGGGGATCTGTGCACGGTGCGCCGGGGTGATGTGCCCGCTCGTCGTGTCGGCGTAGAACTCGAACGCCTCGGTCATCCCGAGGTTGCACGGAGCGGTGTCGGTCTCGATCTCCGAGACGATGCCCTGCGCGGTCTTGAGGTCGCTGGCTCTCGTCGAGGTGGTGGGCAGGTCGGTGACGACCGTGACGGCGAGGACCACGACGACGGCCGCGCTTGTGAGGAAGGCTCGCCGCAGGTACCAGGGGCGTGCCGGCGCGGGGTCGCCGAGCGGTCCCGGGCCCGCCCGACCGGTGGGGGCGTCGGGGCCGGCGTCGGGGTCGTGTGGTGTCGTCACGGTCGTCTCGTCACGGTCGTCTCGTCACGGTCAGGCCCTCGCGGGGGAGAGCAGGCTCCGAGAGTAGGAGGCGCGGCCTGCCGCGAAGCGCCGGATACTCGGCTCGGGTAGGGACACGTGTCCCGAACGGCTCTCGTCGGCGAAGGGGGTGACCCGGATCCGTTCCCGGCCACGGGCGTCGAGGAGGTAGACGAGGTCGGTGTGGGCGACCCGGTGCGTCACGGTCGAGACGTCGACCGTCACGCCGTAGCGGGTCCATACCGGGTCGAGCGCCGCGAGCGTGCCGGTGAGGAAGTGCCAGTTCGCCAGGTGGCCGAGCCCGGTGGTCGAGGAGGTGCGTGCGACGGCGGCCGGCGACGTGGCGAGCGGGTCGGTGTTCACGGCGACGAGGTCGACCGCGGCTGCGTCGCGGCCGAGGAGCGCGTCGGTCAGCAGGAGCTCTTTGGCGAGCACGGGGCAGACCGTCTCGCAGTCCGCGCCGAGGAACGTGAGGAGGACGACCTTGCCACGCAGCGACGCGAGGTCGAGCGCGGAGCCGTCCTGTGTGGTCAGGCGGAAGTCGGGAGCGGGAGCGCCGTCGAGGCGGACGGTTCCCATGAACGCGGCGAGGGTGCCGCCCGCGTCGCTGTGTGCGGGTGGCTGGCTCGTGGGCTGGGCAGCGGACGACGCGGACAGCGGGGTCGTGCTTGCGGTGGTGACGGAGTAGGCGGGGATGCCATGCGCGTCGAGCGTGTGCTCGAGGAACGCTCCGCCGATCCCGAGCACGACGACTGCGACGGCGGCCCAGGTCCAGACCCGTCTCGGGACGCGTGGAGGTCGGATCGCGTCGACCGCGCTCTCTGGGCTCGTGCTCTCTGGGCTCGTGCTCTCTGGGCTGGTGCTCTTGGCGCTCGAGCCCCGTGCGGAGCCGACCCGGGCTCCCGGCGGATCCGGCTGTGCTGCGCTCACGAGGCCGGCACGCCGGCGTCGAGGCGGCGCATCCAACGGGTGAGGCTCGGCACGGTCTGCGCGCCATAGGTCTCGCCGACGACGTCGCCCTTCGCGTCGAGGAAGACCGAGACGGGCAGGAAGGCGACGGAGTACTTCGAGGAGGCGACGACGCCCCGCGGGTCGACGCCCACAGGGTACCGGTCACCTGCGGCTGCGAGCAGCCTCCGGGCGAGCTGGGGGTCCGAGTCGTTCGTGTCGACACCGACGAAGTGGACCTCGGAGCCGTAGGCCCGGGAGACTTGACCAAAGGCGCGCAGCTCCGCACGGCAGTCGGTGCACCACGACGCGAAGAAGTTGACGACCGTCGGCCGCCCCCTGAAGCTCGCCAGGTCCACCTTGGCGCCGCCTCCGAGGCGCGCGAGGCGGAAGACCGGAGCGGGCGTGCCCTTTGGCAGCACGGCGAGCTTCGCGACGGGGAACTGCCCGACCGGACGGGAGCGGGCGGCCTGGACGGCGTAGGCGACGAAAGCGGCAGCGCAGGCGAATGCGACGATCACCGCGACGGTGAGGCGCCGCCCGGCAAGCAGACCGCGCCGCGCAGCCGGCAGGTTGCCGGGGTCTCGCGCCGCGTCCGCGCCCGTCACTGCGTCGCCGGTCGGAGCGGAGCCGGTCCCGCGCATGCCCGCCTCACGGATGGCGGACAATCGCGGTCACCCCCATCGCGACGAACAGGACCGTGAGGTACGTGATCGAGAAGCCGAACAGCTTCATCGCGCGCTTCGGGCTGGCGTCTCGCCGGAGCGACCACGAGCGCCAGAAGAACGTCGCGCCGAGGACCATCGTGATCGCGAAGAAGACCAGCCCGAGGTGCGCCGCCGGCGCGAGAGCGGCCGAGAGCAGCCAGAGCGCCGCGGTGTAGCCGATGATGTTGCGGACGACGGTATCGATGCCCGTGGTGGACGGCAGCATCGGGACCTTCGCGTTCGCGTAGTCGTCGCGGTAGCGGACGGCGAGAGCCCAAAAGTGCGGGGGTGTCCAGAGGAAGATGACGCCGAACATGACGAGCGGGGCGAGCGCCACGTGGTCGGTGACGGCGCTCCAGCCGACGAGGACGGGAACCGCTCCGGCGGCACCGCCGATCAC
>DAHWHN010000025.1 GCA_027335685.1 Acidimicrobiaceae bacterium
AGGCGGGGAGGTGGCAGGCGGGTCGGCTGGCCGCCCGCGCCCGGCGGCGGGGGCGCCTGCTCGGAGCCGGACCCCGGCGGCACCCCGGACCCCTCCGGCTCGTGCGTCCGCCTGCGAGCGGCGCCGTCGCGACCGAGCGCAGCGAGGCGGTCGAGCGCGCGCCCGTCGTGCCCGGCGCGTTCTCCTCTCACGGGTCGACCCGCCGGAGCTCGGCAGCAAGGTGGTGGGCGAGCGGCCGGCCGACGGCAGCCATCCGCAGCTCGTAGCGCAGGACGTCGCCGTCGAGCCAGACGTCACGCTCGAGGGCCGTGACGCTCTTCGCGCTCGGGGTGCACGCGAGCGCCGTCGACCGGAGCTCGACCCGACCGGCGCGCAGCGTGCCCTCCTCGAGCTCGACGACGCCGGTCGGGTGCGCGACGACGAGCTCGACACGGTCGCCGTCGGCGAGCCGGACGAAGCCCGACTCGGCGTGGAGCGGCCGGCCGTCCTCCGGTGCGCTCGTCTGCTGGGCGTAGGAGAGGAAGGCCTTGCCGGCGTGACCGAAGGTCACCGTCTCGTCGTAGTCGAAGGCCTCGACGGTCGGGTAGCTGCCGCGGCCGCGGCCGGACCAGGTGCCGAGGAGGCCGGCGAGCGGGGCGAGGTCGGGATGCAGCGTGGGCGGCATCTCCCGAGTTTCGCGCCCGCCCAGGCCGCCTGCTCCGCGCCCGCCTACGCCGCCGGCCCGGGGCAGGTCGCCCGCCCGCCGGCTCCGGGTCAGACCGACACGCCGGGTCCACGGTCAGGCCGGCGTCGCGAGCACCGACTCGAGGAAGCTCCGAAGGTCCCGGGCAGCGGGCCCGGGGTCGAGGGGGAGCGGGCCGAGATGGCGGAGCGCGACCGCGAAGTGGAACGGCCCGCTCGCGAGGACGTAGGGCGCGAGCACCCCGGGCCCGCAGCTCTGCGAGCCGAGACCCTGCTGGCGGTGGTCGAGGTGGAGCCAGATCCTGCCCTCGTCGACGAGCTCGTCGCGATGCGTCGCCGCCGCGAGCGCGCGGACCGACCAGCGGTGCACGCCGAAGCTCGTCTCGGCGTCGGGCCCGCCGACCGCGAGGATGCCGCGGTGGCCGTCGGACAGCGTGCACCAGCGCATCGCGCTGCGGTTGCCGTTCTCCTGGGGGACCACGTACGGCGTCTCGAGCTCGTCGAGCCGGGCGCGGTAGCGCCCGAGGCGGCCGGCTTCGCGCGAGTCGGGGTAGGTCTCGGCCGGACCGAGGCCGTACCAGGCGACGTCGTCGAGCCCGGGCGCGAGCGCCATCGCGAGGCCGACGCGCGCGAAGGTCGGCGGCGCCGCGCCGTCGACCTCGCCGGTGACGACGATCGCGAGCCGCCCTTGGCGGTCGAGGACGTAGCGGTAGTGGCAGCGCACGCCCCAGTCGAGCACCGGCGGGGCGACCCGGGTCGCGACGCCGACCTCGACGGCGCCGTCGGCCAGCTCGCGGCGCTCGAGGGCGTCGACCCGGTGCCGGAGGCGGTGCAGGCCCGCCTCCGCCCACTCGGCGGCGACCCCGCGGATCCTGCCGCCGCCCCGGTCGTTCTCCGTCGGCGCCCGCCACAGCTCGAGCCGCGGGGGCTCGACGAGCGACTCGACGCCGGCGTGCGCCCACGACGAGAGCCAGCCGTGCGCGAAGCGCGCCGACGAGATCGACCCGGGCACCTCGACGCGCTCGGGGACCCCGGCGGCGCGGGCCGCTGGCGGGCGGACGCCGGCGATCCTGGCCGGGTGCTCGGGCCGGGAGCCGAGGGGGAACTGCGCCCACGCGACCTCGTGGCCGGCGGGTGCCCACCGGGTCGCGGTCGCCGTGCGGATCGAGACGTCGAGGACGCGTTCGCCGGCCGTCGCCGGAAGCTCGCCGATCTCGAGCGTCTCGTCCCCGCCCGCCGACGCGTGGAGACGCCCGAGGAAGCCGGAGGCGGCGACGGTGCCGTCGTCGAGGAGCGACCAGCTCGCCGTGAGGCCCTCGAGGCTCGAGAAGTCGTAGCGGTTGTGGACCTCGAGCCGGGGGGCTCTCGCGTCGAGGAGGCGGACCACGACGGGCTCGCTCACCTTCGCGAGCTCGGCGAGGGCCGGCGACGGGACGCGGTCGGGGAAGAGCAGGCCGTCGATCACGAAGGTCGCGTCGTTGGGGTCGTCGCCGAAGTCCCCGCCGTACGCGAAGGCACCGGGCCGTGCGCCGCCGGGGAAGGCCAGACCGTGGTCGAGCCACTCCCAGACGAAGCCCCCCTGCAGGCGCGGCGAGGACTCGATGACCTCCCAGTACTCCTTCAGGCTCCCCGGTCCGTTCCCCATTGCGTGGCCGTACTCGGTGAGCAGGTGGGGCTTGTCGAGGTCGGTCCTGCGCCCGAGCGCCGCGAGGTCGTCGGGATGGGTGTACATCGAGCCGACGACGTCGGCCATCTCCGCGCCCGGGCAGCGCTCGTAGTGGATGAGACGCGTGCCGTCCATCTCGCGTGCGAGATCGGCCATCGCGACGTGGTTCGAACCGCAGCCCGACTCGTTGCCGAGAGACCAGAGCACGATGCTCGGGTGGTTGCGGTCCCGTGCCACCATGCGCTCGAGGCGGTCGAGGTAGGCGGGGCGCCAGGCCGGGTCGTCCGAGAGGCGGCTCGCGTCGCCGAGACGGTCGAAGCCGTGGCACTCGAGGTCCGCCTCGTCGATCACGTAGAGGCCGTAGAGGTCGCACAGGTCGAGCCAGCGCGTGTCGCTCGGGTAGTGCGAGGTCCGCACGGCGTTGAGGTTGTGCCGCTTCATCGTGGCGACGTCGTCGAGCATCGCCTCGAGCGGCACGGCCCGGCCGTGGCGGGGGTGGAAGTCGTGGCGGTTCACGCCCCGGAAGGTGATCGCGACGCCGTTGACGAAGATGCGCCCGTCCCGGCGTTCCACGTGGCGAAAGCCCGTGCGGACAGCCGTCGCCTCGACGGTGGCGCCCGAGGTGTCGCGCAGCTCGACGACCACCTCGTAGAGGTGCGGATCCTCGGCGGACCAGGGCGTGACGCGCGCGCAGTCGAGGCGTGCCGAGGCGCGAGCGGCGTGCACCGCGACCGCCTCGCGCGCGACGAGGGTCGAGCCGTCGTAGAGCGCGACGTCGACCTCGTGCGCCGCCGCAGGCTCCGACCCTCCGACGAGCGCGCGCACCGCGAGGCTGCCGGCGCCCGACGCCGGGTCGAAGAGCGCGTCGACCACGACGTCGGCGAGGTGCGCGGCGGGCCGCCACGTCAGCGAGACGTCGCGGAAGATCCCGGAGAGCCACCACATGTCCTGGTCCTCGAGGTAGCTCCCGTCGGACCACTGGTAGACCGCGACGGCGAGCACGTTGGCACCGGGGCGCACGGCCGCGGTGACGTCGAACTCCGCCGGCATCCGGCTGCCCTGGCTGTAGCCGACCGGCACGCCGTTCCACCAGACGTGGAAGGCGCTGTCGACGCCGTCGAAGCGGAGCACGACCGAGCCGCCCGCCACGAAGGCCGGCTCGAGATCCACCGCGACGCGGTAGCAGCCTGTCGGGTTCTCCGACGGGACCGACGGCGGGTCGACGGGGAACGGGTAGACGACGTTCGTGTACTGCGGCGCGCCGTAGCCGTGGAGCTGCCAGTGCGACGGGACGGGAAGGTCCGCCCACGCCGCGTCGTCGAAGCCCGGCTCGGCGAAGCCCGCCGGCGCGGCGGCCGGGCGTGGCGCGAGGTGGAACCGCCACGTGCCCGAGAGGGTCCGGACCCACGGCGACAGGGCCGGGTCGAACGAGCGCGCCGCGCCCGCTGTCGGGAAGGGCGCGAAGCTCGCGCGCGCGGCGAGCCGGCCGCGCTCGAGGACACCGAGATCCTGCCAGTCCTGTGCCGCGCCCGCCCTCGCGCCGCGCTCCGGGCCGTCGTGCATCTGCCTTCCGATCCGTCCGTCCGCTCGACGTTTGGGACCGCTCCCAAGGCACGGACCCCGGCAACCTAGCAGGTAGCATCGGCGCCATGCCGGCTCCGGAGCTCCGACGGGCACACGGGCCCGCCCCGGTCCCGCCGCGGCGGCCGCGCCCGACGATCGACGACGTCGCCCGCCTCGCGGGCGTCTCGCGCGGCACGGTCTCGCGTGCCCTCAACGGCGGCCGCAACGTCCGGCCGGCGGTGCTCGCGAGCGTCAACGACGCGATCGCCGCACTCGACTACACGGTCAACCAGGCTGCGCGGAACCTCGCGCGCGGGCGGACCGGCTCGGTGGCCTTCGTCATCTCCGAGCGCCAGGAGCACCTCTTCGAGGACCCCAACTGGGGCGTGTTCGTCAAGACCTTCTCCCGCGAGCTCCGCCCGCTCGGACGGCACCTGCTCGTCACGACGGCGCAGGACACGAGCGAGGAGCAGCTCCTCGGCGACTACCTCACCGCAGGCCACGTCGACGGCGTCCTGCTCGCCCTGCCCTACGACGACGAGCCGCTGCTCAGCCGGCTCGTCGCGAGCCGGCTGCCGACGGTCGTGCTCGGGCGACCCCTCGGCTGGGAGGCGGCGTTCTCCTGGGTGATGATCGACGAGGAGCAGTCGGCCTTCGACATCGTCACGCACCTCCTCGGGACCGGCCGCACGCGCATCGCGACGGTCACCGGACCGCTCCACACGAGCAGCGGCAAGGGGCGGCTCGACGGGTACGCGCGCGCTCTCGGCCCGAGCTTCGACCCGGTGCTCGTCGCGCACGGCGACTGGTCGATGCACAGCGGTCGGCTCGGCACCGAGCAGATCCTCGAACGAGGCGTCGAGTTCGACGCGCTCTTCGTCGGCTCCGACCACATGGCGATCGGCGCGATGCAGGCGCTGCGCGAGGCGGGGCGGAGCGTCCCGGCCGACGTGGCCGTCGCGGGCTTCGACGACTCCGTCGCGGCGCTCATGGCCGACCCGCCGCTCACGACCGTGCACAACCCGTTCGAGGAGACGGCGGTCGAAGCGGTCCGCATCCTCGACGAGCTGATGGCCGGGCGGCAGGCGAGCCCGCTCCACGTCGTGCTCTCGACCGAGCTCGTCGTGCGCTCCTCGGCCTGAGGGTCAGCGCGGCTCCGGGAGCTCGACCGACCCCGGGTCGTCGCCCTCGACCAGGTCGGACCACGACTGGGGCACGCAGCGCACGACCTCGCCCGTCCGGGCGGCCTCCTGGACGGCGAGGTAGAGGTAGTGGTCCTGGGCTCCCTGCGCGACGCCGTAGAAGCTCGGGCCGCCCCCGGCACGGCGCCCCATGAGCTCGAGACAGGTCGCGACCGCGACCTCGTCGTCGTCGAGGCGGGCCCCGGGGAACGGGTTGCGGTAGGGCCAGCGGTCGCCTGCCGAGATGCCGCGCAGGAAGTGCCCGTCGAGGCGTCCGTCCGTGCCGCCCTCCTCGCGCACGAGCCGCACCGTCGTCGGCTCCCCGGGGCGTGCGGCGCGGCGCAGCTCGTCGTCCGCGATCTCGCCCGCGTGACCGCGCACGACGACGTGCGGGGTGCGGATGTCGCTGAAGTACTGGACGTCGGCGAAGTCGTAGATGCCGATCCGGCCGTCGAAGTCGACGACGGCCGACGTGCGCACCTCGGTCGCCTCCCCGGCGCCCCGCTCGCCGGGCGCGAGGTCCGCGCGCGCCTCGATCGGGCTCTCGTGCCGCACGGCGCGCACGACAGGTGCGATCCCCGCCACGCCGAGATGCCGGCGGATGAGGCCGATCGCGTGGTAGCCGTGCGCGACGGACAGGTACGCCGACGACGGCTCCCCGATCGCTCCGGCGCGCTCGAGCGCGAGCCGGGCGGCGTGCAGCGGCTGGAAGGGGTACTGCTCCGCGATCTCGATCGGCGCAGAGCGGCGAGCAAGCGCCGAGACGAGGTCGAGCCCGGCCACGTCGGGGGCTGGCGGTGTCTCGCAGAGGACCGCCATGCCGAGGTGGGCGCACTGCTCGGCGAGCACCGGCGTCGCCGGCCACGGCACGGCGAGCACGACGAAGTCGAGCTGCTCGGCGCCGCACATGGCGGCGACGTCGGGGTAGCACGCGACGCCCCACGCGGCGCGCACCTCGGCGGCGCGCGCCGGCTGCCGGGTCGCCACCGCGCGCAGGCAGAAGTCGTCGGGAAGGATCGAGGCGACCCGCGCGTAGAGCTCGCCGCGCCAGCCGGTGCCGGCGAGGCCGAACCTGAACCTCCCGGGAGCGCTCAGGGCACGACCTCGCCGTGCTCGCGCAGGAGGCGGAGCCCGAAGGCCGGGAGCGCGAACGCCGAGCCCGCGGCGATGCGCTCGCCGCTCGCCACGTCGTCCACGTCGACCGGCGCGTCGACGTGGACCTGCTCGAAGGACCAGTTCCCGACGGTCCAGAGCCGCTCGCCGTCGGCGGTCCGGGCGCTGCTCGCGCGGACCGATGCCGGCGCGTCGCGCCAGGGGCGCTTGAGCGCCGCGGCGTCGAGGACCCGACCCGCGACGTAGGAAGCCGCCGACCGGCTCGGCACGGTCCCGACGTAGGTCACCGAGCCGGAGCCGACGCGCCGGGTCGTCACCGCCGCGAAGCGCCCGAGATGCGGGTGGTCGTAGCGGGCAAGGACCTCTGCACCCTCTGCGACCAGGCCGTCTGCCCATGCCGTCGCGCTCGCGTCCGCCGGGAGCGACCCGACGGCGCTCCCGGCGGCGACGAGCCGGACGGGCGTGACGAGGTTCGTCATCTCCTGGTAGCTCGCACCGACCGCCTCGCGCAGCGGCCCGGGTGCGCGCACGGGCCGGATGGTCGAGTGCTCGTCCGCGTAGCCCGAGCGCATCGTGACGAGGAGGTGGCCTCCGGCGGCGGCGTAGGCGGCGAGCCGTGCGAGCAGCTCGTCGCTCGCGACGTAGAGCGCGGGGACGACGAGGACGGGGAAGCGGTCGAAGTCGCCGTCCGGCGCGACGATGCCGATCTGGGCACCCGCGTCGAAGAACCCGCGGTACCAGGTGTCGACGATTCGCTCGTAGGAGCGGGGGTCCGCGGCGGTCGCGCCGTCGACCCGCAGCGGCGGCTGGAACGCGAGCGCGTAGGCGCTGTCGTAGGAGTAGAGCAGGCCGACCTCCGCGTCGGGCACGCAGCCTGCGAGCAGCTCGCCGTGGGCCGCGAGCTCCGCGCCGATCGTCGCGAGCTCGGCGAAGCAGCGACCGGGCTCGAGGTCGTGGGAGACCATCCCGCCCCAGTACGACTCGTGGCCGGTGTGGCAGCTGGCGAAGTGCCAGTAGCAGATCGAGCTCGCGCCGCGCGCGACGAGGGCATGGGCGGCGAGGCGCCACTGGCCGTCGTAGGCGGGGAAGTTGTCCGCCGACAGTCCGATGCTGAGCGCGTTCGTCTCGGTGACGAGGAAGCGCCCTCCGCTGCTCGCGTAGGCCATGTCGCCTTTCATGAACACCGACCAGACCCCGGACTCGTGGGTGAACGGCGGTGCGTAGGGCGAGGAGATCTCCTCGCGCGTCTCGGGCAGCTGGAGCGCGTCCTGCGTCGCGTAGTAGACGTTCTCGGCCGGCACGTCGAGGACGGCACCGATCTGGAAGCGGTCGGCGGCGGGGCGGCCGTGGCCGCTCACGAGGCAGTGGGTGACGAACTGGTCGTCGCGTGCGAGCTCGCGGACGATCGCCGCCTGCCATGCGAGGTACTCGGTCGTCCGCTCGGCCTGGTAGCGGCGCCACGCGAGGTCGTAGCCGGGGGTCGTGTTGCCGTCGGGGGGCCAGAGCTCGTCCCAGCTCCGGATCTCGTGGGACCAGTAGGTGAGCCCCCACGCACGGTTGAGCTCGTCGAGCGTGCCGTACCGGCGGCGCAGCGCGGCGACGAAGCCGCGCAGCACCTCGCCGTTCGTGGAGAGCTCGAGGCCCGCCTCGTTGTCGACCTGGAAGCCGATCACGGCCGGGTGGCTCGCGAACCGCCCGACGGCGGCCCGGATCACCCGCTCGGCGTGGAAGCGGAAGGCTGCATGCCCGATGTCGACGTTCTGGCGCCCGCCGTAGGGGATCTGGCCGCCGTCGACGCGCCGCGACATGATCTCGGGGTAGGCGCGCCACAGCCACGGCGGGACCGCGTAGGTCGGCGTCCCGAGGATCACCTTGATGCCCGCGGCAGCCATCTTGTCGACCACGCGGTCGATCCAGGCGAACTCGAAGCGCCCGTCCTCGGGCTCCCAGCGCGACCAGGTCGACTCGCCGACCCGCACGACCGACACCGACGCCTGCTGCATGAGCGCGACGTCCGCGTCGAGCCGGTCGTAGGGCTGGTACTCGTGGTAGTAGGCGGCGCCGAAGAGCACCGCGTCGGGCCGTGGCCGGCTCACCGGCTCGCGTCCCGGCGGACGACGGCGACGCCGCGCGGGCCGAGCACGAGCGAGTCGCCGGTCGCCCGGTCCGTCGTGAGCTCGAGGCCGCCGGGGGCGACCGGGACCGTCCGCTGCTCGCCGGAGTGGTTGACGAGGATCTCGAAGCTGGCCGACGCAGAGCGCCGCACGACCCGCTCGACGCCCGGGCCCGCCGCCGTGACGCCCGGCTCGGGCGCGAGCGCCGGCACGCGGTCGTAGACGCGGGCAAGGCCGGCGTCGTCGAGGCGGGTCGCGACGTAGACGACGCGCCCCGCGCCCCGGCGTGACTCGACGACCGCGGGGCGTCCCGCCCACGGACCGTCGGCGACGCTCGCGAGGACCTGCCCGTCGGTTGCGCGGGCGACGTCGAGCCAGAACCCCGCCGTGCTCGACGTGCCGTCGGCCCAGTCGAGCCGGAGCCCCTCGCCTGCGGGCAGCGGCGCCACCTCGAGCACGTCGCAGCCGAAGAGCGCGCGGATCGGGCCGCCGTAGGGCCCGAGGTAGACCTGGTCGCGCTCGTCGACGATGCCGGACCAGAACGAGATGACCGCCGTCCCCCCGGCTTCGACGTGCGCGACGACGTTCGCGCCCTCGGCCTCGGTCAGCAGGTAGAGGCTCGGGACGAGGAGAACGTCGTAGGCCCCGAGGGGCTCGTCGGGGCGGCAGACGTCGACGGTGACCCCCCGCTGGTAGAGCGGACGGTACATCCACTCGACCTGGTCGACCATCGTGAGGTCGTTCGCCGGCTTCGCGAGCGCCTCCATCGCCCACCAGTTGGGCCACGACGCGAGCAACGCGACCGAGGCCTCGACCCGGGCGCCGTAGAGGGACCCGAGGCGCGCGAGCTCCTGTCCGAGGCCGGACACCTCGGCAAAGACCGGCGAGGCCTCGCCGGCGTGGGAGACCATCGCCGAGTGGAACTTCTCCGCCCCGGCGCGCGACGCCCGCCACTGGAAGAACAGCACGCCGTCGGCTCCCCGGGCGACGGCCTGGTAGCTGTACGCGCGCATCGCGCCGGGCAGCTTGGCCGCGTTGTGCGCGCGCCAGTTGACCCGCGAGCTCGACTGCTCCATGACGATCCACGGTGCGGACTTGTCGAGCGAGCGGACGAGGTCGTAGTGCAGCGCGCTGCGCATCGGCGCGTCGGGGTCGCCCGGGTCCTGGTAGTTGTCCGTCGAGACGACGTCGAGCTCGCGCGCCCACGTGAAGTAGTCGAGGGGCTTGAACGCGCCCATGAAGTTCGTCGTGACGGCGAGGTCCGGCCGCGCGGCACGAAGGATCGCCCGCTCCGCGCACATCTCGTCGAGGAAGGCGTCGCTCGAGAAGCGGTGGAAGTCGAGCTCTTGGCCCGGGTTCGCGAACGTCGGGGTCATCCGTGGCGGGATGACCTCGGCGAAGCTCGCGTACCGCTGGCTCCAGAACGCCGTGCCCCAGGCGTCGTTCAGCGCGTCGAGCGAGCCGTAGCGCTTCTCGAGCCACGAGCGGAACGCGCGGGCCGTCTCGTCGCAGTAGCAGTACGGGACGTGGCAGGCGTACTCGTTGTGCACGTGCCACAGCTCGATCGCCTCGTGGCCGCCCACCTCCTCGACGAGCTTCTCGACGATGCGCAGCGCGGCACGCAGGTAGACGGGGCTGTGGACGCAGAAGTGCTGCCGGCTGCCGTGGTGGTAGCGGTTGCCCTGCGCGTCGACCGGGAGGGTCTCGGGGTAGCGGGTCGCGAGCCAGGGCGGCGGCGACGCGGTCGGCGTCGACAGGTCCACGCCGATGCCGGCCTCGCCGAGCAGGTCGAGGACCTCTTTCAGCCAGTCGAAGTCGTAGCGGCCCTCCTCGGGCTCGAGCTGGGCCCAGGAGAACACGCCGACCGTCGCGAGGTTGACGCCGGCCTCGACCATGAGCCGGACGTCCTCGCGCCAGACCTCCCTCGGCCACTGCTCGGGGTTGTAGTCGCCGCCGTAGCGGATCCGTCCGGCGAGCAGGCGCGCCGCCCGCTCGTCCCTGCCGTCGCGGCTGGTCGTGTCGTTCGCTGTCATCGTCGAGCGTGCTCCTTCGTCGTCTGTGCCACCGGTCTCGTCGTCACCGTCTGTGCCGCCGGTCTCCCCGTCGGGTCTGCTACTCGCCGGCGATCGCTCCGAAGGTGAGCCCCCGGGCCACGTACTTCTGGAGGAACGGGAACAGCACGAGCATCGGGAGCACGGAGATCAGCGAGCCGAGGAGCACCTCGGGGTAGAGGGGCTGGCTCACCCCGGCCTGGTTGAGGTCGCTCGCCCACGTGGACAGGCCGACGGTGAGGGGGAACTTCGTCGTGTCGCCGAGGAGCACGAGCGGGAGGAAGTAGTTGTTCCAGGTGCCGATGAACGAGATGAGTAACAGCGTGACCATGCCGGGCATGAGGATCGGTCGTGCGATCTGCCAGAAGATCCGGAGCTCGCTCGCCCCGTCGATCCGCGAGGCGTCGACGAGCGAGTCCGGCACGGCGTCGGCGGCGAAGATCGACATGAAGTAGACGCCGAAGGGGTAGACGAGCATCGGCAGGATCACGCCCTGGTAGCTGTTGATCAGGCCGACGTCGTGCTCGAGGAGGAACAGCGGGACCACGAGAGCCGTGGCCGGGACCATGAGGGAGCCGACGACGAGACCGAAGATGGTCTTGCGGAACCGGAACCGGTACTTCGCGAGGCCGTAGCCGCACAGGGTCGAGACGGCCGTCGCGAGGCTGGCGGTCACGATCGCGTAGACGAAGGAGTTCGCGAGCCAGTACTTGAACTCGCCGCTGCCGAAGGAGAACAGGGAGCGGAAGTTGGCGCCCCAGGACAGGTGGACCGGCGGCAGGAACGTCGAGGTCGCGAAGAGCTGGGACGTCGACTTCGAGGACGCGACGACGAGCCAGTAGATCGGGGCGATCACGTAGGCGGCTGCGACGACGAGCGCGGCGGTCCCGACCGTCGTCTTCACCTTGCGCCCGAGCTGCCCGCTCCCCGGCGTGCGCGGGCGGCTGCGGCGGCCGGCGGGGATCGCGCTCATCAGGCACCACCTTGCGACGTCGCGAACGGGTCGATCCTGCGACGGACGATCGTGTAGAACGCGACCGTCGCGACGACCGTGATGACGGCGAGCACGACGGACTGCGCCGCCGCGAGCTGCTCGTTGCCGAAGGAGAAGGCGGTGTTGTAGATCATCTGGTTTGGCGTGTAGCTGCTGCCGATGTTGGCGATGTCGTTCAAGATCATCGGCTCGTTGAACAGCTGCAGCGTGCCGATGATCGAGAGGATGACGATGAACACGACCGTCCGGCGGATGAGCGGGAGCTTGATGCGCGCGGCGATCGACAGCTCGGAGCAGCCGTCGATCTTCGCCGCTTCGAGCACCTGGCGCGGCACGTTCGTCAGGCTCGTCAGCAGGATCGTCATGTTGTAGCCGGTGAACTCCCAGGTGACGATCAGCATGATCGCGTAGAGCGCGAGGCGGAAGTCGAGGGGGTTGAGCGTGCTCCCGGTGATCCCGAGCAGGTGGGGGAGGCGCAGCGCGCTGTCGAGGTCGGGCTCGAGCAGGAAGCCCCACATGATCGCCGCGATGACGCCGGGGACGGCGTAGGGGAGGAAGTAGACGAGGGCGAAGAACTTCCGGCCCCTGCAGTAGGGGCTGTCGAGGAAGAGGGCGAGGACGATCGCGAGGCCGATCATGATGCTCACCTGCACGACGCCGAAGTACGCCATGCGCTGGACGCCGCTCCAGAAGGCGCCGTCGCTCAGCACCGTCCGGTAGTTGAGCAGTCCGGCGTAGGCGCCCGTCGCCGGGGAGCGCAGGCTGAGCACGATCGAGTAGATGATCGGAGCGACGAAGAACCCGGCGAAGAGCAGGAGGAACGGAGCGGTCATGCCGAGCCCCGCCCGGCCGCGCGCCTCGACGGCCCTCTCGCTCGCCCGTGACGGGCGTCGCTTGCGCTCCGGTGGCGCATCGACCGACGTCGCGTGCCCGACGTCGTGCACAGCCATGCTGCTCAACGGTCCCCCTCGTGCTGCTCGGCGGCGGTCGTGTCGTGCAACGAGCCGGGCCGGAGCGGGAAGCACTTCTCTCCGCTCCGGCCCGGGTGAGGCGCTACTGCTCGGTCAGGTCGCTGCTAGCCCTCGACGGCGTAGCCGGCGTCCTTCGCGTAGGTGACGAGCTGGGACTGCGTCGTCTTCAGCACCTGGGACCACGGCTCCTTGCCGGCCGCGGCCGCCTCCATCTGCGTCGTCACGTAGTTGCCGAACTCGGTGTCCCACGGGTCCCACTGGAACTGCTTCGGAACCTCGGCCGCGAGCTTCGAGAACTCGGCGTTGACGTTGCCGGTGAAGTGCGGCACCGGGGCGTTGAACTGTGCGACGCTCGCGCGGGCGAGCGACGCCGGGAACAGCCCACGGCCGCCGCCGGCCGGGGTGGCCGGGCGCTCGTCGATCGAGAGCCCGCTCGGTGCGGTGTTGATGTAGGACGCGAAGAGCGCGGCGTCCTTCACCAGGTTCGCCGGGGCGTCCTTGGTGACGGCGTTCGTCGAGCCGCCCCAGTTGCCGTTCATGTGTGCCCCGGCTGTCCACTGCGGGAGCGCGGTGACCGCGTACTGCTGCGTGGTGCCTGGCGTCAGGTACTCGTCGATCTCGTACGTCGGCGACCAGGCGGCTCCGACGTAGGAGACGAACTGGTCCTTCGCGATCTGGTGGCCCCAGTTCGCGGTGAAGTCGTCGGCCGTGGCGATCGCCTTCTCGTCGACGAGCTTGCCCCAGTACTCCATGACCTTCTGCTCGATCGGGCCGTCGACGTTGATCTGCCAGGTCCCGTTGGGGAGCAGGTGGTAGGGGTAGGCGCCGGCCTCCCAGAAGAGCCCCTCGAGGTAGTCGCTGTCGTTGACCGGGAAGTACGCGAGGTACTGGCTCGGGTCCTCCTTGTGGAGCGTGACCGCCTCGGTCGCGAACTGCGCCCAGGTCGTCGGCACCGCGAGGTGGTACTTCTTCAGCACGGCCGGCTGGTACATGAAGCCCATCGGGCCGATGTCCTCGGGCATCGCGTAGACCTTGCCGCCACTCGAGACCTGGCTCCAGACCCACGACGGGAAGTCCTTCTTGTAGGACGACACGTACTGCGAGATGTTCTGGAGGTCCTTTGCCTCGATGAACTGCGGCAGGTGGTCGAGCTCGACCTGGGTGACGTCCGGGCCGGTGCCCGACGCGAGCGCGGTGGTGAGCTTCGCGTAGAACGTCGCGCCTGACCCGTAGCTCGGCGGTGGCTTGATCGTGATGTAGGGATAGGCCTTCTCGAAGTTCGCGATGACCTTCTCCGGGTTCGCCGTCCAGGTCCACCACGTCAAGGTGACCTTCGCGTGCGACGTGGATCTGGCCGCCGCGGCATGAGGCGACGCGGCCGTCGCGCCGGTCACCGCCAATCCGCTGCAGAGCGCCGCCGCGGCGACTCCCGCGGCGACTCGTGTCGTCAGTCTCATGGTTCCCCCAGTTCGTCTGAACTGCGCACCGCCCGGTCCATCCGAGACGGGCCGAGGGTCGGCCCGCACCTCGGCCACGACCTCGTGGCCCGGTGTGCCGTCGACCGCCCCCCGTGCCGCTTGTTGGGACCGCTCCCAATTGTTGCGGCGCCCGAAACATAGCAGGACGCGGCGGCGGGTGACAGCGGCACGCGACGCCGACGCGCACGGGCGGCGCGGGCCGGGGTTGAGAGCGGTCCCGGGGCCGGCCCTGCGGGCGGTCCCGGGACCGGCTGCACGGCCCCGCCGGCAGCGCCCGTGGCAGGCGGGGCGTCGCGTCCCGCCACGGGCGCGTCGCGCCGGGTCCTAGCCGACGAGCGTGTCGATCTGCTTGACGAGCCTGTCCTCGATCTCGAGGCTCCACGCGGACTCCGCGACGTCGACGACGAGGAACAGGTCCGACAGAAGGAGGGTCTCGACGGCCGCGACGCCGAGGTGCTTCAGCCACTTGCCGATGCCGATCCGGACGGTGAAGTCGTCCGGCGAGCCGGCGAGCATGATCGTCATCGCGCGGTCCGCGTCGATGACCTCGGCGAGGAACTTGCCCTTCTTCGCCTGGATGACGGTGCCGTGGCTGCTCGGCGGCGAGGTCTGGACGCTGAAGCCCTCCGCCTCGAGGTAGCTCTGGATCTTGGCCGTCAGCTCACCGAGGTCGGTGTGCTTCTGCTGGAACTGCAGGACCTTCTCGCCGATCATGGAGGCTCTCCTCTCGTGCCGCCCGGGGCACGTCGCGGGACCTTCCGGCTCGGCGTACGCTCTCCCGGGACCAGGGCCGCGAGGATCGCGACCGGTGTGACGCTACCGGAGGCGGGCGCCGAGCGGCTGTCGGGCGACGCCTCCGCCGGAAGGAGCGACGGTCGTGGGTGACGGACAGGTGCGCGCGCGTGTGCGTGCGGCGCTCGGGCGCAGCGAGGCCCTCGACGCCGCCGTCCGCCGGGTCCGGCGCAGCGACGAGGTCGCCGCCCTCCAGCGGCAGGTCGCGGCGCTCATGGGCGACGTCGCGTGGCTCCGCGAGGAGCTCGGTCGCGCCGGGGCGGGCTGTGCGGGCTCGCCCGGTGCCGAGGGCGCTGCCGCTGCGGGCGGCGGGCCCGGCGCCGGTGGGCCGGCGGGACCGGAGTCCGTCCGCCCCTTCCTCACCTGGGCCCCGCCCGGGCACTTCTACTCGCCCGTGCCGGACCTCGACGAGATCGAGCGCGACGCGGCGCGGATCTTCGGCGCGACGAGCGTCCTTCCCGGCGTCGAGCTGCGCGAGACGGCCCAGCTCGAGAGGTTCGCCGCGCTCGCCGCGCTCGCCCGCGAGGCGCCGTTGCCGACCCGGGCCGGGGACGGCCACCGCTACTCGACGGACAACCTCAACTACGGCCCGGGCGACGCGATGATGCTCCAGTCGATGCTGCGGATGCTGCGGCCGCGCCGCTACCTCGAGGTCGGGAGCGGGTGGACGACGGCGCTAGCGCTCGACACGAGCGAGCGCTTCCTCGACGGGGCGCTCGAGGTGACGGCGGTCGAGCCGTACCCCGAGCTGCTCGACGGGGTGCTCCGGCCGGGCGACCCCGTCGAGATCCTCGCCCGGCGCGTCCAGGACGTGCCGCTCGAGACCTTCAGGGACCTGCGCGCGTCCGACGTGCTCTTCGTCGACTCCTCGCACGTCGTGAAGGCGGGCAGCGACGTCCACCACCTGTTCACCCGTGTCCTGCCGGCCCTCGCGCCCGGCGTCGTCGTCCACGTGCACGACGTCTTCTGGCCTTTCGAGTACCTGCGCCACTGGGTCGCGGAGGGTCGGGCGTGGAACGAGGCCTACCTCGTCCACGCGTTCATGCTGCACAACGACACCTTCGAGATCCTGCTCTGGAACCACTGGTTGGCCACCGCGCACCCCGAGGTCGTCGCGTCGTCGCTGCCGGCGATGGCCGAGAACCCCGGCGGGGCGCTCTGGATGCGCAAGGTCAGGTGACGCCGTGGTGCGCGCCGCACTCGTCGGCCTGCGGGGCTTCGGGGCCGTCCACCTCGCCGAGATCGACCGCCTCGCCGGGCTCGGCAAGCTCGAGCTCGTCGGGTGCGCGGACACCGTGCCGCCGCCGCCAGCTGCCGCGGACGTGCTCGGCCGGCTCGGCTCTGCCGTGTACGACCGCTACGACGACCTGCTCGACGCGACGCGCCCCGACCTCGTGGTGGTCGCGACGCCTCCGCATCTGCACGCGGAGATGGCGGCGTCCGCGCTGCGCGCCGGGAGCCACGTGCTGCTCGAGAAGCCGCCGGTCGTCGACGTGGCGGAGATGCGGGTCCTCGAGGACCTCGTGTCGCAGACCGGCCTCGCCTGCCAGGTCGGCTTCCAGAGCCTCGGGTCCGGCGCCTGCCGGCGCCTTCGCGAGCTGCGCGGCGCGGGGGCGTTCGGGAGCGGGCTGCGGGTCGGCGCGACCGGGCACTGGCAGCGGGACAGCGCCTACTGGGCGTGCTCGGCGTGGGCCGGCCGGGACAGCCTGGAGGGCCGCGCGGTCCACGACGGCGCGCTGACGAACCCGTTCGCGCACGCCGTGATGAGCTGCCTCGCCGTCCTCGGCTGGGAGGCGCTCGACCGCTTCGAGGAGGTCGCGGTCGAGCGGTACCGGGCGAACCCGATCGAGGTCGACGACACCTCCGTGCTGCGCGTCCGCCAGGGCGGCGCGGAGATGGTCGTCGCCGTCACCCTCTGCGCCGAGACGACGAGCGAGCCCGCGTGCACCGTGCGCGGCGCACGCGGCTCGGCGCGCTGGGTCTACACGGGCGACGAGGTGGCGATCGAGCTCGACGGCTCCGGCCCGGTCGTCGAGAGGTACTCACGGGTGACCCTGCTCGAGGAGATGGCCGACCTCCTCGCCCGCCCGGCCGGCACGCCGCCGGGCGGGCTCGAGCTGAGCTGTCCGCTGGCCCGCACGCGGGGCTTCGTCCGCCTCGTCGAGGCGGTCACCGCGGCGCCCGTGCGCGAGATCGCGCGCTCCCGGACGGTCGTCACCTCGGCTCGGGACGGCACGACGACGACGGTGGTCACCGGTGTCGACGCGCTGGTCGAGGCCGCGGCGTCCCAGGGCGCGCTGCTCGGCGAGCTCGGCCTGTGACGCCCCGGCCAGAGCTGCGAGATCCCGCTGCCGTCGACCGCTTCGTCCCGGGGGCCGCCGCCCGCCGCCACGGGTCGGGCAGTGGTGCCGAGTAGGGTCGCCAGCCGTGCGAGCTGTGGTGTACGACGCGCCGGGAGCCTTTTCCGTGCGGGAGGTCCCCGTGCCCGAGCCCGGCCCGGGCGAGGTCCGGCTCGCGGTCGAGATGGCAGGGATGTGCGGGACCGACGTGCACATCGACGCAGGAGGCTTCTTCTCCCGCTACCCCTTGACGCCCGGTCACGAGATCGTCGGTCGGGTCGACGCCCTCGGCGACGGCGTGACGAGCCTGGCTCGCGGCGAGCCGGTCGTGGCGGACAACACCGTGCTCTGCGGCCACTGCGCGCCGTGCCGGCGGGGCGAGCCTCTGTTCTGCGCGAACTTCTACTCGCTCGGCGTGAACGGCCCCGGAGGCTTCGCGGACTGCGTGGTCGTGCGCGCGGAGAAGTGCTTCGCCGCGGGCGACCTCGACCTCGGCACGGCCGTCATGGCCGAGCCGACGGCGTGCGTCGTGCACGGCCTGGACGTCCTCGACCTCCGGCCGGGCGCCGACGTCCTCGTCTTCGGCGCCGGGCCGACGGGTCTCGTCCTCGCGCAGCTGCTCGCCCACGGCGGCGCGGCCCGGGTGACGGTCGCGGCGCCGACGGCGCGCAAGCTCGACCTCGCCCGCTCCTACGGTACCGACGTGACGGTGGAGATCGACCGCAGCGATCCGGCGCGCGCCCTGCCCGTGCTGCGCGCCGCGGCGCCGGACGGCTACGACGTCGTCGTCGACGCGACCGGCGCCGCGTCCGTGGTCGAGATCTGCCTCGGGCTCGTGCGCGACGGCGGCACGTTCTTCGTCTACGGGATGGCCGACGAGCAGCTGAGCGTGCCGCTCCACCCCTACGAGGTCTTCCGCCGCGAGCTGACGATAAAGGGCTCGTTCGCCCAGACGCACTGCTTCGAGCGCTCCCTCGCGCTGCTGCGCTCCGGCCGGGTCCGCACGGACGGCCTCGTGACCCACGAGTTCGCGCTCGGCGACTACGGGCTGGCGCTCGAGGCGACGAGGAGCGACCGCTCGTGCGTCAAGGCCGCCGTCGTCCCGTAGGGCGCGCCCGGCGCCCTCGCGCGTGCCGGCCGGCGACGGTCACAGGCTTGCGATCGCGGGGACGACCTGCTCGCCGAGGATCTCGAGCCGCCGCAGTCCCGAGACGTCGGGCACCGATCCGTGCGCGACCTCGACGCCGAGAGCCGCGAGCGAGCCGAGGGTGTCGAGCAGCTCGCCGACCTTCTCGCCCGAGGCTCCCGGGTCGAGCGGCACGATGACGGTCTTCTCGATCTCGTCGTAGCTCCTCCCCACCTCGGCGCAGTGGCTGCGGAGCACGTCGAGCTTGTGCGCGACGTCTGGCCCCCCGAACAGGTTGCACGCGTCGGCGTAGCGCGTGACGAGCCGGAGGGTCTTCTGCTCGCCCGATCCCCCGATCACGATGCGCGGGCGTGGCCTGCTGATCGGGCCCGGCACGTTGAGGGTGCGCCCGAGCTGGTAGTGACGCCCGGCGAAGGGGCCCTCGTCGTCGCTCCACATCTGGAGCACGATCTGGAGGGCCTCCTCGAGCCGCTCGAAGCGCTCGGCGGTCGGGGGGAAGGGCAGGCCCAGCCCCGTCGCCTCCGCCTCGTTCCACGCGGCGCCGATCCCGAGCATCGCCCGGCCACCCGAGAGGACGTCGAGGGTCGTGACGATCTTCGCGAGGAGCCCCGGCTCGCGGTAGACGACGCCGGTGACGAGGGTGAGCAGGGTGATCCTGGTCGTCTTCGCGGCGAGGAAGCCGAGCGTCGTGTACGCCTCGAGCATGTCGAGCTCGGGCGGACCGACCATCTCGATCTGCCAGAGGTGGTCCATGACGCTCATCCGGTCGAAGCCGGCGTCCTCGGCGGCGCGCGCGACCGCACCGAGGTCGCCCGCGAGCGTCGTGTGGCCGCCGGGCCAGGTGTAGTGCGGAACGTGGAGACCGAGTCGCATGGCCGTGCCCCTGTCCGGTCAGCGCGCCTGCTGGTGCAGGCGTCGACCGGCGAGCGTGAGGTGGGCCTCGCCGATCGCCTCGGAGAGCGACGGGTGCGGGTGGATCCACTCCGCGACCTCCCTCGGCAGGGCCTCCCAGTTGGTGATGAGCATGCCCTCGGCGATGAGCTCCGTCACGTGCGGGCCGACGAGGTGGACGCCGACGACGGGTCCGTCCTTCTCGGCGACGAGCTTGACCATGCCTCCCTGGCCGTAGATGAGACCCTTCGCCACGGCGCCGAGGGGCATGCGGTTCACGACGACGTCGAGCCCGCGTGCCCGGGCGGCCGGTTCGGACAGCCCGACGCTCGCGGCCTCGGGAAGGGAGTAGGTGGCGCGCGGGACTCCCGCGTAGTCGATCGGGGCCGGGGACAGGCCGGCGAGGGTCTCGGCCACGAGCAGGCCCTCCGCGAACGACGCGTGCGCGAGGGCGAGCGACGGCGGCGCGAGGAGGTCGCCGACGACGTGGACGCCCGGGACGTTCGTCTCGAGCCGGCCCCAGTCGGCCGGCACGACGTAGCCGCGGTCGAGGGCGATGCCGAGCTCGTCGAGGCCCGCCCCGTCGGTGACGGGGACACGCCCGATCGCGACGAGGAGGACCTCCGCCTCCACCCGCGTCTCGCCGCGCGCGTCCCGCACGAGCGCGGAGATGCCCGGAGCGCGCCGCTCGACGTCGGCGAGCTGCGACGCGACGTGGACGGTGATGCCCTTGCGCCGGAGCGCCCGCGCCATCTCCTGGCTCACGTCGGGGTCCTCGCCCGGCAGGACGGTGTCGAGGGCCTCGACGACGGTCACCTGCGCCCCGAAGGCACGGTAGAAGGTCGCGAACTCGACGCCGATCGCGCCAGCGCCGACGATGAGGACCGACCCGGGCAGCCGGGTGCTGCGCGTCGCGTCGTCGGAGGTGAGGATCACCTCGCCGTCGGACGGGCTGCCCGGGAGCTCGCGCGGCCGGCTGCCCGTCGCGACGACGAGACCGCGGCGAGCCCGGAGCTCGACGACGCCGTCCGGCGTGCCGGTGACGGTCACCGAGCGCGCGGAGCTGAGGCGGCCCGAGCCCTGGACCACCGTGATGCCGTCGTGGTGGAGGTGGTCGAGCAGGCCCTTGTAGTTGCGGTTCACGACGTCGTCGCGCGTCGCCCCGAGGGCGGCGGCGTCGACCGAGGGGACGGTCGCCCCGATCCCCCAGCGCTTGGCGCCCTCGTCGATCCCGTCCATGATCTCCGCCGCGTGGAGCAGCGCCTTGCTCGGGATGCAGCCCCGGTGCAGGCAGGTCCCACCGACGAGGTCCCGCTCGACGAGGGCCACCGCGAGGCCGAGCCCGGCGGCACGCAGGGCCGTGCTGTAGCCGCCGGTGCCGCCTCCGAGCACCACCACGTCGAACTCGCGCGCACTTGCCTCCGACGCCACCTGGACCTCCTCGAGATCGCCGCCGACCCGACAGGGCGGCACGGCTGCGACGCTACCGCCTCGACCGTGGTGCGGCACCAGTCGACGGCACCAGTCGACGGACAGCGGGATAACCTAAGCGCGCATCTCCGGCGGCTGGGCTGGGTGACCAGCTGCGCTGCTGCGGGCCGTGCGGGACGTCGGGCGCCCAGCTCGGCGTTTTGCACCCAGCACCGGTGGTGCGCTGAGCTGTGTGCCGAGTCCAGCGAGGAGCGTCGATGACCGATCAGAGCGCGACGAGACCAGCTCGGCCCCGACGCGGGCGGGCCTCGACCGCAGCGGAGCCTGCCGTAGCCGGGCGAGGACCCCGGGACGGGAGCCGGGAGGTCGCTCCCGAGACCCTCGTCGCCTACTACCGGCAGATGGCGCTCATCCGGGCGTTCGAGCTCCGGGCGTCGGAGATGTACCAGCGAGCCCGCATCGGCGGGTACTGCCACCTCAACCTCGGCGAGGAGGCGACGGTCGTCGGCCTGATGGCGCCGCTCGAGCCGTCCGACTACCTCTTCACGACCTACCGCGAGCACGGCTACGCGCTCGCCAGGGGCTCGTCGCCGGGCCGGGTCATGGCGGAGCTGTTCGGCAAGCAGGACGGCATCTCGGGGGGCTGGGGCGGGTCGATGCACCTGTTCGACAAGGCAGCCCGGCTCTACGGCGGGTACGGCATCGTCGGCGGCCAGATCCCGCTCGCGACCGGAGCCGCCCTCGCGATCGCGCAGCGCAACGAGCCGGGCCCGGACTGCCCGGCGGTGATGTGCCTGATGGGCGACGGCACGACGAACATCGGCGCGTTCCACGAGAGCCTGAACATCGCGGCGGTCTGGCGCCTGCCGGTCGTCTACGTCGTCGTGAACAACGGCCTCGGCATGGGCACCTCGGTGGAGGCGTCCTCGGGAGAGCCGGACCTCTACAAGCGCGGCGCCTCCTACCGCATCCCCGGCGAGCGGGTGGACGGCGACGACGTCGTCGCCGTGCGCGCAGCCGCCGAGGCAGCGCTCACGCGGGCGCGCCGCGAGCACCAGCCGATGCTCGTCGAGGCGGTCAGCCAGCGCCTGCGCGGCCATTCGGTCGTCGACCCGGCCCGCTACCGCTCCGCCGAGGAGGTCGAGGCCGCGAAGAAGGCCGACCCCGTGCCGGCGATGCGCGCGCGGCTCGTCGCGTCCGGGGCGCTCGACGCCGAGGCCGCCGACCGCATCGACGCGGAGGCGGAGGCGGCAGTCGACGAGGCCGTCGCCTTCGCGGAGAAGAGCCCGGACCCCGACATCGGCAAGCTCTTCTCGAACGTCTACACGACCCCGGTCCCGAACGCGCCCCACCAGCTGCCCGGCGACCCCCTCTTCGCACCCGGTGAGCTCGAGGAGAACGTCGCAGCCCGATGACGATCATGACCTACCGCCAGGCCCTCCACGACACCCTCGCCGAGGAGATGCGGCGCGACGACTCCGTCGTGCTCATCGGCGAGGAGATCGGCCACTTCGAGGGCTCCTACAAGATCACCGCAGGGCTCCTCGCGGAGTTCGGCCCGACCCGCGTGCGCGACACCCCGATCGCCGAGGAGGGCTTCGTCGGCGCGGCGATCGGCGCGGCGATGCTCGGGATGCGCCCGGTCGTCGAGCTGATGACGATCAACTTCAGCCTGCTGGCGATCGACCAGATCGTGAACCACGCCGCCAAGATCCACGCGATGTTCGGCGGGCAGGTGTCGGTGCCGATCGTCATCCGGACCCCGGGCGGCGGCGGGCAGCAGCTCGGGGCGAGCCACTCGCAGAACATCGAGGTCTACTACGCGCACATCCCCGGCCTGAAAGTCGTCGCGCCGGCGACGCCCGCGGACGCGAAAGGGCTGCTCACAGCTGCTATCCACGACGACGACCCCGTTCTCGTCGTCGAGAACCTCGGGCTGTACAACGCGAAGGGCGACGTGCCCGACGGCGACCACGAGCTGACGATCGGCACGGCCGCGGTCGTCAAGCCGGGCACGGACATCACGATCGTCGCCTACTCCCGGGCGCTCACCGTCGCACTCGAGGTCGCCCGGGAGCTCGAGCAGGACGGCGTCTCTGCCGAGGTCGTCGACCTGCGCAGCCTGCGGCCCCTCGACCGCCACACCGTCGTCGCGTCGGTCCGCAAGACCTCCCGGGCCGTCGTGCTCGAGGACGACTGGCTGAGCTACGGCATCGGGGCCGAGATCGCGGCGACGATCCAAGAGGGTGCCTTCGACTACCTCGACGCCCCGGTGCGCCGGGTCGCCGCGGCCGAGGTCCCCGTCCCGTACGCGAAGCCGCTCGAGACCGCCTCGCTCCCGGACGCGACGGCGCTGCGCAAGGTCGTCGGGGAGATCCTCGACGCGACGGCCTTCTCCCGGTAGCCCGGCAGTGCCGCGCGAGCCGACAGCCAAGAGACCCGTACCCACGCTCGACCGATAGGCGCCCCATGTCCCAGATCCTCATGCCCCGGCTCTCCGACACCATGGAGGAGGGGACCATCGCCCGCTGGCTGAAGCAGCCCGGCGACCGCGTCGCGCGCGGCGAGGTCGTCGCGGAGATCGAGACGGACAAGGCGACGATGGACCTCGAGGCCTACGAGTCGGGCGTGCTCGAGCAGATCCTGCTCCCCGAAGGTGGGACCGCCGCGATCGGCGAGGCCGTCGCGGTCATCGGCGACGGCTCGGGCTCAGGTGGCGCTCCGGCTGCGAGTGCGCCGGCCGCCGAGCCCCGACCCGGCCCCGCTGCCGAGCCCGTCGCTGCCGGGCCAGTCGTTGCCGAGGCGCCCGCCGCCGAGCCCGTCGCCCCTGCCCCGGCGCCGGCTGCCCCGGTCGAGCCGGCGGGCCACGCGACGTCGCTGCGCACCTCGCCTCTCGCGCGCTCCCTCGCGCGCCGGGCGGGCATCGACCTCGCGACCCTCGCGGGAAGCGGACCCGGCGGCCGGATCGTCCGCGCCGACGTCGAGTCGGTGATCGCCAGGTCCGATCCCGCCCGCCCGGGCGAGCCCGCGGCGCGCAACGGCCAGGCCGTACCCGCTGCACCGGCGCCGGCCGCTCCCGGTGCGGCGCCCGCCGCGGGGGAGGACGACGAGGTCGTCCCGTTGACGACGATGCGCCGGCTGACGGCCGAGCGCCTGAGCGAGAGCGCGAAGGCGCCGCACTTCTACCTGACGACGGTCGTCGAGGCCGACGCGCTTTTGCGCCTGCGCGCCGAGCTCAACGCGTCGCTGCCCGAGGGCGCGGGCAAGGTCACCGTCACGGACCTGCTCGTCAAGGCCTGCGCGGTCGCCCTGCGGGCCCATCCCGAGGTCAACGCCTCGTGGGGCCAGGATGCGATCGTCCGCCACGGCAGGGTCCACGTCGGCGTCGCGGTCGCGATCCCCGACGGCCTCGTCGTCCCGGTGGTCCGGGACGCGGACCGCGCGACCCTCGGCGAGATCTCCCGCCAGGCTCGCGACCTCGCGGAGCGTGCCCGGAGCAGGCGGCTGTCGCCGGACGACTTCGCCGGGGGCACCTTCACGATCAGCAACCTCGGGATGTTCGGCATCGACGAGTTCACGGCGATCATCAACCCGCCGCAGGTCGCCATCTTGGCCGTCGGCGCGGCGAGCCCGCAGCCGGTCGTGCGGGACGGCGAGATCGTCGTCCGGACGACGATGAAGCTGACCCTGTCGGTCGACCACCGCGTCCTCGACGGCGCGATGGGGGCGCAGTTCCTCGCCGACCTGCGGGCGCTGCTCGAGGCGCCGCTGCGGATCCTCGCCTAGCCTCCGGGTTCGCTGGCGTCGCCCGGGAGCTGCCGGCTGTCCCGTCGGGCGCGTAGCGCCGTCGCCGCACCGCGGGGGAGCAGCAACGGCATGTCGTCGAGGCGCGCACGCACGGCGGCGCGGGCCGCGGCGAGCCCGTCGGGCGTCGGCGAGCCGACCGTCGCGCCGAGAGCCCCGACCCGCCGCAGGGTCGTGATCGCGGTCGCGTCGCTCGTCACCCCGCAGAGCATCGCCGCGTGCAGCAGGACCTCCCACTCCTCGGCACCCGCCACGGCGCCGGCGTAGGAGAGCCCGAGGTCGACGAAGCAGCTCCTCGGCAGCGCGTAGCAGCCCGGTGGCGAGAGGTCGTCGCCGAGGTGGTCGAGGAGGTCGAACTCGCCCGGCGTGGCCGGGCGCGCCCCGCCGACGGCGGCAAACCCCTCCGGTCCGTCGCAGGGCCACCCGACGGGCCGGGCGGGCTGGTCCGCCTGGACGCTGCGCAGGACGGTGCCGGGCGCGCGCTCGGCAAGACCTGCGAGCACGGCGACGTGGTGGGCGAACTGGACGACCTCGTCGTCGAGGACGGTCACGTACCGGCCGCGCGCGCGGCGGACGCCGAGGTCGAGCGCGGCCGCCCGGCTCAGGTCGCGCGTGGCGACGACGGTCGTGCGCGCGGCGAGGCCACCGGAGAAGGTCGCGACGAGCCGCTCGACCGCCCGCATCTCCGCGCCGAGGGCGCCGGCGACGAGGAGGACGACCTCGAAGTCGTCGCAGTCCTGCGCGTCGAGCGCGACGAGGACGTCCTCGAGGAGCGGCTCGCGCCCGGGGCTCGTGAGCACCAGTGCGGCGAGCAGCGGCGCCGGCGCGCCGGGCGCCGGCGGGGCGGGTCCCACCGGCGGGGCGGGCACCGGCGCGAAGGAGCGCACGAACTGGTTGGTCGTCGCCCCCGGCGCGGCGCGCCGGCGGACGGCGACGACGAGATCGTGCAGGGGGCTCGCCGGCGCGAGGGTCGCGGCGTCCGCGGGGAAGTGCTGGTCGCTCTCGACGAGCTCGAAGTCGTGCGCGCCGGTCTCGGCCCAGCCGGCCGCGAGGAAGGCTCGGCTGACCCGCTCCGGCGAGTAGAGCGCGACGTGGGTCTCGTCGAGCAGGCCCGTCGGCGTCACGTCCCACCGCCCGATGAGCAGCTTCGCCGCGAGGTCGACGTGGGTGACGTTCGGCACGGAGACCACGAGTGGCGGCCGGCCGTTCGCGAGCGCGAAGTCGTTGAGCGCGGCGAGCACCTCGCCGCCGTTTCCCAGGTGCTCGACGATGTCGAGCGCGGTGATCGCGGCGACGGCGCGGCCGGCTGCGGCGTGCTCGAGGGTCGCGCGCAGCGATCCCGCGTCACCGAGGTCGAGGCGTGCCGTGGCAAAGCCACGGGCTGCGAGGTCGTCGAGGCCGGCTTGCTCGATGTCGAGCCCGACGTAGGCGAGCCCGAGATCGGCGAGCGGCTCGGCGATCGCGCCGAAGCCGCAGCCGAGGTCGAGCACGACCTCGCCGTCGGCCCGCCGGTGGGCCGCGACGAGGCCGACGGCGTGGCCGTAGGGAGAGCTCTCCTGGTAGCCGAAGCGGTAGCGGTCAGCGGGCATAGTCGAAGCGCAGCGGCGCGTACGCGTAGCTCGAGAAGTCCGCGACGGTCCCGTCGGGGTCGATCGGCTCGGGGAGCAGGCCCGCGTCGCGGCGGCGCCGCAGCTCTGCCGCCGCGCGGGGATGGACGGGGTCGGGGGAGGCGTCGAAGGCGTCGAGCCCCATCGCGACGAGGTCCGGCCGGGAGTACTTCGCGTACAGCAGCAAGGACGCGAGGCCCGAGTGGTAGCGCTCGTGCTCGCTCGCCACCTGGGCGCCGTGCGCGGACAGCCTCTTGTCGTGGAAGACCACGGCGGTCGGCCGGTGGACGACGCCGAAGCCGGCGAGCCGGGCCCGCCAGGAGAGGTCGACGTCGTCGCAGTAGAGGAAGAACGCGTCGGTGTCGTAGCCCCCGACGGTGTCGAGCACGGCCGCCCCGACGAGCGAGCAGGCGCCCGACGCCCAGCCCGTCGCCCCGGTGACCGGGTCGTAGGCCTTCTGGTGCTCGAGGGGCAGGTGCCGGGCCTCGACGATGCCGGCACCGGCCGCCAGCCCCTCGAGCAGCTCGAGGAGCAGGCGCGGGCTCGCGCAGGTGTCGGGGTTCAGCACGACGACGCCCTCGGCTGCGCCGCGCCCGGCGAACAGGCGCTGCTGGGCGCCGCCGTGGCCGAGGTTCTCGCGGAACGCCTCGTAGTAGACCGCCGTCGTGCCCGTCCCGGTGAAGCTCCAGCGGACCTGCTCGATCTCGTCCGCGGCGAGCACCGGCTCGGGCGAGCAGTCGCCGAGGGCCAGCTCGACGGCATACTCCGGCCGTGCCGTGGTGAGGACGGCGGCGGCCTGGCGCACGCCGCGCAGGTAGCGCTCGAGGACCGCTCGCGGCGTGTCGAACAGCACGGTCTGGATCCGCAGCAGGCGCGTCGGCGCCGGGCCGGCGGGCGCGGCGGCCTGCGCGACGGCGTCCGCGGACTCGCCGGAGAACGGGTTGCCGGGCAGGCCGACGCCGGACAGGCGCTGGACGAGCAGCCGGTCCGCGAGCTCGGCGAAGCTGACGAGCTCGGCAGGGTCGCCGAGGAAGGACGAGCCCGGCCCGAGGTGGTCGTAGTGGAGGTGCCAGCCCCGCGCCCGCTCGGCGGGACTGAACCGCCGCTGGCGCTCGCCCAGGATCTTGCGCTCGCCGTGCTCCTGCGAGCGGATCGGGTAGTGCCGGGTGAGGAACTTGTAGGGGAACACGCGGCGGGTGGACGCGACGATCTCGTGGCCGCCGGTCGACGCCATGGCGACCGGGGCGGCGCCCGGCTTCCACGCCTTTTGCTGGAGGAAGTGGCCGGGCGAGTCCCCGAGCTCGCACCAGGAGAACGACGCGGCGAGGTCCGCGCCGGGGACGAAGGAGTCGTCGACCGGCACGAAGTTGACGACCGTGTGGTCGACGCAGTCGAAGCCCCAGCTCTCGACAGCGAAGAGGGCGTCGCGGAGCGAGACGCCGGGCCAGGGTGGCTCGCGGATCTCGTCCGCGTCGTGGTGCACGACCCAGTCGGCGCCCGAGCCGTGCGCGATCGCCTCGACGCGCTCGAGCAGCCGCTCGAGCTCGAAGTGGGGCGAGGGCCCTTCGCTCGGGAAGCGCTCGAGCACGACGCGACCCGGTGCGAGGCGCGCGGCGCGTGCGGCGACGATCTCGGGCGTCGCGTCGTCGGACCAGTTGTCGACCACGTGGACCCGCAGACCCGCACCGACCAGGCGGTCGACGAGGCCGCCGACGATGTCCGCCTCGTTGTAGGTCGTGACGACGGCGAGGACGTCGAACTCGGCCGGGGTCGGGGGGAGCGCGGCGCGATCGAAGACGTCGAGGACCGCGCACGCGAGCCCGCCGGCCGCCCCGCGCTGTCCCCGCCTGCGCCCGTCCCCGGCGACCGCCGTGCCGCGGAACTGCAGCGTGAGACCCGCACGCGCCTGCTGCGCGTCGAGCCAGTGCTGCTCCCTCTCGCCGAGCACGACGGCGATCGTGCAGCCCTCGGGGACCTCGTCGTCGCCGGGCGCGACCAGCGCGACGCGTGGCGGGACCGGCTGCCCGCGGCGAGCCTCGCCGGGTCCGGCGAGCACCCGCTCGAGGTAGCGGGCGAACGCGGCGCCGAGTGCGCGGTGCGCGGCGTCGGTCGAGACGCCGGCCGGTGGGGAGCCGCTCACGGTCCGAATCTACCGGCCGCCGGCCGTCTCGTCCTATGTGCCGGTCACGTCGACTGCGACCTCGATCCCGCAGCCGAACCAGCGGACCTGCTCCTCGACGAGGTCGAGGACGAGCACGTAGCGGCCCGGCTCGGCCGGGGCCTCGACCGCAAGGGGCTGGAGCAGCTCGTCGCCGGGGCGGACGTCGGAGGCAAAGACCGAGCGCTGGCCGTCGGCGACGAGCTCGCCGGCGCCGCCGCCCGGTGCGCGGGCGTGCCAGCGCGAGCCGAGGGCGACGCGGTTGCGCAGGTCCCGCAGCCAGGTCTGCGTGCCGTCGTTGCGGACCGCGACCATGAGCGGCCGGACCTCGCCCGCGGCGAGCGGGCTGAGCTCGCGCGCCGGCGTGCGTGCGCGCCGGAGCGCGAGCGTGGCCCGGTACGCGCCGGGGTCGAAGGGGTGCTCGGGCCAGGTCGCCGCGATCTCGCCGTAGGAGACGGCGCCGGGGGCGAGGGGCTCGGGCACCTCCGGCACGCTGTCGCGCTCGAGGACGCGGTCGGTCGAGATGTCGACGTCGAGGACGCCGCGGACGAGGGCGACGTCCTCGGGCGGGAGCGGCGCCGGCTCGAAGCGCGCGTGCTCCTCGGGGAGGTAGAAGACCGCGCTGATCCGGCGGCCGTCCTCGAGCAGCTGCTGGCCGTCGAGCGAGTCGTAGAAGGCGACCTTGGCCCGGCGTGCCGCGACGGGCAGCACGACGCAGCTCAGGTGGTAGACGGGGAGCTCGACGAAGCGGTACGGCGCGACCGCCATGACGCCTTCGTGCACCCCGCCCTTGATGTGGAGCGTCGCGGGGTCGTTGCGGACCATGACGATCTTCCACGACGGCTCCCACGGGTACTCGTCGAGGACGTGGGACGCGTCGGGGTAGAGCCAGCGGCACGTCGCGAGGTAGGAGACGACGTCCCGCCGGGCGGCGAGCGCGGGAAGCGCCGCGAGCAGCGCGGCGCTCGGCACCTCGTCGCTGTCGACCGTCACGATCCAGTCGCCGGTGCACAGCCCGTAGGCCCAGGCGCGGTAGTGCTCGGGGTTGAAGTCGGCCCGCATCTCGCACGGCACGACGCGGTCGGCGACTTGCTCGAGCGTGGCGAGCTCGGTGGCGGAGAAGCGGCTGTTCGCCGCGCAGACGATCTCGTCGACCACCGGGCGGTACAGGGCGAGTATCGCTGCGACGCGCCGCAGGGGGCCGGCCGTCACGCAGCACACGGAGATCCTCGTCCTGTCCACAGCGCTCCTTCTCTTCCTGGGTCGCCCGGGGTCCGCTCGACCGCGCGCTCGACCTGGACCCGGCGTCGATCGTAGGCGCCGACCGCGGCCCGTTCCCGGCCCGTACCGAGGCGGCGCGCGAGCCGCGAGCGCTCAACTCCGCTGGTACCGGGACCGTTAGCGCAGCTCGAGGAGGGCGTGTCATGGACCAGAACGACCTGGAGCGCCTGCTGGGTCGCTTGGTGGAGATCGGCGGGTCGGACCTGCACCTAAAGGCCGGCTCGCCGCCGCGGGTGCGCCTCAACGGCGAGCTGCGACGTGTCGGTGGCGAGCCCTCGATCGAGGCCGAGGACATGGAGGACCTCGCCCGGGCGATCATGCGCGAGCGGCTCTGGGCGAAGTTCGACGCCCACTTCGAGGCGGACTTCGCACACTCGGTGTCGGACATCGGGCGGTTCCGCGTCAACGCGTTCCGCCAGCGCGGGACGATCTCGCTCGTCTTCCGTCACGTGCGTCCCGGCACCCAGTCGCTCGCCGACCTCGGCCTGCCGGAGGCGGTTCGCCGTCTCGCCGAGGAGCCGCGCGGCATCGTGCTCGTGACCGGGCCGACCGGCTGCGGCAAGACGACGACGCTCGCCGCGATGATCGACCACATCAACAACACGCGCGAGTGCCACGTCGTGACGATCGAGGACCCGATCGAGGTCTTGCACAAGGACAACCTCGCGTCCATCAGCCAGCGTGAGGTCGGGTTCGACACCGACAGCTTCATCGTGGCGCTCCGCTCCGCGCTGCGCGAGGACCCCGACGTCATCCTCGTCGGCGAGATGCGCGATCCCGAGACCGTCGAGACGGCGCTGACGGCCGCCGAGACCGGCCACCTGGTGCTCTCGACACTGCACACGGGCGACTCGGTCGAGACGATCAACCGCATCATCGACTTCTTTCCCGCGGGCCAGCAGCGCCAGGCCCGCATCTCGCTCGCTGCCGCCCTGCGCGGGACGATCTGCCAGCGGCTCATCCCGACGGCCGACGGCCGCTCGCGGGTTCCTGCGCTCGAGATCATGGTGGTCAACGGCAGGATCCAGCAGTGCATCGTCGAGCCGGCGCACACGAGCAACATCGGCGACATCGTCGCCGAGGGCGACTACTACGGGATGCAGACCTTTGCCCAGTCCCTCACGGGGCTGCTGAAGGCCGGACTGATCGACATCGACGGGGCGCTCGACGCCGCGCCGAACGCCCACGACCTCCGCATCACCCTCCAGCGCCAGGGCATGGCGCAGGCTGTCCTCGGCTGACGCGCCGCCCGGGCTCGCAGCATGGTCGGCTGTCCTCAGCCGAGCCAGGCCCGGGCGATGGTCGGCCCGTACAGCACGGCGGCGATCGTCCCGGCGGCGAGGAAGGGCCCGAAGGGCAGGCGGGCCTTGCGCCCTGCGCGGCCCGTGGCGAGCAGCGCGAGAGCTGTGGCGCCGGCGGCGACGATCCCGAGGAGCACCCCGACGAGGGCGACCCGGTCGCCCAACCAGCCGAGGAAGGTCCCGCAGAGCGCGGCGAGGCGGACGTCGCCGTAGCCCATCGCACGCCGCGCCGCGACGAACAGCAGCGCGAACACGACGAAGCAGGCGACCCCGGCGGCGGCGGCGTGCACGAGTGCCGTCCACTGGTGCGTCGCGGCCGACGCGACGACGAGGAGCAGCCCACCGACTGTCCCGGTCACGAGGATGACCGGAGTCGGCAACCGCAAGTGCGAGAGGTCGATGGCGGCGAGCGCGACGAGGCCGGCGGCGAGCACGCAGTAGGCAGGCACGTCCCAGGGGCTCGGCAGGCGTGCTGCGACCGCGCAGAACAGCAGCGCCGTCGCGAGCTCCGTCGCCGGGTAGCGCGCGCCGATCGGCGCGCCGCAGCTCCGGCAACGTCCCCGGCGCAGCAGGTACGACAGGACGGGGACGTTGTCCGCGGCACGGATCGACGTGCCGCAGGAGGGGCAGCGGGAACCGGGCGCGACGATCGACTCGCCGGCAGGGACCCGGTGGACGACGACCGTGAGGAACGAGCCGACGGCGAGCCCGACGACGCCGGACACGGCGATCGTGAGTGCGCTCACGGGCGGCGCGTCCTCCTGTCGTGGCGGTGTGCGACGTTCAACCCCGACCGACCTCGTGCCGTCAGAACGTCCAGGAGGCGCACCGTGTCCCTCGGGCCCGAGTCGATGTCGCTGTTCGACACCCGAGGCTACTACGCGCCGTCGCGGCGTCTCGTGCTGGGTCGGCCGGCTCTCGGGCCGTGGGTGGGCGGCCCCTCTTGTCGAGCCAGACCAGGGGTGTGGCGGTGGTGATGACCCCGGAGAGCGTGGAGAGCGTGGAGGGCGCGCTCGCACCGGCGACAGTCGGGGAGGTCGGTCTGCCCGCACCGGCCGACGAGGAGTTCGAGACGGCGCGCATCGCGGCGCTCCGGGCGGGGTTCGACTTCGTCGACCTCGACGTGTTCGACGTCGACAAGACCGCAGCGGACTCGTTCCCCGAGCACCGCGCGCGGCGCGACCACGCAGTCCCGATCGGCTGGCGCTACGGGCTCGCGATCGTCGCGGTCGCCACGCCGGAGGACTCCTTCATCCTCGACGACGTCTACCTGACCGCCGGGCGCGACGTCCACATCGTCGTCGCGACGCGCGAGCAGGTCGACCGCTGCATCGACCTCGTCTACGGCCCTGCGACCACGCCGCCGCGCACGCGGTCGAAGCCACTCGGCGAGCCGTACTCCCTCGCCCCGGGCCAACGGCTCGCGACCCCGGGCGCACCCGGCCCGCTCACGAGCCCGGCCGGGCCGTCCGAGCTCGTCCCGACGGTCTCTGCCCCGACGAGCGACTGGCTCGCCGGGGGAGCGTCCTCGAGCGACTGGCTCGCCGAGCTGCCCGACCTCCGCCTCGCCGCCGCGAACGAGCTCGAGGCCGCCCGCCTCGAGGCCGAGCCTCGACGGATCGAGCTCCCGGTCGTCGAGACCGAGGTCCTCGTCACGGAGCCCGAGCCCGAGCCCGAGCCCGTCCACACCGGCCCGGGGATCGCCGACGCCGACCTCGTGCTCGACGTGCCGCTGCTCGAGCGGGTCCTCGTCGAGAACGGCAAGGTCTCCGAGCAGGACATGGAGGTCGCGATCCGTCAGCAGCAGGCGACCGGGCGTCCGCTGCGCGAGATCGTCGCGGAGCTCGGCCTCGTCACCGACGCGGAGCTCCAGCAGGCGGTCACCCTCGTCGAAGGGCTCGACGTCGTCGACCTCAACAACTGGATGATCGACCCGTCCGCCGCGGAGATGCTCCCCGAGTCGCTCGCGCGCCGCTACCACATCCTCGGCATCGGCTACCGCGGTGACCGTCCCGTCGTCGCGATGGCGAACCCGTCGGACGTGTTCGCGCTCGACGACGTCCGGACCTTTGTCGGCAGGCAGGTCGAGACCGTCATCTGCACCTCGGCCCAGATCGAGGAGTACCTGCTCCGGATCTACAAGCGCAGCGACGAGGCGGACGTCGCAGCGCAGAAGGCCGCGCTCAACGCCGCCGCGGCCGACGCGTCGCCCCTCGGCGAGCTGAACGACCTCCACGCCGTCGTCGAGGACGCACCCATCGTGAAGTTCGTCAACCTGATCCTGCGCCAGGCTCTCGACGAGCGGACCTCGGACGTCCACCTCGAGCCGTCCGCCGACGACCTCCAGGTCCGCTTCCGCATCGACGGCGTCCTGCACCACGTCACGAGCGCGCCGAAGGCGATCCAGAGCGGCGTGACGTCGCGGCTGAAGATCATGGCGAACCTCGACATCGCGGAGCACCGCGTCCCCCAGGACGGCCGGATCTCGCTCAATGCGGGAAAGCGCGAGATCGACCTGCGCGTCGCCACCTTGCCCACGGTCCATGGCGAGAAGGTCGTCCTGCGGGTCCTCGACAAGTCGACCGCTCCGCTCGACCTCGCCCGCCTCGGCTTCGACCCGGAGGTGCTCGACCGCTACCAGGAGTCCTACACGAAGCCCTCGGGCACGATCCTCGTGACGGGGCCGACGGGCTCGGGCAAGTCCACGACCTTGTACGCGACGCTCAACAAGCTCAACGTCCCGGAGCGCAACCTCATCACCGTCGAGGACCCGGTCGAGTACCAGTTGCGTGGCGTCAACCAGGTCCAGGTCAACCCGCGTGCCGGACTGACCTTCGCGAACGCGCTCCGTTCGATCCTGCGCTCCGACCCCGACGTCATCTTGATCGGCGAGATCCGCGACCGCGAGACCGCGACGATCGCCGTCGAGGCGGCGCTCACCGGCCACCTCGTGCTCTCGTCCCTCCACACCAACGACGCAGCGAGCGCTCCGCTACGGCTCATCGAGATGGGGGTCGAGCCGTTCCTCGTCTGCTCGGCCCTCGACTGCGTGCTCGCCCAGCGCCTCGCACGCGTGCTGTGCGACAACTGCGCAGAGGAGTACGAGCCGACACCGGAGGAGCTGAAGGCCGCGCGCTGGGTCGCGGACAACGCGCCGGCAGACGGCGATCTCCGGTTCCGCCGCGCCGTGGGCTGCCAGGCGTGCGGCCGCACCGGCTACCGCGGCCGGGTCGCGATCCAGGAGGTCATGACCGTGAGCGAAGAGGTCGAGCGGGCCATCCTCGCCCGTGCCTCCACCGAGGAGATCAAGCGGCTCGCGGTGTTCGAGGGCATGCGCTCGCTCGAGCGTGACGGCCTGAGAAAGGCAGCTTTGGGCATCACAAGCCTCGAGGAGATCCTGAGGGTGATCGTATGAGTCTCGACCTGCGCACGGTGTCGAAGTGGTCCCAGAGCGTCGCGGACGCGCTCGTCTCGAGCGGCCGGTTGAGCCGCGAGGACGCGCAGCGTGCGCTTGCGCGCTGCGCGACAGAGAGTACGCCCATCTTGACCGTGCTCGCGGGCGAGGGCCTCGTCCCGATGGGAGACGGTCTCGAGTGCCTGTCCGCGATCTCCGGCGTGCGAGCCGTCGACGTCCACGCGCAGCCGCCGACGCCCGACGCGCTCGTGGCCGTGCCGTCGGAGGTCGCGCACCGCTACCGCTCGGTCGGCTACCGGATCGAGGACGGCCGCATCGTGATCGCGAGCGCGGAGCCGCTCGGCGTGAGCGAGCTCCGCGCGCTCGCAGGCTCGCTCGACCGGGGACTCGCGGGCTGCGTGCTCGTCGACCCGTCGGTCGTCGATCGCCTGCTCGACGACCCCGACGCGTTCCTTGCCGCCGTGAGCCCGCCGGTCCAGACCGTCGCGTCGACGGCGATATCCCAGCCGGACATACTCGCCGCCCTCGGTGCGCCGGACCCCGGGTTCGGCCCGCAGCTCCCCGTCGAGCCGGACAACGGCCCGGTCGGACAGCCCGGGCAGGCGGGCGACGGTGCGGGCCGGGAGCCGGCCGGCGAGCCGAACACGCCGGGTTCCGCTGCCGCCCCGGGGTCGCCGGCCACGTCTCCTCACACGCCGCCGGCTCCCGGCGGTGCCGCACCGAGCACCGGTCCAGGTGCCGTCCCTGCCAGCCAGGGCGTACCCGCGCCCGTGGGGCCGGTCGGCTTTCCGGCGACCGCGACGACCGCTGCCGACGAGGTCCTGGGGATCTCGGGTGCAGCGCTTCGGCTCGACCTCGACAGCCTGCTCGTCTTCGCCGTCGAGAACGGCGCGTCCGACCTCCACCTCGCCGAGGGCTTCCCGCCCGCACTGCGCATCGACGGCTCGATCAGGCGCATCGCGGGGATGAGCCCGCTCGACAACAACCAGCTGCGCCGGATGGTCTTCAGCATCCTGCCGCAAGCGCAACGGGAGCGCTTCGAGGCGACGAAGGAGCTCGACACGTCGCACTCGGTGCTCGGCTCCGGCCGGTTCCGTGTCAACGTTTTCCAGCAGCGTGGCGCGATCGGCGCCGTGCTGCGCATGATCCCGTCGGAGGTCCCTCCCTTCGAGTCGCTCGGCATCCCGAAGGTCGTCGCGTCCTTCGCCGAGCTGCGGCGGGGGCTCGTCCTCGTCACCGGGCCGACCGGGTCCGGCAAGTCGACGACCCTCGCGTCGATCGTCGACATCGTCAACCGGACGAAGCCGCTGCACATCATGACGGTCGAGGACCCGATCGAGTTCCTCCACAGTCACCGCCAGTCGATCGTCAACCAGCGTGAGGTCGGCCAGGACACGGAGTCCTTCGCCGAGAGCCTGCGGCACGTGCTGCGCCAGGACCCCGACGTCATCCTCGTCGGCGAGCTCCGCGATCTCGAGACGATCTCGACGGCGCTCACCGCCGCCGAGACCGGCCACCTCGTGTTCGCGACCTTGCACACCCAGGACGCCCCCCAGACGATCGACCGCATGATCGACGTCTTCCCTCCGAGCCAGCAGGACCAGGTTCGCATCCAGCTCGCCGGCGCGCTCGAGGCGGTCGTCACCCAGCAGCTCGTGCTCGCCGCGAGCGGAGTCGGCCGTGTGCCGGTGGCCGAGGTCATGGTCTGCACGGCCGGCATCCGCAACCTCATCCGCAGCGGCAAGACCCACCAGGTGTACTCGCTCATGCAGACCGGAGGATCAGAGGGCATGCAGACCATGGACCAGGCGCTCGCGCGCGCCGTAAGCGAGGAGAAGATCACCGAGGCCATGGCCTACGACCGGTCACGTGATCCGAAGCAGCTCCAGGACTACCTGCGGTCTTGAGACGACTGGGACGACGAGGACGACGAGGCCGATGACGACGACCTACGACTACAAAGTCCGCGACCGCGAGGGCAAGCTCATCAAGGGCAAGCTCGATGCGGACAGCGTCCCGCTCGTGGCGACACGGCTGCGGGACATGGGGTACCTGCCGATCGAGATCAAGCAGGGCTCCTCGGTCGACCTGCACGGCGACATCAGGATCCCCGGCATCACCGACCGGGTGCGGCTGAAGGACGTCGCGACGATGAGCCGCCTGCTCGCGACGATGATCGCGGCGGGGCTGACGCTCGTACGTGCGCTCAGCGTGCTCGCCGAGCAGCTCGAGTCGAAGCCGCTCCGGGAAGCGGTGCTCGAGGTTCGCTCGGAGGTCGAGCGCGGCTCGTCCTTCTCGAGCTCGCTCGAGAAGCACCCGAAGATCTTCACGCCGATCTACGTCTCGATGGTCCGGGCCGGCGAGGCGAGCGGGCAGCTCGACTCCGTGCTGCTCCGGCTCGCCGCGCGGCTCGAAAAGCAGGTCGAGCTGCGCGGCAAGGTGCGCTCGGCGTTCACCTACCCGATCGTCGTCGTCTGCGTCGTCGTCGTGATCGTCGCGGCGATGATGGTCTTCGTCGTCCCGACCTTCAAGCACCTCTACGCCACCTTGCACGGCAAGCTCCCGACGCCGACCCGGATCGTCATCGGCATCTCGAACACGGTCGCGAGCGTCTGGTCGATCGCCATCGTCGCCGCCCTCGTGCTCATCGTCATGGGGGTCCTGCGCTGGAAGCGCACGGACTCCGGAGGCGACATCTGGGACAGGGCCAAGCTGCGTGTCCCGGTGTTCGGCACGCTGTCGCTGAAGATCGCGATCTCGCGCTTTGCCTCCACGCTGTCGGTGCTCTTGCAGGCCGGGATCGGGATCATCGAGGCACTCGAGATCACGGCCGAGAACGTCGGCAACCGCGTCGTCGCGAAGGCCGCCCGCGACGCGCAAGCCGGAGTGCGCGAGGGTCGCTCGCTCGGGGCCGTGCTCGCGGCGTTCCCCGTCATCCCCTCGATGGTCAACCAGATGGTCGAGACGGGCGAGGAGTCCGGCACGGTGGGCGACATGCTCGGTCGCGTCGCCACGTTCTACGACAATGAGATCGACGCGACGGTCGGCAGCCTCACGTCGCTGCTCGAGCCTGCCCTCATCGTGTTCATGGGAGCCTGCGTCGGGACGATCGTCGTCAGCTTGTACCTGCCGATGTTCGACTACGTGAAGCTCCTCACGCCGGGAGGCTGAGCGTCGTGACGGCCGCCCACGAATCTGCACAAGATGTGCAATTAAATCAAGTGCCCAGGAGGGGACGAGGATGAAGCCCAGTCTCGGGGTCGAGATCAGCTCGGGCGCCGTGCGCATGGCCGAGCTCGTGGTCGAGCGCGGACGTCCCCGGCTCGTCCGCTACGCGGAGGCGCCCCTGCCGCACGGCGCCGTCGTCGACGGCATGGTCGCCGACAAGTCGGCGGTGCGCGCCGCCATCCTCGGCTGCATCGCGAAGGGCGGGTTCAAGGCGAGCCGCGGTGCAGGCGAGCTGCGCGCCCGGGTCAACGTCGCCGGTCTCCGGGCGATCATCCGCGAGGTCGACATGCCGGCCGTCTCCGACGCCGAGCTCGACACGGCGGTCCAGCTCCAGAGCCCGGACCTGCTGCCCTTCCCTGCGGACAGGACGTTGCTCTCGGCGCGCGCGACCGGTCTGTCGACACGGCGCTCGGCCGACGGGAGCATGAGCTCGGACGTGCGCGTCCTCGTTGCGGCGGCGCACCGTGACCTCGTCGAGTCGGTCGTCGACGCCGCGAGCGCCGCCGGCGTCACCGTGGTCGGCGTCGACCTCGGCTCGCTCGCACTGCTGCGCTCTCTCGTCGATCCCGCCGCGGTCGACGACGGGCCCGAGGCCGTCGTTGCCGTCGGCGCGGAGCTCACGACGGTCGTCGTCCACGAGCGCGGCGAGCCGCTTTTCGTCCGCACGATCACCGGGGGCGGGAACACGGTGACGCGCTCGATATCGGCGGCTCTGGACCTGCCCTTCGCCGATGCCGAGGCCGTCAAGCGCCGTCTCGGCGCCACCGCCGGTGTCGCCGCACGGGTCCCCCCCGAGGCGATCGCCGCCGCGCGTGACGGCTCGGCGAGCCTGCTCGCCGAGATCAGGAGCTCGATCGAGTACTTCGCGACCCTCGACGGCCGCGGCGAGGTCCGGCGCATCGTGCTCACCGGCGGCGGGGCGATGCTCGGCGGGTTCCTCGAGCGCCTGCAGCACCAGACGCGTGCGACGGTCTCGTCGGGCAACTGCGTCGAGCGTCTCGACACCGGAAAGGTCGACGTCGACCTCCTCCGCCTCGCCTCCACGGGGGCGGTGGTGCTCGGGCTCGCGCTGGCCGAGCCCGGTGGCCGCAAGGCCCTCGACCTCGTGCCGCCCGAGACCGTCGCGCGCCAGAGGACGCGGCAGGCCGAGCGGTGGATCGGCGTCGCCGCAGGCGTCGTCGTGCTCGGCCTCGTCGCCGGGGGTGCGCTCCGCTACCTCCAGGTTCACAAGGCGGAGACCGGCGTCGAGAACCTCGACGGCTCCATCGCGATCTTGAACCGGGAGATCCCCCGCTACGACCTCGTCGCCCGTCAGAACGCCGCGATCTCCTCCGACGAGGCTCTCGCCCAACCCCTCGTGAGCCACGAGGTGAACTGGCCAGGTGTGCTCTCGGCTCTCGTCGCGTACACGCCGTTCCAGGTCGCGGCGACCGGCTTCTCGGGCTCGGTCGTCGTCCCGCCCGCCTCGACGACGTCGGCGACGACGACAGCCGGGGCTCGGACTGCGCCGCCCTCCGCCCTGCCGTCACCCTCCGCCACGATCGGAACGGTGAACCTGTCGTTCCAGGCTCCGGGCTTCCCGTCGTTCCAGCAGTGGTTCGACGCGATGGTCGGCTCGAAGCGCTTCGTGATCGAGCAGTACTCCGGCGTGACGAACAGCGCGCCGGCGACGTCGGTGAAAGGCGGTGGGAACGGCAGCGGGATCGCCTTCAGCGCGCAGCTCGGGATCACGGGCGCCATCCATACGGGACGACTCCACGAGTTCGAGGTGAGCACGAAGTGACCAGTGTGAACAGCCAGCTCCTCAAGCGCCCTCGAGTCTGGGGCTCGCTCGTCGCCGTCCTCGTCCTCGTCCTTGCGTGGTGGTTCGCGTGGATGTCCCCCGAGAGCACCAAGCTCGCGAGCGTCCGAGCCCAGCAGGCGAGCCAGCGCCAGACGGAGGCATCCCTCACCGCCGAGCTCGCGATGCTGCGGGCCGACGCCACGCGCGTCCGGATCGCGAGCCCGTTCCTCGCGCACTTCGCACAGGCGATCCCGACCGCTCCGGATGCCCCGAGCCTCGTCGAGCAGGTCTACCGTCTCGCAGTCCAGGACAACGTCACGCTCCAGAGCATCACCGACGACAACGTCGTCTCGGCGGGGACCGGGTACTCGACGATCCCCGTCTCGATGAGCGTCGCCGGGGGCCACGACGCGCTGCTCGCGTTCGTCGCGGGTCTCTACCAGCTCCCGCGCCTGCTGACGATCCAGACGCTCGACCTCTCCGGCACGACGAGCGTGCTCAGCGCGGGGAACGCGAGCTACACGGCCTCGATCGGGGCTACGGCCTACACGACCTACGTCGCTCCCACGCCCGGCTCGGTTGCCGCGACGGGCGTCGCGCCGACGACGTCGGGCTAGGGCCGGGCGCCGATGGTCGCGCCAGTCGTGCCCCGGTGGGCTCGGTCGTCGCGCGCCCGCGCTGTCGAGCACGGGACCGACGACGGCTTCGGCCTGGTCGAGGTGCTCGTGTCGATGGCGCTGCTCGCGGTGGTGCTGGTCGCCGTCGGGGCGGGGATGCTCTACGCGCTGCGTGCGGCGACGGTGTCGCGCGAGCGTTCCGTCGCGACAGGGCTCCTCGGCGCGGCGGAGGCGAGCGTCCAGGCGCTTCCCTACGCGTCAGCCGGGCCGCCACCGTCCGCGCCGTCGCCGACCCAGGCGGTCCTCGGCGGCGTGACCTACACGACGCGTACGTCGGAGACCCTCGTCACGAGCGGGCCGGAGACGAACCTGCTCGACGTCACGGTCGTCGTCAGCTGGACCGGAGCTGCGGGCGGCACCGAGTCGGTGTCCGGCGAGCTGCAGATCGCGCCCCGATGAGCCCGGCGAACGCGACGACGGTGCGGCGGTGGACGGACCGGTCCGCGTCGCGCGCGGCGACGGTGCGGCGGCGGACGGAGCGGTCGGCGTCGCGAGCGGCGACGGTGCGGCCACGATGCCGCCCGGGTTGCCGGGACGAGGGCACGACCCTCGTCGAGCTGCTCGTCACCCTCCTCGTCACGGCGATCGCGCTCTCGATCGTGCTGCCCTTCGTGACGGCCGCCGGGACGGCCTCGACCACGACGACGAGTGTCACGACCGCGACCGCAGCCGCACGCCTTGCGCTGCAGAGCATCGAGGTCGAAGTGGGCTCGGCTAGCCAGATCTGCCTTCCGACGTCAGCAGCTGTCGCCTCGCCGGGAGACAGTTGCAACGGTGGTGGCACCGGCGCAGCCGTGCGCGTCGACAGCTGCGCCTTCGGTGTCCAGCAGTGGGTGCAGTGGCAAGTCCTCGGTGGCGTCCTCGAGGAGCAGACCTGGACACCTGTGGCGTCCGGGCCGGTCGCGCCGAGCCCGTGGAACCCCGTCGCGGCGTCGATCGTGAGCCCGCTGCCTTTCTCCCTGACGACGGCTCCGTCGTCGACGACGACCTCGTCGCCGACCACGACCACGACCTCGTCCACGACATCCACGACATCCACGTCGAGCACGACGTCGCCGGCGGCTCCGGTCGCACCGACCGTGCTCGACGTGTCGCTCACAGTCTCGAGCGGGCACGGACCCGGCTCGGTCGCCGTGCCCGTCTCGTCGAGCATCGCAGCGCTCGACACCCAGTACGCAACGCCGCCGGGTGCGACGTGCTGAGCGGAACGGCGCGTCGTCGGTCGGCTCCCGGACACGAGGAGGTGCGGTCATGGCCAGGTGGTTGAACCGTCCGCAGGGTGGTCACGGCTGCCGGGATGACGAGGGGAGCATCCTCGTCATGGTGCTTGCGATCTCCTTCCTCTTGGTCGGCCTCGTCACCGTCTCGCTCGCATCGACCCGCTCGAGCGCGAGCACGTCCTACGGCTACCAGGCGAACACCTCTGCGCGCCTCGTCGCCGAGAGCGGCATCGCGGCGAGCTTCGACCAGATGGAGAACGCGCCCTCGGCCGTGAGCCTGCCGTGCAGCGTGTCGGGCACGACTGGCGCGAGCGGCCAGAGCTACGCGGTCACCGTGAGCTATATGGCCGGGAGCACGGCGCTGCCCTGCACGGCGGGGAACCCGGTCGGCAGCGAGCTCGGGACGTCGTCGACGCCGACCGAGGCGACGCTCACGTCGGTCGGGGCCGCACCCGGCGGCGGGACCGTCGCGATGCGCGAGCGTGTGCAGCTCGCGGCGACGAACCCGCTCGCCCCGGCGTACGACTACGCGATCATGACGCCCGGCACGATGCCCCTGAGCGTCGACGCGTCGGTCTACAAGAGCGCGTCCGGTCAGCCGGCGAACCTCTACTCGGGGCAGACCTTCCAGTGCACGAACACCGTTCTCGACCAGGGGAGCGTGCTCACGGCGACGACGCCGCTCGCCTTGTCCTCGGGCTGTGACATCACCGGCTCGCTCACGGCCGAGGGAGACATCAGCGTCACGAACAGCGCGGTGATCGGCGGCACGGCGACCGCGATCGGTGGGTCGATCGACATGTCGAGCGGCGGGCAGATCCTCGGCAACGCGTACGCGACCGGGGGGAGCATCGACCTCAGCAACAACCCCGTGACGATCGGCGGCAACGCGTACGCGACCGGGGGAATCCTCCAGACCGCGAAGGCGACCATCGGCGGTGCCCAGTACCCCGACGACGCCTCGATCGCGAACATGTCGATGCCGCCCGCCCCGGCGTTCCCGACGCTCGACCCGACGGTTGCGCAGTGGCAGGCCAAGGGGTACACGGTCATCCCCGTGCCCGGCGTCGACCCGCTGACCGGCGCGACGACGAGCTGCTCGACCTACTTCGTGGACCAGTACGTCTACGTGCCCGGCAAGGGTGAGCAGCACCTGCCGAGCCCGTTCGTCGAGGACGTCGACCAGGCAAGCTTCCCGATCGTCGTCGACGCTCCGACGTGCAATGCGGACAACATCGGATCGAGCCTCGTCGAGCCCGGAGGGACCGTCGCGGGCAGCACGTTCAACATGTCGGCGAACGTCGCCGTCGTCGTCAACACCTTCCAGGACTACGGCTCGATGGTCTGGCAGCCGTCGGCGGGATTGGGCACGCAGGACCTCTCGATCCTCGCGCTCTCGTCCTCCTCGACCGCGATCAGCCTGACGAACTCGACCGACTTCACCTCTGGCGTCGACACCCTGCTCTACACGCCCGGGACGGTCGACTTCTCCGTCGAGGGGACGATGACGGGCCAGGTGCTCGCCGGGACGTCGTTCTCCGCGACCAACGCCTTCTCGATGACCTACTCGACCGCAGCGGCGTCGAGCTTGCCGGGCACGACGGTGACAGGACCTTCGGTCCTGACACCGACGAGCGAGTACCTGCTGCGCGACTGAGCACCCGTACATCGTCCTCGAGCTGGGCAGACAGGTTGACCGGCCGCGTGCCGCGCCAGCGTCGATCGCGCGAGGAGTAGCTAAAGACCTCACCAGACGTGTCGTTAGACGTAGAGCACCTGCACATCGACCGAACCCTTGGAGGAGCGTTGCGTACCTACCTGAAGCGGCTGCGAGAGGACCGGGAGGAGCCGGTAGACGGGGGCTTCACGCTCATCGAGCTCCTCGTCGTCCTGTTGATCCTCGGCATCCTTCTCGCCATTGCGATCCCGACATTCCTGACGGTCACGAAGAGCGCGACGAACACCGCCGCCTCGTCGAACCTCCAGACGGCACTGACCGGCGCGGAGACGTACTACACGACGAACAACGGGAGCTACTCGGGAATCCTTAACGGAACGGCAGTCTCTAACATCACCCAGGAAGGGACGGGTCTCAAGTACACGTCCGGAAGTTCTTCCGTCTCATCGGCATCCGGTGTTATCAATGTCGACTATATCGATGCGAATAACATCGTGATGGCAGCGTGGAACGGAAGCGATCGTTGCTACGTGATTGCCGCGGAGTAGAGCACCGGACGCGTCGGCGGTACAGTACCTTCAACGCCGGATACCTTCTACGCATGGTACGCCTCGACCAAGTCGACTTCTTGCTCCGCAGCGGGGGCACTTGCTACCGGCGGAGTCGGAGCCAGTGGTACCCCCGGTTACTGGCAGAACACAGGAGGCTTCCCGGCCTAGTAACGGTTCTG